>NZ_CP119081.1:1418739-1773424 GCF_004524775.2 Helcococcus ovis | reverse complement strand
TTGAAAAAAAAGATTTATATATTAGCACTTATTGTAACACTTTTATCTTCTGTTTACACATCAAAAGCAGAAGCTATAGTTACTTTTACGGATTCCGATTTATCAAGATATTATTATGATGATGTTGAAAAAAGAAAAGCTACAGTGTCTATAAATGTTGATGGTATTGTAGAAAGTACCGGACAAAAAATATTAATTAGGGGGACAACTCATATATTATCTGACCCCTTTGATAAAGTTACAAAAAAAGAATTATTAGATTCAATTAGACATCAAATGACAGAATTACAATTAGATTATAAATATGAACTTTTAGATTTTGCATCTGATGCTAAGTTGTATAATAATGGAGAACTTTTGTTTTCTGTAGGTGATGATGAAGGTACAGTTAGATTAAAAGGCGATATCAGAAAATACCAATTGAATGGACATGTAATTTTAAGAGAAAAAAAAGAACCTGAATTAAAAAATCCTGCTAATTTTGCACAAATAAATTATAAAGTTAAGTTTGCTAGATTGGGTAATTTTATTGGAAGACCTTTAGAAACTATTCAACTTGAATCTGTACCAATATCAATAGGTCAAAAAATAAATTCACAACAACTTAGAAATTTAGCCGAAGAAATTTTAGCTAAAAAATATCCAAAGCTGCAAATAAGGGGTGAAGTTGAAACAATAATAACTCACAATAGTAACGGTGATTTTCAAAAATATTTTTCTGAAGTTGGAGATTTTAGCTATACAATAGCTCCTAGAAATAGAATTATAAAAACAAATTCTAAATCAGGCTTTGAAGAAGAATTTACAAGTATTGATGAAATTTATCAAGTATACTATGTAGATTTTATGGAGAAATAATTTTAAATTTTAATATTTTACATACTTACCCTTTTTGCTGAATTATCAGCAAAAAGGGTATTTTAATAAAAAAAATTATAAAAAAATCTTTTAAGTTTTTCTTTTCTGACGGTTTAAGAATTGGTTGTTTATTTTTGTCATCTTTAATTTTTTTTATTTTTAAGTGTTAAATTTCCGGAAAAAATTGAAAATATGTATTTATTAATATATAGTATATATGATAATGGATTAAATTTTTTGAATGATATTTTATTTATTATTTAATTAGGAGAGACAAATGAAGAAAGTAATTAGTATTGTAAAAGAAAATTTAGATTTCAATTCTTCAAAAACTTTAAAAGAATCTGTTTATGAAGCCTTTAGAAAAAGTATAGTTTTAGGATTTATTCCGGCTGGAACTCGTATTAATGAAAATGAGTGTTCAGAATTGTTGAATTTATCAAGAACTCCAATCAGATATGCTATGAATCAACTTACAAGTGAGAATTTAGTCACAAGGGTGCCTAAAATAGGTATAATTGTAAAAGGAATAAGTATCAAAGATGCTCATGAAATATATGAAATACGTAAATGGTTAGATACACTGGCATCCATAAAGGCAATGGAAAAAATGACAGAGGAAGATTTTGATGAGATGAAAAAAATAATAGATGAAGCCTATTATTATGATGAATTAGAAGAAATAGATAAAGTTATTAAAAATTTTAAGAAATTCAATGATTTTATTTATAGAAAAAGTGATATGAAAAGATTAACGGCTATAGTTAATCAATTTAAGACTTATTTTAAATATTTTAGAGAAATTTCTCTTTTATCTGATCAAAGAAGAAAAGAAGCAATTTTTGAACATTCTATGATTTACAGAGGAATGAAAAATAGAGATATAAATCAGATTACATTAATAACTCATGAACATCTACAGCATTCTCAAGAATTTGTTATTTCGGAAATGGAGAAAAACCACATTGAATAAAAAGTTAAAAAAAATAGCTTCACTGGCAACAAGATCAATTTTATATGAAGTTGTAATTTCTCCTAAACCCGGATTAGTTGACAGATTTGATAATGGATCACATAGTGATATGAACATTTATCATTTTATCAATAGTGCATTTTCACTTCAAAATCATTTTGAAAATTATTTAAAAATAGGGTATGAGAATAATTCACAAGATATAAATAATTTATTTGATAAATTACGTAAAGAGGGAGTATTAGCTGAAAAAAGTATGTTTGAGGCAACTGATAATGTAAATACTCATAAAGGATTAAATTTTGCATTTGCCTTAATCTTAGGAGCTATTGGTTATTATTTAAAATTAAATCATAATTCAAAATATATAGATTTTGATGTGGTTTTTCAAATAGTAAAAAATATGTCTAAGAATTTGATAGAAAAAGATTTTTCAGATATTAATGAGTCAAACGCTAAAAGTTATGGAGAAAAATTGTATGTTAAATATGGAATATTAGGACCTAGAGGTGAAGCTGCCGGTGGATATGCTTTTATATTGGATAAAATATTGCCTTATATACAAAAAAGAAAAAATGAAGAATATGATCACGAAAAAATATTTTTAGAAGTTTTAATATTATTGATGACAAAAGTAGAAGATGGAAATTTGATTCATAGAGGTGGTATTGGAGAATGGAGAAAAGTTAAATTAGAAGCTGAAAAATTGTATGAAAAAATTCTTAAAGGAGAAGATATAAGAATATTATTGAATAAGTATAATAAAGTGTTGATAGAAAGAAATTTAAGTCCGGGAGGGGCGGCAGATTTGTTATGTATAAGTATATTTTTAAATGATTTAAGTCTTTTGTCTTTATAGAAAAATAAATCGATAAATTTTCGATGATTTTTGACTTTTTTTTGCAGTTAACCACAATTAGAAAGAAATGTCAAAAATTGCAATTCCATCTGTAAATTACAGGGTGTCTAAGTTTAAGTTATTTAAAAAATCATGGGAGTGCTATAAAATGATTTTTTTAGTTATTTTGCAACAGACCATGATTTTTAAATAATAATTAATGATGTATAACATTTTGTAACTGTTGTATTTTTGATATGATTTCTTTGCCCTGTTTTGAAATTAAAAAGTCATAGGTAGTTTTAGGTACAAATTCTTTTATTTTTTCTATATAATTATTTCGCAAGAGTTCTCTTACTTTTGAAGCAGAAATAAAATCTTCATTATTTTCAATTCTAGGAACTTCTATAACTTCAATTCCAGCACTATTAAGAATATTATTTAAGCTTTTGTTATATTCTTTTGTAGTGCAACTAAGGGGTTCTGTTCCAACATATCGTTTATTTATTTTTAGATGATTTGCGATTTTTTTAAAAATATGACTATCAAGATTAGCTTGACTTGAAATCGCTTCTCTAGAATCTTTTTGAAAGTAACTTGGAAAAGTAGAAGAACTAATTAAATATGGACCTGTGCTGTGAATTATAATATTAGAAAGATGAGATATACCTTTTTCTATTAACATTTTTCTTATCTTATAAGGAAAAACACTAGCATCTTCTTCAACAATAAATAGATGAACTATATCATTTTCTTTTGAAGCTTTTTCAATTAAATATTGATGTCCAATAGTGAAAGGATTGCAATTCATAACTAAGGAAGCTATTGATTGATTTTTATTTAAATCTGAAGTTTCCAAGCTTTTTAAAAAATTATTAAATCCATTTTTTTTATTTTCTAAAAAAACAATTTGATTTTTAATATATTCTATTTCAAAAAAACCTAAATCAACAAATATATCACGAAAATGAGATTTTGTATAAATAAAAATGTGATAATTTCCTCGTGAATATTGTTCATTAATTAATTGAGAAATTAATTTGTTTATAAATCCCATACCTTGATAAAATTTATCAACAGCAAGACATCGTAAAGTGTTTTTATAGCAGGATCCCGTAGCTATTAATTTATCATCATTATCAAAAATACCACAAGTATAGTCTAGATTCTTATCTAATCTAATGTTTTCTTTTTCTAAAAGTTGAATAACTTTTTCATATTTTCTTTTATTCGATTTATTTATTATTTTAATATAGTAATCATTATAATCCATTTTAATTCTCCGATTGATATTAATAATATATTGATTTATTAGACATTTTACATTATATATATGGGATTGTAAAATTTAGTTTTAAATATTTTAATACGCTGTCAGAAAATATTTAAATTTTAATAAAAAAATACAATAAAAAACCAAGAAATCCTTTTTATTAAATTAATTTTAGCTTATAATGACGTTGAGTTGGTAATTGTAAAATGTAAGAGAGGTGATAATATGGAAATTACAAAAACCGCAGTGGCAGGTACTGTTGAATCCAGTGATATTATGATTACAGTATCTCCAAATGAAGAAAAAAAGATAGTTATTAATTTGGATTCAAGTGTTGAAAAACAATATGGAGTTCAAATAAGAGAACTTATAAAAAAAACTTTGGATAATCTTGGAATTAAATCAGTTACAGTAGATGCAATAGATAAAGGTGCTTTAGATTGCACCATCCAAGCAAGAACTATCACAGCTGTAAATCGTGCACTAGATGTAAAAAAATATAATTGGAAGGAGATAGATACATGGAACGTTTAAGAAGAACTATGATGTTTCTTCCGGGCTCAAATGTTGCTATGCTAAGAGATGCTGCTCTTTATGGTGCAGATTCTATAATGTTTGACTTAGAAGATTCCGTATCATTAAAAGAAAAAGATTCTGCTAGAGTATTAGTACATTTTGCATTAAAAACATTTGATTACTCAAGTGTAGAGACAGTAGTGAGAATTAATTCTCTAGAAGCAGGTGGGGATCTTGATATTGAAGCAGCAGTGCTTGGTGGGGTTGACGTAATTCGTTTACCTAAAACAGAAAGAGCCCAAGATATTATAGATGTTGAAGAAGTAATAAGAAAAGTTGAAGAAGAAAATAACATTGAAGTAGGAACTACTAAAATGATGGCTGCAATTGAATCAGCAGAAGGAGTCCTAAACGCCAGAGATATAGCTAGAGCAAGTAAAAGATTGATAGGCATAGCTTTGGGTGCTGAAGATTATGTTACAAATATGAAAACAAGAAGATATCCTGACGGTCAGGAATTATTTTTTGCTCGTAGTATGATTTTACATGCTGCTCGTGCAGAAGGAATTGCTGCAATCGATACGGTTTATTCTAATGTTGAAAATACAGAAGGGTTCTTGAAAGAAGTATCATTAATCAAACAATTAGGTTTTGATGGAAAATCAGTTATAAATCCAAGACAAATTCCTTTAGTTAACCAAGTTTATACTCCGACTGAAAAAGAAATTGATAATGCTATTGATGTTATTAATGGTATACGAGAAGCTGAGGCTAAAGGTTCAGGAGTTATTTCGGTTAATGGCAAAATGGTTGACAAACCTATAGTTGAACGTGCGTATAGAGTTTTATCTTTAGCAAAAGCAGCTGGAATCATAAAAGAGGGGGATTATTAATATGGTAATGAATAAATTAGGTAGAAATATTTCTAATGATTATGTAAATAAAAATGGCATATATGAAGGAGAAACTGAAAATATTAGACCATTTATTGAATCTAATCGCCAAATAAATCCCGTTATTCCAGGTAAAACAAAATTAGTAGATTCTATTAGAGATGCTATTAAAAAAACAGGTCTAAAGGATGGAATGACAATATCTTTTCATCATCATTTCCGTGAAGGAGATTATATATTAAACATGGTTATGGAAGAAATTGCAAATTTGGGGATAAAAAATATTTCAATAGCACCTTCTTCAATAGCAAATGTACATGAACCTTTAATTGAGCATATAAAAAATGGAGTTGTAACAAATATAACGTCTTCCGGTTTGCGTGATAAATTGGGTGCTGCTATATCATCTGGTATCATGGAAAATCCCGTAGTTATTAGATCTCATGGTGGTAGAGCAAGAGCTATTGTTTCAGGAGATATACATATTGATGTTGCTTTTTTAGGAGCACCAAGCTCAGATGAATATGGTAATGTAAATGGTACTGTAGGTAAGGCACCATGCGGTTCATTAGGCTATGCAAAGGTAGATGCAAGATACGCAGATAAAGTTGTAGTAATAACAGATACTTTGGTAAATTATCCGAACACTCCAATAAGTATTCCACAACATTATGTTGACTATGTGGTTGTCGTTGATAAAATAGGCGATCCTAAGGGTATCGCTAAAGGTGCTACACGTTATACTAAAAATCCGAAAGAATTATTAATTGCAGAATATGCGGCTAAAGTAATTACAAAGTCTCAATATTACAAAGATGGATTTTCTTTCCAAACAGGGACAGGCGGAGCTTCATTAGCAGTAACGAGATTTTTACGTGAATCTATGATAAAGGATAGTGTAAAAGCATCATTTGTTTTAGGTGGAATTACTAATGCAATGGTTGAATTATTGGAAGAAGGCTTAGTTGCAAAAATATTAGATGTTCAGGATTTTGATTCTTATTCAGGAGAATCAATGGGTAGAAATTTTAATCATTATGAAATAGATGCTGATTTATATGCTTCCCCTTTTAATAAAGGAGCTGTTGTAAATATGCTGGATGTGTGTATTTTATCTGCATTGGAAGTTGATACTAAATTTAACGTAAATGTATTGACCGGTTCAGACGGTGTAATAAGAGGTGCTTCTGGAGGACACTCCGATACAGCATTTGCATCGAAGATGTCATTGGTAATAAGTCCGTTAATAAGAGGAAGAATACCTACAATAGTTGACGAGGTTAATACTATAATTACACCGGGTTCTTCTGTTGATGTTATTGTTACAGAAATAGGAATAGCAATTAATCCAAATAGAAAAGATCTTATAGAAAGTCTAAAGGATATTAGTGTTCCGATATATACAATTGAAGAATTAAAGGAAAAGGCTTATAGTATAGTTGGAAAGCCAAAGGCAATTAAATATGGAGAAAAAACAGTTGCTTTAGTTGAATATAGAGACGGAACTATTATTGATACGGTAAAAAATGTCGATTAATAAAGTATTTGATGGTATACCTGTTTCGCTTGGAGAAATTCTTGATGCTAGAGAAAAAAGACAAAAATTCCAATATGAATTGATGACACAGTATCCAGAATACAGCTTATTATCAATAACATTAAATATACCCGGTGAAATTAAAAATTCTAAATTTTTAGTAAATTTTTTCAATACAGAGGTAAATATTATATTAGACTTATTTAAAAATATAATTATTCAAAAGGTTATTTTAAATAAATCTACAGGAAATGAAGCATATATAATATTAAAAATTGATCCTCTGGTACTAAAAAAGAAATTAATAGAATTTGAAGAATCAAATAAAAAAAGAAGAATTTTAGATTTAGATGTGTTATTTTTGAAAAATGAGATGGTAAATGTGGTTAGTAGGAAAGATTTTAATTTGCCATCCAGAAAATGTATAATTTGTGAAGAAAATGCTAAAAAATGTGGAAGATCTAGAAAGCACACAGTTGAAGAAATGCAAGAAAAAATTTCTAAATTAATAAATTCATAAAATTGTATAAAAAATATAAAAAAAATAATAAAGAAGGTAAAATATGAAAAAAATAAAATTATTTGGTCTTGATATACCAACGTTTGGACTTATTGCATTAGTTATTATAGCTGCTATGTATTTGGGCGTTTTATCTAAGGACCTTGCTGGTGGACTAGCAATTATGTTTGTTATAGGAACTATTTTTAACGAAATAGGAGAACGTATCCCTATTTGGAATAAATATGTAGGAGGAGGATTAGTTTTAGCATTTTTAGGGACAGCATTATTAGTTCAATTTAATATAATACCTAAAGATTATGTGAAATTGATTGATTCTGTTAATAGTAAACCTATGGGATTGTTGAATTTATTTATTATAGCATTAATTACAGGTTCCATTTTGGGATTAAATCGTAAATTAATGATTAAATCATTTGCTGGGTATATACCTGCTATTTTAGGAGGATTAGTAGGAGCAGCAGTATTGGGAATATTAGTCGGATTAATATTTAATATAACTCCTGTTGATATTGTTATTAAATATGTATTACCTGTTATGGGTGGAGGAAACGGAGCCGGAGCGGTACCGTTATCTCAAATATATGAGCGTGTAACCGGCGATGCTGCAGCAAATTATTATAGTTTTGCTATTGCGATTTTAACAATAGCAAATATATTTGCTATTATAGCCGGAGGGGTATTAAACTCTATAGGTAATAAAAAGACAAGTTTGACAGGGGATAAAAACAGTTTAATTAAAAGCGATAAAGAAATTGTAGTTGAAGAGGAAAAATTCAAGATAGGTATTAAAGAATATGCTGGAGCAGTTTTATTAGGTTTGGCATTTTACCAAGGAGGCAAAATATTATCTAAATTGTGGGATGGATATATTTTACCATCAGTTCCAATTCATCAATTTGCTTTTATGATAGTATTAGTAGCTTTAGCGAATGTTATGGGAGTTATACCTGATAAACTTAGAGTTGCAGCAAAAGATGTGCAATCATTCTTTACAAAGAATTTAGTATTAGTAATTATGGTAGGGGTAGGTATATCAACAAAATTAAATGAATTAATATCTGCTATAACTTTAGCTAATGTTGTAATTGCTTTAGCTATAGTAATAGGTGCTATATTTGGTTCAGCTATAGTAGGAAAATTAGTTGGATTCTACCCAATAGATACAGCTGTAACTGCTGGCTTATGTATGGCAAATCGTGGAGGCTCCGGTGATATTGCAGTATTAGGAGCTGCTGATCGTATGGGATTGATTTCTTATGCTCAATTATCTTCACGTCTAGGTGGAGGAATGGTATTAGTTATTGCCTCAATAATGTTTGGGTTATTCTTTTAATTAATAATCTTAAATAATATAATATTGAAGCGTTACAATTGATAAGATAGAGTGTCGGTGCTTTAATTTGAACACTGACACTTTTTATTATTAAAGGAATTAAAGGAGTAAAAAATGGATAAAAAAAATTCAGTTAAAGTTACTGAAACGGTTTTGAGAGATGCTCATCAAAGTTTAATGGCGACACGTATGCCATTTTCTGACATGGAGCCTATATTACCGGTTTTGGATCAAGTAGGATATGCATCCTTGGAATGTTGGGGTGGTGCAACATTTGATGCATGTATAAGGTATTTAAATGAAAATCCATGGGAAAGATTAAGAAAGATTAAGAAATTAGTACCTAATACACCACTACAAATGTTGTTACGAGGACAAAATTTACTTGGATATCGTCATTATGCTGATGATGTAGTAGAGAAGTTTATAGAAAGAGCGGCTATTAATGGAATAGATATTTTTAGGATTTTTGATGCACTAAATGATATTAGAAATCTTAAGAAATCTATGGAGGTAGTTCAAAAATATGGTAAAGAAGCTCAAATAGCTATTGCATACACCACCAGCCCTGTTCATACTATTGAATATTATGTTGAATTATCAAAGGAAATTCAAAATATGGGAGCAGACAGTATTTGTGTAAAAGATATGGCAGGGGTATTAACGCCTGAAGAAGGATATAATTTAGTAAAAGCGTTAAAAAAAGAAATTAAATTACCTATAGTAGTTCATACTCATGCAACTAGTGGACTATCTCAAATAACCTTAAGTAAAGTTGTAGAAGCTGGAGCTGATCGTGTTGATACAGCAATTTCACCTTTAAGTGAAGGCACAAGTCAACCAGCAACAGAAGCAATGATGATTAGCTTTGAAGAATCCGGTTATTTAACAGGACTTAATAAAGAAAAGTTAGGAGAAGTAGCCGAATATTTTAGAAAATTACGAGATAAATATATAAGAGAAGGGCTAATAGATCCAAAAATGCTGATGCCGGATCCCAGAGCACTTATTTATCAGGTACCTGGTGGTATGCTTTCTAACATGTATTCACAATTAAAAGGGTTAGGACTTGAATCAAAGTATGAAGAAGTTTTAGCGGAAGTTCCAAAAGTACGTAAAGATTTTGGGTATCCCCCACTTGTTACACCATTAAGTCAAATGGTAGGGACTCAAGCTACTATGAATATAGTTACCGGTGAAAGATACAAGATGGTTTCTAAAGAAGTTAAGGATTATTTAAAAGGTAAATATGGGAAATTTCCTGTTCCAGTAGAAGAATCGTTTAGAAAAAGTTTAGTGGGAGAAGAAGATATTATAAGTCATAGACCTGCAGATGATTTAGAAAATGAATTTACAAAGTTAAATAATGAAATTGGAGAATTATCAAAAAATGATGAAGATACTTTGATATATGCATTATTTCCGGAAGTAGGGAAAAATTTCTTAAATAATTATTATAATCCTAAACCAGATATAATAAAAATAAAAGCATATTTTTAAGAAAGGGGTCATACGTGCATTATTCATTTTTAGAAGTATTAAATTTGACAATCTCAGCTATTGTTATTGTTGGAATAGTTTTAATGTCTATAATGGTATCTATTAATATAATAGGAATCATAATAAACAGTTTTTCAAACAAGGCTATCGAAAAAAATAATGAAAAAATCGAAAAATTACATTTAAATATAAAAAAAGAAAAGACATTAAATGAAATATTTGAAGAAGATGCTAAAGCTAAAATAGCAGCTTTAGTGGCATTAGCATATGCCAGTGAAGATAAGCCGGATAGAAAATTTGAAATAAAATCTGTAAAAAAATATAAGGGATGAGGTGTAAAATGAAAAGATATGAAGTTACAGTAAATGGTGAAATTTATGAGGTTAGTTTAAGAGAACTTAAAGATAATGAAAAAGTTTCTATAACAAACAATTTAGAAGAGAATACTTCTAAAAAAGTAAATAAAAGTAATAACTCTGACGGTTTCACAGTAAAATCCCCTATGGGTGGAGTTATAGTTTCTATAAAAGTTAAAGAAAATCAAACAGTTAAATCGGGAGATACATTATTTATTTTAGGGGCAATGAAAATGGAAACAGAGATAACAGCTCCACAAGATGGTATAGTAAAATCAATATTGGTAAATGAATCTCAAGAAGTAGAATCAAATCAAGAATTAATTATAATTTAGGAGGGGTACTTTGTTAAAAATTATAGGAGAATTGATATCTAGTTCAGGATTTGCAGCTATGACAATTCAAAATTTTATTATGATTGTATTAGCTTGCTCATTTCTGTATTTAGGTATAAAAAAACAATATGAACCATATTTAATGGTGCCAATTGCTTTTGGAATGTTGCTTGCCAATTTACCTTTATCTGGAGTTATGTCAAAAGCAACAGGTAGTGATCCTGCAGGATTAATTTATTATTTATATCAAGGTACAAAATTAGGAATTTATCCACCTTTAATATTTTTATGTTTAGGGATTTCTACCGATTTTGGTCCGTTAATCGCTAATCCAAAAACTTTATTGTTAGGTGGGGCAGCACAACTAGGTATATTTTCAGCCTTCTTTATAGCTATTCTTTTCGGTATGACACCAGAAGAAGCAGCATCTATCGGAATAATAGGAGGAGCTGATGGTCCGACTGCGATTTTTACAACTACACGTTTAGCACCTCATTTATTATCTGCAATTGCTATTGCTGCATATTCTTATATGGCATTAGTTCCGGTTATTCAACCACCAATCATTAGAATTCTTACAACTAAAAAAGAGCGTCAGGTAGTTATGAAAGAGCAACGTAAAGTTTCACAAACAGAAAAAATTGTTTTTCCAATTGTAGTTACTATATTGGTGAGTCTTATAGTTCCAAGTGCAACTACTTTAGTTGGAATGTTAATGTTAGGTAATTTATTAAGAGAAATTAAAATAGTACCATTATTAACTACAGCTTTATCTAATTCTATGATGTATATCATTACTATTTTATTAGGTGTTTCAGTTGGGGCTACAGCTAAAGGAGAAATTTTCTTATCTCCATCAACTATTTTAATAATAGGCTTAGGCTTAGTAGCTTTTTCAATAGGAACAGCTTCAGGAGTATTGCTAGGCAAATTAATGTATCGTCTATCCGGAGGTAAAATAAATCCAATGATTGGAGCAGCAGGTGTATCAGCGGTACCAATGGCAGCTAGAGTTGTTCACAAGGAAGGACAATTAGAAAATCCTTCAAACTTTTTATTAATGCATGCAATGGGGCCAAATGTTGCTGGAGTTATAGGTTCAGCAGTTGTTGCCGGAGTTTTATTGGCAATGTTTGCTTAATATATTTGGTAAAAAGTTTAAAATTTTGAAAGAGAGTTAATATGTTGAAAAATAATAATACTAAAATTATGGTTACAGTTGCCTTATTTGTTGCTTTAATAGCAATAGGAGCATTTATGAGTATACCGGTTGGCCCGGTATCAATAACATTACAAACATTATTTGTAATGTTATCCGGATTTTTTTTAGGGAA
The DNA here is from genome assembly GCF_004524775.2 of Helcococcus ovis. Lineage (NCBI taxonomy): Bacteria > Bacillati > Bacillota > Tissierellia > Tissierellales > Peptoniphilaceae > Helcococcus > Helcococcus ovis. Next base: position 1,761,155 of record NZ_CP119081.1, on the reverse strand, counting down.
AAAAGCATATCTTGCAAGTATAGTTTATGTATTTATGGGGTTAATGGGATTACCTATATTTTCAGGATTTAGAGGTGGATTATCAAGTATATATATGCCAAGTTTTGGTTTTTTAATAGGAATGATATTTTCCGCTTTATATATAAGCATTATGTTTGAAAAAGTTAAAAATATTAATTTTTTAAAATCTTTAATAATTTTTATTACATCCGTTTTAATTATTTATTTATTTGGAATACCATATATGTCTTATATTTTAAACATATATTTAGGAAAGGCAATGAGCCTTTCAAAAATATTAAGGGTAGGCATGTTAGTTTTTATACCTGGAGATTTATTAAAGTGTATAGTTGCGGCTAATATTATATCTAGAAATCATATTGAGAGATTTAGAATTAAATAAAAAATTAGAAAAGAGCTGTTGCAAAATAACTAAAAAATTATTTTGCAACAGCTACCTATTTTTTGTAAGGATCTTTAATTTTATATAAATTATAAGAAAAAGACTTTATATTTTCATTTAACAAAAGGTTTAATGATAAGTCTTCATTTATGGATAAAAGTTTACCAAAATATGTTTCCTTATTTGAAACTAAGGTTATATTAGTATTTTTTAAATATAAGCATTCATTATAGTTATTAGTTATATTAGAAATACTAAAGTCGTTTTCTAAAGATTTAATAGAAGGAATAATTTCATTTATTATCTTTTTTGACTCGTTTTCATAATTTGTTAAAGAAAGACTTATATAATTATCATTCAATTCTTCATTTAGTTTAATATTATTTAATAAGTTTAAACCAATTCCTATTACGCTATATTCTAATTTATTATCTTTTGAAAAAATATTTTCTATAAGAATACCACCTAATTTTTTTTCATCTAAAATTATATCATTAAGCCATTTTAATTTAATATTTTTATTATAGAGTTTATCTAAAATATTTTTTATTTCTAAAGCAGTCCTTATACTCAAATATTTAAGTTTCTCAATATCGTATTTTGGTTTTATAGCTATACTAATATATAAACCTCCAGGAGGAGATATAAATTTATTATCTTTTTGTCCCCTACCTTTAGTTTGTTCTTTGGCAATAACGATTTTGTAGTTACTATTTTCAATCAAATATCTTTTTAGCTGATCGTTTGTTGAATCAATTGTTTCAAATACTATTATTTCATTATCTATTCTATCCATTTTTTATATTCCTTGATGTTATTATATATAAACTATATATAGATTTAATTGAAAAATAAATATATATAAATAATATCATATAATTTGTTATAAAATATATATAATTTTATAATGAATTCGTATATCATAAATTACACAAGAATATAAATTATAGAAATAATGTTATATATTCGTAAATTTAAGAATAAACTTTGTATTATATAAATTAGTTAAAATTTGTAGGAAAATAATATAAAAAAAATGATATCGAAATCATTTAAAAAAGTAAATATTTTTGTTATTATATTATTGGAGATAAATGAGCTATACAAGAGTAGAAATTTAATTTCGCCAGAAAATAAAAAAAATAATTAGTGTTATAATGAGCTTTATATTTATTGTAAATATTATTTCACCAACAGTATTTGCAAATAATTTAAACACATATAATAGTACTGAAAGAACAATAGTTGAAGATAATTGAGATTCTTATGTTATCGTTTCTAAAATGACAGAAGAAACTAATAAATATGAAATTTATAAAAATAAAGAATCTAATTCTATTTATACTATTAAGAGTTTTGATGAAAACATTTTTGTTTATAAATATGACAAATTAATACATGAATTTAATAATAAAAATGATAATATTTCATCATTTAATAAATTATATCGAAGTGTTACAACATGGAATTGGCAATATCGTTATTATACAAAGAAAGATATTTTTAGCGAAAAGGCTTTAATTATTTCGTTATTAGCTTCTACTTTAGGGCTAGCAGCAGGACTTGTTACATCATTGGGTATACACATTTACACAAAAGGAATAGAAGATGTTTATTTTACAGAAAAATATAGATATATAATAGATAGTGAAAATGAATCAATGAAAAAAGAAAGGTATATCTACGCTTATGAAAATAGTGATAGAACTCGTCTAATTGATGTAGTTCATACTATTGATAAGGTGGCTTGGGATTAAATTATGGATATTAAAAGTTTAAGTTTAAGATTTATTAAATACATTTATATATCAGTTGTAAGCTTCTTAGCTGGTGTTTATATTTATGATGTTATGACTGGAGAAATTAAAACTTCATTATATGATTTATTACCATATTTTTTTGTATTGGTATTTGCAAGTTTAATACAGGTTATAAGAGATAGAGAAAAAAAATAAAAAGAAATAGTTTAAATTAATAAATGTTATAAATATATAATATATTTACATTACAATTTTAGGTATTTGAGAATTAGAAGTTAAGATTTCTAATTCTATTTTAAATTTAAATATTTTCAATAAAATATATCAATCTTTTTTATATCTTTAATGTAATGTATTTTAAATAATTAAAATATATTTCAATCATGAAATCACTTTCAAACAATACCCTTAAAAGCAGCTAATATACTTGACAATTTCCAATAAAATCAATATAATAAAAGTTAGCATTTTACAACAGATAATTATGTAAAATTGTAAAAGATTAAATAAGTTTACAAAATATTAGGAGGATTATTATGAAGAGAACTTATCAACCAAACAGAAGAAGTAGAGCAAAAAAACACGGATTTAGATCAAGAATGTCTACTCCAACAGGAAGAAGAGTTTTAGCAGCTAGAAGACGTAAAGGTAGAAAACAATTATCAGCATAATTGAATTTACACGGGAAAATATTTATGGAAGAAAAATTTAGGATTAAAAATAATTTAGAATTTAAGAGATTGTATAATAGGTCAAAGAGATTTTACAATAAAGATTTTAAGATATTAGTATCAAATAATTCATATGAGTATCCTAGATTTGGATTTACAATTACTAAAAAATACGGGAAAGCAAATAAAAGAAATTCGGTGCGTAGAAAATTAAAAGAAATAATAAGATTAAATCTTTCAAATTTTGAAAATGGGAAAGATTATATAATTGCACCTAAATACCACACTATTGATAAAACATATTCAGAATTGGAAAATTCTCTTAAACATGTAATAAAAATTGCAAAGAGAGGCTAATATGAATAAATTTATGATGATTTTAATAAAACTTTATAGAAAATATATATCACCTGTTTTAGGAAGTAATAAGTGTAAATATACTCCCACGTGTTCACAATATGCAATTGATGCGTATACCAAATATAATTTCTTTAAGGCAACAGCAATGACTGTTTGGAGAATTTTAAGATGTAACCCTTTTAGTAAAGGTGGTTATGATCCTGTTAAATAGGAGGATTTATGAATTTTTTAAATGATTTGTTAGGACAATTATTTAAATTCGTATATGAAACAGTAGAATCATTAGGGCTAGGAAGTGCACATATATCAAATTATGCATACGCATTAATAGTTATGGGATTATTTTATAAAGTTATTACAATTCCAATGACTATTCAATCAGCTAGAAATGCAGAAAAACAAAGAAAAATGCAGCCTGAGCTTGATAAAATAAAACAAAAATATGGATATGATCAACAAATCTATCAAAAGAAAATGATGGAATTTCAAAAAGAAAATAATATGATGCAAGGATGCGGAGGAAGTTGTCTAACTTTCATAATTCAAATGGTAATTATTTTTGCATTGTATAAAGTTATTCAAAATCCAAAGACATATATACATAATTATGACAAAATAAGTAGAGTGTTCTTTTGGATACCGGATTTAGCATTAGCTGATCCGACAGGATATTTACTACCATTAATTAATTCTGTATCACAGTTAGGATTCCAATATTTCAATAGAAATAATATGGGAGCAGGAAATGCACAAATGAATAGCATGCAAACAATGATGTATATCATGCCAGTAATGTTTTTCTTTATATTTAGAACATTGCCAGCAGGATTGGTATTATATTGGACTGTAGGTAACTTTATAGAAATAATTATTAGAGGTGCAGGTTTATTAATAGGAAAAATTAAAGCAAGAGGATAATAGTATGAAATCAATAATTAAATCAGCTAAAACTATTGAAGAAGCTATTGATTTAGGTATTAAAGAATTAGGTTTATCTAAAGAAGATGTAGAATATGAAATTTTAGAAGAACCAAGTAAGGGTTTATTTGGTATTTTCGGTGGAAATGATGCGATAGTTAAAATAAAAGAAAAAGCAAAAAATACTATTGATATTAAAGATTTGTTATCTGATGAAGAAGATTCATTTGTGAAAAATGAAATTGAATATGATTCAAATGATGAGGATGAAGAAGATGGTGATTTTGAAGATAGGTTTAATCAGTTGGAAGAAGATGAAGAAGCTGAAGTTGTTGAAGTAGTTCAATCTTCTGAAAAAGTAGAAATAGTTGAGGAATCTTCAAATGTTGAATTAAATAAAAAATCTTCCTATGGTGAATTAGATGAATCATCAGAAGATGAAGATTATGGTTCAGAGGATGATTTATATGAAGAAGGTGCAGATTTAGGATTTATGGAAGACGAAAATAAAGATGTAGAATTTGCAGTATATACTTCAGATGAATCAGCTATAAAAAATACTAAAGATTTAGAGTTTTCAGGTAAGGTTTCAATAATTACTGATAATGATGATTTGCAAACTGTCGCTGAAAAAGTAAAGAAAAATTTAGAAGATATTTTAGTTAAAATGCATATTGAAACTAAAGTTTCTTACGAAACAAGTAGAGATAATATTATTAACCTAAATCTAAATGATATTTCTGAAAATGACACAGGGATAGTTATTGGAAGTAAGGGTGAAACATTAAATGCAATTCAATATGTATTATCATTATTAACAAATAATAATACAACTAAGTTTTATAGAGTTACATTAAATGTTGGTGATTATAGAAATAGAAGAAAAAAAACTATAGAAAATAATGCTCAAAGAGTAGCATTTAAGGTATTGAAAACTAAAAAATCTATTGCATTAAAACCTATGAATTCATATGAAAGAAGAATAGTACATTATTCTTTACAAAACTACAAGGAAATAGAAACTGTGTCAACAGGAAAATTCCCAAATAGAAAAGTAGTTGTGAAATATAAAGGATAATCCTTAATAGCAAGATGGCTCCTATTGATATGTTTAATACATTTCTTTGGAGCTTTTTATTTTATAAAGGAGAAAATTTATGGCAGAAAAGACAATAGCTGCTATATCAACAGCTACAGGTGAAGCTGGAATTGGTATTGTACGTATGTCAGGAGAAGAGTCATTTGATATAGCTAAAAAAATATTTAGAAAACCTAATAAGCAAACAGTCAAAGATTTTCAAAATAGAAAATTAAATTATGGATATATTTTTGATAATAACGAAAATATGATAGATGAAGTTTTATTAGCATTTATGAAGGGACCACATACTTATACAAGAGAGGATATAGTTGAAATATATTGCCATGGTGGCCATATTGCTGTAAAAAAAATATTGGATTTATTATTAAAAAATGGTGCATATATGGCTGACAGAGGAGAATTTACTAAAAGAGCTTTTTTAAATGGTCGTTTAGACTTATCACAAGCCGAAGCTGTAATAGATTTGATAGATGCGAAAACGGACAAGGCATATGAAGCTTCCCTACTCCAATTAAAAGGAAGTGTAGCATCTAAAGTTAAAGAGATAAAAACTAAAATGTTAGACTTAATGGCAAGAGTAGAATTTTCTATAAATTTTATGGAAGATTACGAAGATGATTTACCTTTAGACCCATTATATGAAAAATCAGAAAATATTCTTAAAGATTTAAACGAGTTGATTAATTCCTCCAATCAAGGAAGAATATTAAAAGACGGTATAAAAACAGCCATTATAGGAAAGCCGAATGTAGGAAAATCTTCATTATTAAATGCCTTATTAAAAGAAAATAGAGCTATTGTTACCGATGTTGCAGGGACTACAAGAGATACAATAGAAGAATCATTGAATCTGGGAGGAGTGTCAATAAATATAATTGATACAGCAGGAATCAGAGATACAGATGATTTGGTAGAATCAATAGGTGTTGAAAAAAGTATACAAATTGCTAATTCAGCAGATTTGGTTATTGCGATTTTTGATATGTCTAGACTATTAGATAATGAAGATGAAAAGATTTTAGAGTTGTTGAATAATAAGAAATCAATAATATTGTTGAATAAACAGGATTTAGAGATTAAAGCTGATAAAAAGCTTATTGAAAATAATTTTGGCAATTCTACTATTATAGATATGTCAATTATTGAAGAAAAAGGAATCAAAGAACTAGAAGATTCAATATTGGATATGTTTTTTGATGGAGAAATTAAAGTAGATAATACAGTTTTAATTACCAATATAAGACATAGGGATTTACTTGTTAAAGCTAGAGATAATATTATTTCAGCTGTAAATGATGTAAAAAAAGGTATTCCACTAGATGCTGTAGAAATTGATTTTAGAAATGCATTTTCTCAAATGGGAGAAATTACAGGAGAAACAATCGAAGAAGATATCTTAGATAAGATATTTAAGGATTTTTGTATTGGAAAATAGATATTGTTAATTAAATAACTATTATTATTGAGGGAGACAAAATGGAAATTAAAAATTATATAGCTGATGAAGTTGATGTTGTTGTTATTGGAGCTGGACACTCAGGGATTGAAGCTGCTCTTGCAAGTTCTAGATTAGGGAAAAAGACAATAATGGCAACTATAAGCTTAGAATCAGTAGCTGACTTGCCGTGTAATCCAAATATTGGAGGAACAGGTAAAGGCCACTTAGTTAGAGAAATTGATGCTTTAGGCGGAGAAATGGCACTAAATATTGATAAGGCTTCAATTCAATCAAAAATGTTAAATACATCTAAAGGTCCGGCTATTCATTCTTTGAGAGTACAAGCTGATAAGAGAGTATATCATGAAGAAATGAAGAAAGTTTTAGAAGCAGAACCAAATTTGAGATTGGTAGAAACAGAAATAGATGATATATTAGTTGAAGATGGAAAAGTTATAGGAGTTAAATCTGTGACTGGTGCTATTTATAAGTCTAAAGCAGTAGTTGCATGTACGGGGACTTATTTAAATGGACTTATATTAATGGGAGAATTACAATATTCCTCAGGGCCACATGGTATGAAGCCTGCCACTCACCTATCCAAAAATTTAGAAAAATTAGGTTTTGAATTAAGAAGATTTAAGACAGGAACTCCAGCTAGAGTTCATAAGAGATCATTAGATTTCAGTAAGATGATTCCACAATATGGAGATGAAAATCCGGTACCATTTTCATTTATGAATGTTGATAAAGATTTTAAATATAAACAAGAATTATGTTATCAAACTCATACAACACTTGAAACACATGAAATAATTAAAAGAGAATTGTATAGATCCCCTATGTATGCTGGAGTAATAGAAGGAATTGGACCAAGATATTGTCCATCTATAGAAGACAAAGTAGTAAGATTTTCAGATAAAGATCAGCATATAATATTTATTGAACCGGAAGGAAGATCAACAAGTGAAATGTATGTTCAAGGAGCTTCTTCAACACTTCCAGTTGAAGTGCAACAAGAATTTTATAAAACGATAGTTGGTTTAGAAAAGGTTGAATTTATGAGACCAGCTCATGGTATAGAATATGACTGTTTAGATGCTACAACATTAAAGTCTAACTTAGAATGTGTTCATATAAAAAATTTATTTTTTGCAGGACAAATAAATGGAACATCAGGATATGAAGAAGCTGCAGCACAAGGCTTAATAGCGGGAATTAATGCGGTTTTATCAATTGATGGAAAAGAACCATTTGTATTGGATAGATCAGAAGCATATATTGGAGTATTAATTGATGATTTAGTTACTAAAAGTCAAAGAGAGCCATATAGAATGATGACATCTAGAGCAGAATATAGATTAACACTAAGACAGGATAATGCGGATTTAAGATTAACACAAAAAGGTTATGACTTAGGATTAGTTTCAGAAGAAAGATATCAATTAATGATTGAAAAGAAGGAAACTATTGAAAAAGAAGTAGAAAGACTTAAAAATGTAATTTTAACACCTACGTCAGAAACAAATGAAATTTTAAAAAAATTAGACACCCAAGAAATAAAGACCGCTGTATCGCTTTATGAGCTTATAAAAAGACCGGAGTTAAGCTATGAGTTATTAGAAGTGTTAGATCCGCTTAGAACGCAAATAAAGAAGCCATATGTCTTAGAGGTTCAAACTCAGATAAAATATGAAGGATATATTAGAAAGCAAAATATGCAAATAGATCAATTTAAGAAAATGGAAAATAAAAAACTAGATTTTATTGAAGATTATACTAAAATTGATGGTCTGAAAAAGGAAGCCGCTGAAAAACTGAATATTATTAGACCGGACTCAGTTGGACAAGCATCTAGAATGCCTGGAGTAACACCGGCAGATATTAATGTAATATTAATTTATCTAGAAGTACAAAAAAGGAAAAACAATAATGAAAAATAAATTTTTTACAGATTACGGATATAATTTAACTGAAATACAAGAACAAAAATTTGATGAATTTTATAAATTATTAGAGGAATGGAATTATAAAATTGATATAACAAAAATTGTTGAAACTGAAGAAGTTTATATTAAGCACTTTTTAGATTCCTTGTTAATTACAAAATCCGGTATTATTGAAAAAAATCAAAATATTATAGATATAGGTACAGGTGGTGGTTTTCCCGGAATTCCACTTAAAATATACAATGACACATTAAAATTTGTTTTATTAGATAGTCTAAAGAAAAGAATTAATTTTTTAGATGTTGTTGTTGAAAAATTGAATTTAGATAATGTCGTTCCCCTACACGGTCGTGCTGAGGAATTAGCTAGAAAAGAAGGAATCAGAGAATCATTTGATATTGCAACATCTAGAGCTGTCGCTCCTATGCAAACTTTATTAGAATATTGTCTGCCCTTTGTCAAAGTAGGAGGATATTTTATAGCTATGAAAGGACCAAACTACAAAGAAGAGTTAAAAAATTCTAAATCAGCAATAAAACTATTAGGAGGGATGTTAGATAGAGTTATAGAATATGAATTGCCTAATAATTTAGGAAAAAGAAGTTTAATTCTTATAAAAAAAATAAAATCTACTCCATATAGATTTCCAAGATCCGGAGGAAAGCCAAAATCCAAACCAATTAATTAATAGTATGTCGTGTTAATTTACACGGCATTTATTTATATCTAATTTTTACTAAATTGTAAAAAATATAATTCAGAATGTTTCATATGAAACAAAACAAAAAATAATATAAAACCAAATAATTTAAAATGTTTCATATGAAACAAATTAATAAAAGTAATATTTAAAATGTTTCATATGAAACATTTTAAATTATCAATTTAATATATGTGTTAATTGTGATATAATTAAAAACGAGGTGTTTATGAAAGTAATATCGATTTTTAATCAAAAAGGTGGTGTTGGAAAGACAACTACAGTTGTTAACTTGGCTTCAGCACTTGGAAAGAAAAAGAAAAAAGTTTTAGTTGTAGATCTTGACCCGCAAGGAAATAGTAGTTCTGGATTAGGAATAAATAAATCTGATTTATCATATAGTATTTATGATGTTTTAATTGATGAATATAAGTTTGTTCCATTAGATACCAGTTCTGAAAATGTTAAAATAATACCTTCAAATTCGGATTTATCAGGATTTGAAATAGAAGCTGTTAATATAAATAATAGAGAAAAATTGCTGTATGGTTATTTAGAAAATAATAAAGAAAATTATGATTTTGTACTTATAGATTGTCCACCATCATTAGGACTACTAAGTATAAATGCGTTAGTATCAAGTGATTCTGTAATTATCCCGATTCAAAGTGAATATTATGCTTTGGAAGGTGTATCTCAGTTAATGCAAACATTGGACTTGATTAAAAGTAGCTTAAATAGTGATCTAGAAATAGAAGGTGTAGTAATATCAATGTTTGATGGTAGAAATAATTTATCTTTGGATGTTGTTGAAGAAGTTAAGAAATATTTTAAGGATAAAGTATTTAAAACGATTATTCCTAGAAATATTAGACTTGCAGAAGCACCATCACATGGTTTATCAATTATAGACTATGATAAATCATCAAAGGGTGCTAAATCATATATAAAATTAGCGAATGAATTAATAAAACAAAATAAGTAGGTGTTTATGGTTAGAAGAAAAGGATTAGGAAAAGGACTTGGAGCCTTAATTCCTGAAAAGGAAATTTTAGAAAATAAAGACTCCGATTTTGAAAAGATTCAACAAATAAAAATTGATAAAATTGAAGCAAGTGATAATAATCCAAGAAAAAATTTTGATGATGAAACTATTAATAGTTTATCAAAATCCATAAAATTATATGGTATATTACAACCTTTAGTTTTAATAAAAAATGACGAAAAATATAAAATCGTTGCAGGTGAAAGAAGATATAGAGCGGCTAAAATTGCAGGCTTGGAAACAGTACCAGCAATAATTAGAGAATTAAATGATAAAGATAAAGATATGATTTCCATGATAGAAAATATTCAAAGAGAAGATTTAAATCCATATGAGGAAGCTCAGGCATATGAAAATATTATGAAGATTCATAATTTAACTCAAGAAGAACTAAGTAATATTATAGGAAAGTCAAGAACATATATAGCAAACATTGTTAGATTATTATCACTTGATGATTTTACCATTTCAGAACTTGAAAAGGGTAATATAACTTCTTCACAAGGTAGAGCTCTACTAGGGATTAAAGATATTTTTGAAAGAAAAAAATATTTAGAAATGCTTATAAAAAAAGAAATTACAGTAAATGAAATTGAAAAAAAATCTTCTAAAAAAGAAAAAAAGATAATTAAAAAAGATGTGTTTATAAAAGATATAGAAGATAGATTAAAGGAATCATTAGGTGCAAAAGTTGATGTGAAAAAATCGTACAATAAATGGAAGGTTAGTATTGAATTTGCAAATGATGAACAAATTGAGGAATTTTTGGAACGATATGGTTTAGGAGAATGAAATGGATAAATTTTTATTATTTATAATATTTATTATGATGGTTATAGTTTGTATTTCAGCATTAAAGATAATAAGTTTAGGAAATAAAATTGACAGGATTAGATTTAGATATGATAAGCTTTTACGAGGGAGAGGTGAGCTTAATATTGAAGAAATATTATTAAGACATAATGATGAAATAGGAGATATTTCTGCTAAAAATGAAGAAATAGCAAGTTTTTATGATGATATTAAAAATGATTTTGAAGAAAATACAAATTCAATGTATTCAGATATAAAAAAATTAACACAGGATTTATCTGAAAAACAAAATAGGGAAATTGAACAATTGCAAAATGAATATATAGAATTTAGAGACAATTTAAACGAGGAGTATAGCAAACAAATTAAGTACTTGAATGAAAAATTATCATTTTCAATGCAAAAACATATTTTGCATAAATATGATGCTTTTGAAAATCAAACTGGTAAATTATCATTTACGTTCATTTTGCTTGACCAGTTTAATAATGGTATAATGATAACGTCAATTAACGGTAGAGAGAGTTCATATACATATTCTAAATATATTAAAAATGGAAATCCTGATGCGGAATGTTCAGCGGATGAATTCGATGCGTTAAATATGTTGTTAGGAAAATAAGAAAAGGAGAAAATCTATGAATTTATCACTTATTGAAAGTTTAAAAAAATCAATAGAAGGAAAAAATATTAAAATTGTTTTACCTGAAGGGGAAGATGGAAGAATATTAAAGGCAGCTGTAAAATTAAAAAGAGAAAAAGTTTTATTTCCCATTCTTTTAGGAAACAAAGAACAAATTATAAAAGAAGCAAATAAATTGTCTTTAGGAGCTGAAATTGAAGAAATTGAAATTAGGGATCCGGAAAATGATCCTAAATTTGATGAATATGTAGAGGCTTTTATTGAATTAAGAAATGGAAAAAATACAAAAGAGCAAGCCGAACAAATGTTAAAAGATGTAAATTATTTTGGGACTATGATGGTTCAATTAGGTGAAGCTGATGGTATGGTTTCGGGTGCTATTCATACAACTGGAGATACTGTAAGACCGGCATTACAAATAATCAAAACTAAACCAGGGGTTTCAAGAACATCGGGGGCAATGGTAATGCTTGGAAAACAAGGAGAAAAATATTTATTTGCTGATATAGCTATTAATACAACATTAGATGCACAACAACTAGGAGAAATAGCAGTTATATCATCACAAACAGCTAAAGTTTTTGGTATTGATCCAAAAGTTGCATTATTATCATTTTCAACAAATGGTTCAGCCGTAACACCTGAATCACAAAAGGTAGCTGAAGCAGCTAAAATTGCAAAACAAATAGTTGAAGAGCAAGGTTTAGATGTGCCGATAGATGGAGAAATGCAATTTGATGCAGCTGTTTCATCAACAGTAGCAGACTTAAAATTCCCTTCATCAAATGTAGCAGGGTATGCAAATACATTTATATTTCCAACATTAGAAGCAGGAAATATTGGATATAAAATCGCTCAAAGACTTGGGGGGTATACAGCGGTAGGACCAATTTTACAAGGATTGAAAAAGCCGGTTAATGACTTATCTAGAGGATGTAATTCAGAAGATGTTTACTTAACATCAATCGTTACAGCAGCTCAATCATTACAATAATTATTATGCCTGGTCTAAAGATCAGGCTTTTTTATAAGGAGAAATTTATGTTGTGTGGAATAATTGGAGCAATGCCAAAAGAAGTAGAAGCAATTAAAGATAAGATGTTAAATATAAAAGAAGAAAATATTCAAGGGGTTGATTTTTATTTTGGTAAAATTAATAATCAAGATGTTATTCTTACTAAAAGTGGAGTTGGTAAAGTAAATGCAAGTATTATTACAACTTTAATGATAATGACATATCATCCTGATTACATAGTAAATATTGGAACGGCAGGAGGAATGTTAAAAGAACAAAATACCTTGGATATTGTAATTTCCGAAAATGTAATACAGCATGATTTTGATACTTCATATATTGATGGAAAATCCGGAATTGGAATTACAACAAAATCTGATGAATTACTTAGAAATAAAGTAAAAGAATCATTTTTAAAAAATAAAGTTGATTCTAATATATATTTTGGAGATATAATAAGTGGAGATGTTTTTGTAGGAGAAGAAGTTAAGGTTTTGGAATTAAAAGAAAAATTTCCAACTGCGATTGCATGCGAAATGGAAGCTGCTGCAATAGGGTATACTTGTGATAAGTTTAATATTCCATTTATAATAATTAGATCACTTTCAGATATTGTTCATCATGATAATAGTAATATTGATTTTATGAAAAATGTTGAAATTACAAGTAAGAGATCTGCTGATATGCTTGAAGAATTTTTGAAATAAATATCATCACATTTATAACAATGTAAATGTTATCAAATATAAACGCTTTAATAAAATGTTTATAAATAAAACATTTTATTATATAATGAAATATATTATTAATTTAGTTTAACATTATGTAATTTTAAGGAGTTAAAATGAACAAATCTAAAAGACAAGAAGCAATCACGACTCTTGTTAATAAAAAGGGAAGCGTAAGAGTTTCGGATATTGTTGAATTGTTAGGTGTAACAGATATGACTGTAAGAAGGGATCTTGCTGAATTGGAAAAGCAAGGTGTTTTAACAAAAATACATGGGGGCGCAAGGACTAATAATTCTTATAAATATTTAGAAATATCTCATGACGAAAAGCATATGTATAATATGGCTGAAAAACTATATATAGCAAAAAAAGCCTCTAATCTTATACAAGATGGAGACACAATATATTTAGGCCCTGGGACAACTGTTGAACTTTTAGCCAAAGAAATTAAAAATAAAAAAATAAGAATAATTACAAATTGTCTTCCGGTTTTTAATATATTACTTGAAAAGAAGACTGAGTTATTTCAAGTTTTTCTATTAGGAGGAGAAAAAAGACGTTTAACAGAGGCTTTTGTAGGAGAAATAACTTATACGATATTAAATACTATGAGATTTACAAAATCATTTTTCGGAGCTAATGCTGTAAAAGAAAATGATGTAATGGCATCAAATTATGAAGAAGCTTTTACTCAAACGCTAGCATTAAATAATTCGGTTGAAAAATATTTATTAATAGATTCGTCTAAAATTGATAGGGAAGATTTTGTAACTTTTTTTAAATTGAGTGATACTACTGCGGTTATTACAAACGAAAAAGATAATGATAAAATAAAAAGCTTATCTTTATTTACAGAAGTGATTAATTAGTTATAATAAAACAAAAAATCAACATTAATGTTCAATTATTAAACATTAATGTTGATTTTTTGTTTTATTTATTTTATAATTAAGATAACCAAAAAACGTTATCATAAAATAGGAGGTTGTATGAGGGTTATTGTAGGTTCAATTCAAAGATCTAAAGTATTGAAAAATAAAATTTTAGATTTTATAAAAGCTGAAAAGAAGGAGGTAATAGATTTAAGTAGAGAAGATGATGATTTTGTTTCATTGACACTTGATATTGTAAAAGAAATAAAAAAAAATCCAGATGATTTAGCTATTATTATTGATGAATATGGTGTCGGAAGTTTTATTGTTGCTACAAAAGTTAAAGGAATTATTGCAGCAAATGTATCAGAAGAGAGAAGTGCATACATGACAAGAAGTCATAATAATTCAAGAGTTTTAACTTTAGGCTCACTTTTAGTTGGTGAAAAGTTGGCAATAAATATTGTTAAGTCATTTATTTATGGCGTTTATGATGCTGGAAGACATGAAATTAGAGTTGATATGCTAAATAAAATGTGTTAGGAGGTGATATATGAAAATAGCAATTGGTTGTGATCATATCGTAACAGATGAAAAAAATAAGGTAATTAAACATTTAATAGATAATGGACATGAAGTGTTTGATGTTGGAACTTATGATTATAAAAGAACTCATTATCCTATATATGGTAAAAAGGTTGGTTATGCGGTAAAAAATGGTAAAGCTGATTTAGGAATTTGTATTTGTGGAACTGGTGTAGGAATTAACAATGCTGTTAATAAAGTAAAAGGGATCAGGTCTGCACTTGTAAGGGATATTACAAGTGCTGTATATGCTAAAGAAAATCTTAACGCAAATGTTATTGGTTTCGGTGGAAAAATAACAGGCGAATTTCTGATGAATGATATTATAGATGCATTTATAAATACAAAATATAAAGATACACCAGAAAATAAATTAATTTTAGAAAAAATTGCTTGTGTGGAAACTGAAGCACTAAATCAAGAGGATGAAGGATTTTTTGATGAATTCATTGAAAAGTGGGATAAAGGAGAATACGGCAATTGATTATAAGTTAAAATTTATAGAAGGAGGTAAAATGAATAAAGATGATATCACAATGATAGGATTTGAGATAGTTGCATATGCGGGAGATGCAAGATCTCATTATATGAACGCATTAAAATATGCAAAATCTAAGGATTTTGAAAAAGCAAAAGAAGAAATTGATTTAGGTGAAAAGTGCATAATTAATGCTCATAAAACTCAAACTGAATTATTGGTAAAAGAAGCTAGAGGCGAAGATTTACCATTTAGTGTAACTTTTATTCATGGTCAAGATCATTTGATGACTACAATGTTGTTAAGAGATTTAATAGAAACAATAATTGAACTTTATAAAGAAAAATGAGGAGAAGAAAATGAAAGGATTAATTAAAAAAATAGAAAAAGTTAAACCATTTTTTGAAAAGTTATCAAGAAATATATATTTAAGATCTATAAAAGACGGTTTCATAGCAGGTATGCCGGTAGTACTATTTTCGAGTATATTTTTACTTATAGCATTTGTTCCAAATGCATTTGGATTTAAATGGAGTGATAAAACTGTTGAATTATTAATGAAGCCATATAATTATTCTATGGGTATTTTAGGGATATTGGTTGCAGGAACAACAGCAAAAGCATTAACAGATTCTATGAATAGAAACATGGGATCAAATAATCAAATGAATTTTATGTCAACAATGTTAGCTGCAATGGTAGGATTTTTACTATTATCTGCAGATCCATCTAAAGATGGTGGATTTTTAAGTTCTTATATGGGAACAAAGGGATTGATAGCAGCATTCTTAGCAGCATTTTTAACAGTAAATGTATATAAAGTTTGTTTTAAGAATAATGTAACAATAAAAATGCCGGGAGAAGTACCACCTAACATTTCAAAAGTATTTAAGGATTTAATTCCATTTTCAATTTCTATTGTAATTTTATATGGATTGGATATATTAGTTCACAATTATGCAGGTAAAAACGTTGCTGAATCAATAAGTATTTTATTAGCACCATTATTTAAGGCAGCTGATGGATATTTAGGATTGACAATAATATTTGGGGCATATGCATTCTTCTGGTTTATAGGTATCCACGGTCCATCTATTGTAGAACCAGCTATAGCAGCTGTATTGTATACTAATGCAGAAGTAAACTTAGGTTTAATGCAAGCAGGACAACATGCAGATAAAGTAATTACAGCCGGAACTCAAATGTTTATAGTTACAATGGGTGGTACGGGAGCTACATTGGTTGTTCCATTTATATTTATGTGGCTTGCAAAATCAAAAAGAAATAAAGTTGTAGGTAGAGCATCTGTAGTTCCAACATTTTTTGGTGTAAATGAACCAATATTATTTGGTGGACCTCTTGTATTAAATCCAATATTTTTTGTACCATTTATTTTAGCACCAATTGTAAACGTTTGGATATTTAAGTTTTTTGTAGATACACTAAAAATGAACAGTTTTACAGCAAACTTACCTTGGACTACTCCAGCACCTATTGGAATGTTATTAGGTCTAAACTTCCAATTTTTAGCAATAATATTAATATTTGTATTGATTGTAGTAGACGTATTAATTTATTATCCATTCTTTAGAATATATGATCAACAAATTTTAGAAGAAGAAATAAAAGGAAAAAGTGAAGAAAGCTCAAATTTAGAAAAGAAAGTTAACGCAAATTTTGATACAAAAAAAGCTAAAGATGTTATTTCAAAGAAAAAAGAAGTTATGAGTGATTCTTTAATTAATGAGCATGTTGAGGTTTTAGTTTTATGTGCAGGAGGCGGTACGAGTGGACTTTTAAGTAATGCACTTAATAAAGCAGCTAAGGAACATGGAGTATCAGTTAATGCTGTAGCTGATAGTTATGGAGCACACAGAGATATATTGAAAAACTTTGATTTAGTTGTACTTGCTCCTCAAGTTGCTTCTAATTATGAAGATATAAAGAAAGAAACAGATGCTTTAGGCATAAAACTTGTTAAGACAGAAGGTGCTGAATATATTTCATTAAGTAGAGATGGATTAGCATCATTAAAATTTGTAAAGGAAAGTTTAAATAAATGAAAAAATTGCCAAAAGACTTTATATTTGGAGGAGCAACGGCAGCTTATCAAGCTGAAGGAAGTATAGATAAAGACGGAAAAGGAGAAGTTGCTTGGGATAAATATTTAAAAGAAAATTATTGGTATACAGCAGAACCGGCAAGTGATTTTTATAATAGATATCCAATTGACTTAAAACTTTGTGAAGATTTCTCTATAAATGGTATAAGAATTTCAATTGCGTGGTCCAGAATTTTTCCTAAGGGTTACGGGAAAGTAAATGATAAAGGAGTAGAATTTTATCATAAATTATTTGCGGAATGTAAGAAAAGAGGTGTTGAACCATTTGTAACATTACATCATTTTGATACTCCAGAATTTTTACATTCTAAAGGTGATTTCTTAAATAGGGAAAATGTGGAACATTTTGTAAATTATGCAAAGTTCTGTTTTGAAGAATTCAAGGAAATCAAATATTGGACAACATTTAATGAAATTGGACCTATAGGAGAAGGACAGTACTTAGTTGGGAAATTTCCACCTGGATTAAAATATGATTTTGAAAAAGTTTTTAATTCACATCATAATATGATGTTAGCTCATGCTAAAGCAGTTATTGAATATAAAAATAGAGGCTACGATGGGGAAATTGGAATAGTTCATGCACTTCCAACAAAATATCCATATAATCCGAAAGATGAAAGAGATATAAGAGCTTCAAAATTAGAAGATATAATTCATAATAAATTTATATTGGATGCAACTTATTTGGGGCATTATTCACCTGAAACAATGGAAGGTGTGAATCATATCTTAGAAATCCATGGAGGATACTTGGATATAAGAAAAGAAGATTTAGAAATATTTGATATTGCAAAAGATTTGAATGACTTTTTAGGAATAAACTATTATATGAGTGATTGGATGCGTCATTTTGAAGGTGAAACAGAAATAACTCATAATTCTAAAGGTGCGAAAGGAGGTTCAAAATATCAAATTAAAGGTGTTGGCAAAAGAGAATATAGTGTTGACATACCCCGTACTGATTGGGATTGGATGATATATCCTAGAGGACTATATGATCAAATAATGAGAGTTAAAAGAGAATATCCAAATTATAAAAAAATATATATTACTGAAAATGGTTTAGGAAACAAAGATAAATTTGAAGATAATACAGTTTATGATTACGATAGAATAGATTATATAAAACAACATTTGAATGTTGTAGCTGATGCAATAGAAGATGGAGCTATCGTAAAAGGATATTTTTTATGGTCATTGATGGACGTGTTTTCGTGGTCTAATGGATACGAAAAAAGATATGGACTGTTTTATGTTAATTTTGAAACCCAGGAAAGATTTCCAAAACAAAGTGCTTACTGGTATAAAAATTTAGCAGAAACACAAATTTTGAATTGAGGTAAAATATGAAATTAAATAAATTATTATCGATTTTTTTAGCATCAGTTATATTTGTTGTAAGTTTACCTGTGAAAAATGCAAAAGCAGATGTACAAATACCTATAGCTAAATTAAATGCAAATAAAGTTTTTCAAGAAATAGATGGTTTTGGGGTATCTCAATCTGCGGATGTTTATGGAAATCAAATTTATGAACATCATAAAAGAGATAAACTAATGGATTTACTTTTTTCTAATGAAAAAGGTATAGGATTAAGTATTTTAAGAAGTGAAGTTGGTAATGGATTAAATATGCCAACTATTCATCCTGATAAGGATACATGGGATTTTAAACCATATGAACCGGAACAATGGGTTATGAATGAAGCTAGAAAAAGGGGAGTTCAAACATTTATGAGTACGGTTTGGTCGCCACCTGCATGGATGAAAACAAATAATAGAATTGTAAGAGGTGGGAGATTAAAAGAAGAGTATTATCAAGAATATGCTAAATATCTTGCAGAATATGTTAAAGGATATAAAAAACATCATAATATCAAAATAGATGCAATTTCTATTGCTAATGAGCCTGAATATGCTGCTTTTTGGCAATCTAATTTATGGTCAAAAGAAGAATTTAGAAAATTTGTAAAAGAATATTTAAAACCTACTTTTGTAAAAGAAAAAGTTGATGCAAAAATTATTGTAGGTGAAGAAGGAACTTGGACAGATAAAAGACTATCATCAATTTATGAAGATAAAGGTGCGATAGATAGTGTTGATATAATTGCATCACATTATTATAGAGGAAGACCATATGTATTTGAAGGTGCAAAGAAAAATAATAAAAAAATTTGGCTTACAGAAACTTCAGAAACTATTCTTAGAGGTACAGGTTTTAAGGATGGGGTAAAATGGTCAAGATACATTCATGATTTTTTAACTAGAGCGGATATAAATGCCTTTATTTTTTGGTTAGGAGCTGCTTATAAAAATAATAATGAAAGTTTGATAAGATTAGTTGACAAAGATAATTACATAGATGCAAAGAGATTGTATTCATTTGGTAATTTTAGTAAATTTATAAAACATGGATATAAGAGAGTAGAAATTACAGAAAATCCAACGGGAAATTTACATTTATCAGCATACAAAAATGATAAAACGGGAGATTTCGTTGTAGTTGCTCTTAATGATGGTCAAAATAATGAAACTATAGATTTAACTTTTGAAGGTGTAAAATTAAATAAACTTACCCCTCATATAACAAATGATAAGTACAATTTAGAAAAATTCCCATCACAATATATAGATGATAATACTGCAAGAATTTCAGTTAGTGGATATACCACTATAACATATACAGGCAATATTAATGACGAAAAACAACAAAATAAAAGCTATAGAATCTATGATAATTTAGATAATTGGGATAAGATTCATTCTAAATCAGGTAATTGGATGTTAGAAGCATATAATCCATATAACGCATTTGATAACGATTTTTCAAGAGCAAGAAGAACTAGACTTTCGAGAGAAAATATAGTTTATAAATTAGAAAATATGAAAGATTTTGATGCAGTTATATATTATCATATTGCTTTACAGGGATTAGATTTTGAAATATCTTCTGATGGACAAAATTGGGAAAAATTAGATTATATGTATGATTTGCCTATGTTAACCGGAGGGTATTGGGAAAAAATAAATGTAAGACCTAAAAAAGAATTAAAAGAGGGAACAAATTATTTGAGGATAACATTCGATAAAGGGGGTAAATGTTGGGATAAACATTTATCATTGATTAAAATTAGATAAATAATTGAATAAATTTATATTTTTAATAGTATTATTTTCACTATTTAAAATTATTAAAATATATAGGACTGTTGCAAAATAAACTTTTTGGTTATTTTATAACAGTCCTTTTTATTTTTAGGATTTTAATCCTTTTAATTTTATTCTAAATTTTTAATATAATCAGGTTTTTCAGTCAATATATAATCACTATTGAAAATGTCCATAAATTCTGCACCTGTTATAGTTTCTTTTTCTAAAAGATATTTTGAAATTTCATGAAGTTTATCTATATTTTCACGCAATAATGTATGAGCTTTTTTGTGAGCTTCAGAAATTATTTCCATTACTTTTTGATCTACTCTATTTTCGGTTTCAGCTGCTGCAAATGAATTAGTACCTGAGCCTTTTAGATATCTTGAAGAATTTTGTTCTAATAATATAAAGTCAAATTCTTGTTCCATACCATATGTTGTAACCATTGCTCTTGCGATTTTTGTAGCTCTTTCTATATCATTTGAAGCACCTGTTGTTTTTGTGTTAAATATAATCTCCTCAGCAGATCTACCACCCGTTAATATTACGATTTCTTGGAATAAATCTTCTCTTGATCTTAAGAATTTTTCTTCTTCTTCAACTTGCATTGTATATCCCAAAGCACCTGATGTTCTAGGAATTATAGTAATTTTTGTAACTGGAGCAGTATGAGTTTGAGCAGCTGCGGTTATAGCATGACCAACTTCATGATATGCAATAATTTCTTTTTCTTTTGAAGTTATTACAGCATTTTTCTTTTTATGACCAGCAATTACTACTTCTACAGATTCAGCTAAATCTTCTTCTGTAACTTTATCTCTGCCTTCTCTAACAGCTCTTAAAGCACCTTCATTTATCATATTTGCTAAATCAGCACCAGATGCACCGGCAGTCATTTTAGCAATGTTATGAAGATTTACATCTTCTTTCATTTTAATTTTCTTTGAGTGTACTCTTAGGATTTCTTCTCTACCTTTAATATCAGGTAATTCTACTCTAACTTGTCTGTCAAATCTACCAGGTCTTGTTAAAGCTGGATCTAGTATTTCAGGTCTATTCGTAGCAGCCAAGATAATTACACCACTTGTAGCATCAAAACCGTCCATTTCATTTAATAATTGGTTAAGTGTTTGTTCTCTTTCATCATTTCCACTATATCCTGATGTATCTCTACGTTTACCGATAGCATCAATTTCATCAATAAATACTATACAAGGAGATTTTTCGTTTGCTTGTTTAAATAAATCTCTAACTTTTGAAGCACCAAGGCCAACAAACATTTCTACAAATTCAGAACCTGAAATTGAGAAAAATGGTACATTTGCTTCTCCTGCAACAGCTTTAGCAAGAAGAGTTTTTCCTGTTCCGGGAGGTCCAACTAAAAGTATACCTTTAGGTGCAACAGCACCAATTGCAGCATATTTTTTAGGGTCATGAAGAAAGTCTACAATTTCTTCTAAGCTTTCTTTTGCTTCATCTTGACCGGCAACATCTTTGAATGTAGCAGAGTTAGATGCTTTTATATATCTTTTGGCATTTGATTTTCCAAAGCTTAAAGCATTTGAGCCACCCATCATACCTTTAGTTAAATATCTTATTATTAAGAACATTAATGCAAAAGGAACAACCCATTGTATTAAAAAGATAATTAGTGGATTGGTAGGTTCGATGATTTCACTTCCAAATTGAGTTTTTGTTTTTAAAATTCTATCTGTTAAATCTTTATCTGGCCATATGCCAACTTTGTAATTTAAATTTTTATCACCTTTTTTTACATTAAAACTTATTTGCTTACTTTCTGCTTTAATTTTTTCAATTTCTCCCTTGTTAAGCATAGTTAAGAATTGGTCATAACTTACTTCTTTAACAGAAGCATTTTTAATCATCGGGGCAAGTATAAATTGAATTAAAATAATTATAGCTGCACCGACAGCATACCAATACCATATAGGTTTTCTATCATCATTTTTTTTATCATTATTTTTAAATGGCATAAATTCTCCTATTTTATTTTTTATTATTGTATAACATAAAAGTGTTTAAATTTTGTTTATATTCTCCCTTAATATATATTACCCCAAAACAAAGAAAATATAAATATATTGATAAAATTTATATAATATGTGATAATAAGGTTAATATTGATAAACAATATAATTTTGTTGTATTTCAATAATTTATATAACTACGAAGGAAAAATTATGAAAGAAAAAAATAGAATAGTTTTTTTAGCGGGTGTTAGGACACCTATAGGTAAGTTTTTAGGTAAGTTTAGAAGTTTTACGCCTCAGAAATTAGGTGAGATTACGCTTAAAGAAGTTATAAATAGATCGAAAATAAATAAAGATGATATTGATGAAATTATAGTAGGAAATGTTATATCAACTCCTACTGCTTGTAATTTAGCCTCAGTAATAGGATTAGATTTAGGATTGAAAAATGATTTTACTGCTATGACAGTTAATAGAATATGTGGTTCAGGATTACAGTCTGCTATAAATGCATATCAAGAATTATTTTTTAATAAGAAAAAAGTTATTGCTACAGGAGGGATTGAAATTATGTCGAGAGCTCCATTTCAGTTAGAAGAAGATAGTAGATTTAATCCTAAAAAATTAGGAAATATACAAATTTTAGATGCAAATATTGAATCATTAAGATCTGCATCAGGCACAAATTCAAAGATTCCTAATATGGGGGTTACAGCTGAAAATATAGCAAAAAAATATGATATATCCAGAAAATTACAAGATGAGTATGCATTAAATAGTCATTTAAAAGCTATAAAATCGACCTTAAATGGAAGATTGAAAGAAGAAATGTTTTCTATTGAGGTTATTGAAAATGGGAAAAAAGAAATTATTGAAGAAGATTTACAGATTAGAAAAGATATTTCCATAGAAAAATTACAAAAATTGAAACCTGCATTTATAGAAAATGGAACTGTGACGCCGGGAAATTCTTCTAGTTTTAATGATGGAGCAGTTTTTGAAATAATGACAACAGAAAAATATGCAAGAGATAACAATTTAGATATTATGGCATATTTTGTAGATTATTCAGTTGTTGGAGTTTCTCCTGAAATGATGGGACTTGGCCCTGTCGAAGCTATTAAGCAATTGTGTAAAGATAATAATTTAGATCTAGAAAAAGATGTAGATTATTTGGAAATAAATGAGGCTTTTTCTGCACAAGTCATAGGTTGCTTGAAAGAATTAGGAATTTCACATTCATCAGATTTTTATAAAAATAAATTTAATGTTAATGGTGGAGCTTTAGCCTTAGGACATCCCTTAGGAATGTCAGGAGCTAGATTAATTAATACAATGCTCTATGAGTTTAAAAATAATCCATTAAAAAGATATGCGATTGTATCAGCATGTATAGGTGGAGGTCAAGGTATAGCTATATTATTAGAAAATGGATATTTTAATAAAAATACTAAATAGGAGATATTATGGATAATCTATTTTATAAATTTTATAATAAGACAATAAATGAAAGAAGAGAAATATTGAAATCATTAAATTTATTAAGTGAAATTAAAGTGTTAGAAAATGAAACGGCAAATTTAATGATTGAGAATTATATACAAAATTACCAAATTCCATTAGGAATAGCTATGAATTTTGAAATAAATAATGAAAAAATATTAATTCCTATGGCTATAGAAGAGCCGTCTGTAGTAGCTGCTGCAAGCAATGGGGCTAAAATTTTAGGAAATATAAAAACTGAAATGATTGAAAAAGCAGTTATAGGTCAAATAGTTTTGTATGATGTAAAAAATGTAAAATTATCTTTGGAAAGATTAAAACAACATCAACAAGAATTTATAGAAATGGCAAAAGAAAAATCTCAAAATATGATTAAAAGAGGTGGTGGTCCCAAAAAAATATGGTTTGAGGGGTTTGAAAGTGAAAAATTTGTAACGCTTTACCTTTCGGTAGACACCTGTGATGCAATGGGGGCCAATACAATTAACACAATTTTAGAACATATTTCACAAAGGGTCTGCGAAATTGCGGGTGCAGATTATATATTAAGAATAATTTCAAATAATGCTACAGAATCTATTGTAAGTGCAAAAGCAAGTATTCCTATTTTAAGGCTAAATAAAGATGTAGAAGTGGCAAAAGTTATTGCGAAAAAAATTGAGTTAGCTACAAAATATGCTAGTTTAGATCCCTATAGAGCTTCAACTCATAATAAAGGCATTATGAATGGAGTAGATGCTGTTGTATTGGCTACAGGAAATGATTGGAGAGCTGTAGAAGCTGCAGCACATACATATGCTGCTAGGTCAGGTCAATATAAATCCTTAACATCTTGGATCTATGATGAAGATAAGGAAGAATTGATAGGTGAAATAGAAATGCCTCTTCCAGTTGCTACTTTGGGAGGTACAATTTCTATTCATCAAATTGCAAATTGGTCATTAAATTTAATGAATAATCCAAGTTCAAAAAAATTAGCAAGTATAATAGCAGCAGTTGGTTTGGCTCAAAATTTCAGTGCAGTTAAGGCAATAGTAACAGAGGGAATTCAAAAAGGACACATGTCCCTTCATGCAAAGACTTTAGCTAAGCAAGCTGGAGCTAATGAAAATGAAATAGATGAAGTAGTTAAAAAACTCAAATCTAAAGGGAAAATAAACATAGAGGAAGCTAAATTAATACTTGATAATTTAAGAAATAAATAGGAGAAATATATGCAAGACAAATATGTTGGTATAGAAAAAATTTCATTATATATTCCAAAATATTATGTTAATATTGAAAAATTAGCAAGACAAAGGAATGTTGATCCTGATAAATGGACTAAAGGGATTGGTCAGGAAAAAATGTCGATTATTCCTAAAAATCAAGATATAGTTAGTATGGCGGCAAATGCAGCTATTAATATATTAAATGATGAAGATAAAAAAAATATAGGTCAGGTTATATTTGCTACGGAATCAGGATTTGACTTTTCAAAGTCTGCTTCAACGTATTTATTTGATTTGCTTCATATAAACAAATTTGCTAAAACTTATGAAATTAAACAAGCATGCTATTCAGCTACTGCTGCAATACAAATAGCGTGTGATTACGTAAGATTAAGACCAAATCAAAAAGTTCTTATAGTATCTTCTGATATAGCTAAATATGGTCCAAAAACCGGAGGGGAAGTTACGCAAGGAGCAGGAGCAATTGCGATTTTAATCAGTTCAAGTCCAAAAATTTTAAGAGTTACTGATAAGTTTGTATCGTTAACAAGAAATGAATATGATTTTTGGAGACCAAGTTATAGTGAATACCCTATTGTTGATGGGAAATTTTCAACTCAATTATATATTGATATGTTTAAGGAGTCTGTAAATGAATTTAAAAATAGATATAAAAATACGTTACAAAATATAGATACAATGTTATTTCATCTTCCATTCTCAAAGATGGGGAAAAAAGCATTGATATCATTAGAAGAAGATTTACCGTTATTATCTCAAAAATGGTTATCAAAGTATGATCAAAGCACAAAACTATGTAGACAAATAGGAAATTTGTATACCGGTTCATTGTATTTATCATTTTTATCTCAATTAATTTATGGAAATCTTAAAGAAAATTCAGAAATAGGATTTTTTAGCTATGGTTCAGGGGCTGTATGCGAGTTATTTACAGGGATATTATTAAAAGATTTCACTAGTAATATAGATATAAAATTCATAGAAAAAATGTTAGAAAACAGAGATGAGATAGACGTATCAGAATATGATCTTAACTATTTTGAAAAGATATATACTGAAGAAAATTTTATACATGTTGAAGAAAAATTAATGGAAAAAGGATTTAATTTAAAAGGAATTGAAAATGGTAAGAGAGAGTATGTTTTGTTAAAGTGAAATTTTCATTAATTTGTGGTATATGGAATTAACCCATGAGAAAATTATATGATTATAATTAAAAAGTCAGTAGTAAAAAAGCTGTTATAAAGTAATTTAATTAATTACTTTATAACAGCTTTTTTGAAAACGACAATCAAAACAGGTTAATATAGGTGAATAATTTAACATTAATATTTTTGAAAAAATAATACAATTATAACTCAATTCATGTATTATATATCATATAATTTTGGAATAAAAATATAAATTTATTTGTAGAAGTTAATTGTACTACCAAGAATACGTATTCAGATATAAAATATAATTAAATTAATATAAAGAAGAAGGGAGGAATAATGAAATCAAAAAGAAAAGAATTAATAAAAGATTTGTTGACAAATGCTAACGAATATGTAACTTATTCAGATTTTTCTAGAAAAATTGGTGTTTCCAAAAGAACGGTATCAAAATATATTAAAGAGATAGAAACTGAATTATTTTCTGAAAATATATTAATTGAAAAAAAACGTGGCGTAGGCATTAAATTAGTTAAAGAAGATCATATACAAAAAAAACATTTAGAAGAAAATTTTAATGATAAATATGATATTTTGAATAGAAGATTAGAAATAATGAGAAAATTACTTTTTGATGAAGATTATATAAGTATAAATAAATTGTCAGAGATATATTTTGTAAGTAAATCTTCTATTAATTATGATATTGAAATTATTTCAAAAATACTATGTTATGGTTCGAATATTAAATTAGTAAGTGATAATTTTGGTACAAGGTTAAAAGGAAAAGAATATGATTTTCAAATTGCTCTTTTGCAGTTTAATAGGTTTTTATTAAATAAGGTAAGGGGTTACATAGGAGTAGATGATTCTTTAGAAAAAATAAGTTTATTAGAACATTATTATGGTGAAAAGTTAGTAAAGATTTGTAAAAATATATTATTTAATTTTATAAAACAAAATAGCAATGTTGTTGCAGATTATTATATACAGAATGTATTGAATATTTATATAATTCTTGTTTATAGATTAACTAAAAGTAAACATCATGAAAAAAGGAAATATAAAAATAATCTTTTAAGAGATGATTATAAAAATGGTTCTAAATATTTATTGAATACAGCATCAAAAGAACTTAATTTTGAATTTAAGGAATTTGATATTGATTTTTTAGAAAATCAATTAATCTTAAATAGATTTGAAAATGTAAAAGAAACAAAAGAATCTATAGAAATGGTTGATAAACTTATAAAAAAAGTTTCAGAAGCATTTGGAATAAATTTCTTTGATAATAAGGAGTTTATAAATCAGATATCAAAACATATACCAGCAATGATATATAGATTGAAGAATCATCATAAAGTTGATAATCCATTTACTTCTCAAATAAAAGTTGAATTTCCTCTTACATTTAATACGATTTGGATTTCATTATCCGACTATTCTAAACAATATAATTTTCAATTAATTGAAGATGAAGTAGCATTTTTAACTTTATATTTTCAATCTGCAATAGAAAAACTTAAAATGAATAAAAAAATTTTGTTAGTTTGTCAGTTAGGAAATTCATCTTATGAATATTTGATAAGTAAAATGGAAAATAATTTTCCTTTTATTGGCAGTATTGATTTTGCCTCAGCTTTAGAAATAGAAACTATTGATTTAGATAAATATGATTTTATTATTTCTACTTTTTATTTAGAGAAAGTTAAAAAAGAAGTAATTATGATTTCTCCATTTTTAACTAACAATGATATTAATAAAATTAAGCAAATTATTTATTTAAGTAGTAAACGTAAAGATCAAAATAATGAAAAAAAACTATATAATAAATTTTTATTTAAGGAAAATATTTTTTTAGATAAAAATATTTCATCTAAAGAGGAATTATTAGAAAAGGTAGGAAAAGATTTAATAAAAAAATCAATAGTAAAAAAAGAATTTATAAAAGATGTAATTGAAAGAGAGGAATTAGGAGGGACTGATTTACCAATAGGGGTTGCGATACCTCATGGTAGTCCTAAAAATGTTAATAGTACTTCTATTTTATTAATAAGAACTAAGAAAAAAATAAAATGGAATGAGTACTATGTAGATATATTTTTTATTATTTGTGTTGCGAAAGCAGATGTTAATGACACTAGAGAAATTTTGTCACATATTTATGAAATTATAAATGATGAAAAAAAATTAAAAAAAATAAGATATGGAAATATAGATAAAATTATCGGAGTTTTTGAGGAGGAATAATTTGAATAATGAAAAGAAAATAGAAAATGTGATTTATAAGCAATTAATTTTTCTAAATATGAATAAAAAAAATAAAATAGATATTTTTGATTATATAGCAAATAAGGCTAAGGAAATTAATTTGATTAATAATATTGGTAAATTTATAAAATCTTTAGAAAAACGAGAGAAAATAATGCCGACGAATATCGGGAATTTAATAGGGATACCACATGGACAAAGTGATTCGGTAAATAAACCATTTATAGCTTTTATGAGATTGGAAAAAGAAATTGATTGGATTAATTATGATAGTGAAAAAGTAAAATTAATATTTATGATTGGAGTTCCTGAAATAAATGCTAGCAAAATACATTTAAAAATAATATCTGAATTGAGTAAGAAGTTGATAGATGAAGATTTTAAAAATATGTTACTTCATGAAATAGATCAAAATATTATATATGAAAAATTGAATTCAATAAAAATAAAGGAGGAAAAATGAAGATAGTAGCAGTAGCTGCTTGTCCAACAGGTATAGCACATACATATATGGCACAGGCGGCGATAGAGAAAGAATGTAAGAAGAGAGGTATATATGTAAAAGTTGAAACTCAAGGAAGTATGGGAATTGAAAATGAATTAGAGCAGGAAGAAATTAATGATGCAGATGTTGTAATTTTTGCAGTAGCAATAAGTATTGAAAATGAAGAAAGATTTGATGATAAAAAAAATGAAGGAAAAATAATTTATGTAGAGCCAGGAGAATTATTAAAAAGACCGGAAAAATACATAAGTGAAGCAATTTCATTGATTTAATAACAAAAAAGGAGTAAAAATGAATAAAAAAATTTTTAATGAATTACAGAAAGCTTTTAATACTGGTGTGTCATATATGTTACCATCAGTCGTTGTTGGTGGTATATTCATTGCTTTAGGGCTTGCAACAGGGAAAGCAACAAATACAGGAATGGAGGTATCAAGTCAATTTTGGAAAAATATAGTTGATATTGGAGTTGCGGGATTTGCAATGATGATTCCTTTACTTTCAGGATATATTGCTTATTCAATATCAGGCAAGCCTGCTTTAGCACCTGGTATGATTTTAGGTTACCTAGCAAATAATCCAATAGGACAAAATCAAATAAAAACAGGTTTTATAGGAGCTATGATTTTAGGAGTAGC
Source organism: Helcococcus ovis (assembly GCF_004524775.2). Lineage (NCBI taxonomy): Bacteria > Bacillati > Bacillota > Tissierellia > Tissierellales > Peptoniphilaceae > Helcococcus > Helcococcus ovis. The sequence goes on along the minus strand of NZ_CP119081.1, from coordinate 1,731,101 downwards.
TACAGGATATTTTATAAAATGGGTTAAGACATGGAAAGTAAGCAGTACAATAAGAACTATAATGCCAATATTAATTATTCCAATTATATCCGTATTCACATTAAGTATGATTTATATATATTTAATAGCTTCACCAATAGGAGCCTTAATGGAAGGACTTGTAAATCTTCTTAAAAATATACAAGGGGGAAGTGCAATACTATTAGGTGTAATTATAGGGGCAATGACAGCTATAGATATGGGGGGGCCTATAAATAAGACAGCTACAGCATTTACTATTGCTTTGATGGCTGAAGGAATATATGAACCAAATGGTGCTCATCGAGTAGCTGTTGCAATACCACCTTTAGCAATGGCGATTTCTACATTAGTTTCAAAAAATCGATATACAAAAGAAGATAAAGATTTAGGACTTTCAGCACTATTTATGGGAATGATTGGAATTACAGAAGGAGCTATACCTTTTGCTGTTAAAGACATGAAGAGAGTTTTACCATCAATCATAATAGGTTCAGCAGTAGGAGGAGCTATAAGTATGCTCCAAAATGTTAAAGTATTTGTACCTCATGGAGGACCTATAGTATTACCAGCTGTTGAAGGTAGAATATGGTTTATTTTATCAATATTAATTGGGACATTAGTTTCAGTTGTTATTTTACATTTTACTAAACCTAAACTTGATATTGAAAATATTGAAGTTGAAAAATAGAAAGGATAAAAAATGAAAAAATTACCTATAAAAAAAATAGTAGAAGGATTATTAAAACTTCAAAAAAAGGGAGATAGTGCAACATTGTTAGGAATAGGACCTATGTCATTAAATTGTGTACAAGCATCTTTAGAACTTTCTATGGAATATGATTTTCCTGTTATGTTTATAGCAAGTAGAAATCAAGTAGATTTAGATGAATTGGGAGGGGGATATGTTAACTCTTGGGATCAAAAAAGATTTGCTAAAGATGTTTATGAAGTTTCCAAAAAAATTAATTATGATAATTTTTATTATTTGTGTAGAGATCATGGAGGACCATGGCAAAGAGATAAGGAAAGAAATGATAATTTACCAGAGAAGGAAGCTATGGATTTAGGTAAAAAATCATTTTTAGGAGATATTGAATCTGGTTTTGATTTATTAATGGTTGATCCTACAAAAGATCCTGTAGAAATTGGGAAAGTAATCCCTTTAAATGTTGTATTAAAGAGAACAGTAGAACTAATAGAGTATTGTGAAAAAGAACGTAAATTAAGAAATATTCAAGAGATTGGATATGAAGTAGGAACGGAAGAAACCAATGGAGGACTAACTTCAACTGAAATTTATGAAAAATTTATAAAAAAATTAAGTAAAGAATTAGAGTTGAGAAATTTACCTATGCCTACGTTTATAGTTGGACAAACAGGAACATTAGTAAGAAAAACAGAACAAGTTGGAACGTTTAATTTTGAAAATGCATATAAACTTTCGGAAATGGCAAAGAAGTATGGAGTTGGTTTAAAAGAGCATAATGGAGATTATCTAGATGATATTTCATTGTTAGAACATATTCCATCTAATATTACAGCTACAAATGTTGCACCTCAATATGGTACAGAAGAGACTCGAGCATATTTGAAGCTGGGAAAAGTTGAAGAAAAGTTATATGAGTATGGTTTAATTAAAGAAAAATCAAAAATTAAAGAAGTATTACTGATTAATGCTATAAAAAGTGGAAGATGGAAAAAATGGATGGTTGGAGAGCAAGCAAAGTTATCTGTAGAAGAAATTTTAAATTCTAATGATGAAATTCTTAAAGAAGAAATTTTAGATATAGCTGGTCATTATACTTTCAATTATGATGATGTAAAAGAAGAGATAGGAAAATTATATAGTAATTTAAATGAAAATAATATAGATGGCAATAGATTTGTTATTGATTATATAAAAAGACCAATTAGAGATTATGTTGAGTGTTATAAGTTAAAAGGAGTGACTACAAGAATTAAGGAAATATTATAAAATGGTAAAAAGAATGATATTTTTTGATATAGATGATACATTATATGATCAATTTATTCCTTTTGAAAATACATTTAGAAAAAAATTTAGTAATTTAAATTTGAATACATTAGAGTTATTTAATTTAAGCAGAAAATTTAGTGATGAAAAATTTCCTTTAACAGAAACAAATAAAATTTCCGTAGAAGAGTTACAAATCTATAGAATAAAAAAAGCTTTTCAAATTCAAAAAATTTTCATAGATGATAAAACAGCATTAGATTTTCAAAGAGAATATAAATATAATCAATTGAAAATATCATTATCTATGGAATTAGATAAAATACTTTCATATATAGTTTCAAAAAATATAAAAGTTGGAATAATAAGTAACGGTCCAAGTAGTCATCAAAGAGAAAAAATAAAAAGTTTAGGGCTGCAAAAATATATCCAGCCTAATAGTATTTTTATTTCATCAGAAGTTGGAATTTCAAAGCCTAGTATAGAGATTTTTAAATTTATAGAAAAAAAATTAAAATTAAATACTAAAAAAGATAAAATATATTACATTGGGGATTCATTAAATAATGATATAATTCCATCTAGATTAAATAATTGGATTAGCGTGTGGATAGACAGAAGAAATAAAAGTGATAAATCAAATTTTGATATACCAGATTTTTTGGTTAAAAGTGAAAAAGAATTATATAATCTAATAACAAAATTAATTTAATTAATTTATGTTTTATTAATTAAATAATATTGACAGAATAAATTAACTATAAAATAAGGAGGTGTTAATGAAATTTTTTGTAGACACAGCTAATATAGAAAAAATAAAAGAAATTAATAATCTTGGGTTATGTGATGGAGTAACAACAAATCCAACTTTAGTTGCTAAAGAAAAAAGAAATTTTGAAGAAATTATTAAGGAAATTTGTTCTATTGTTGCTGGACCAGTTTCTGCAGAAGTAACATCATTGAAATCTGAAGATATGGTAAAAGAAGCAAAAAATATTGCAAAATGGTCAAATAATGTTGTTATAAAAATACCTATTACAGAAGAAGGATTAAAAGCTATAAATATTTTATCTAAAGAAGGTATTAATACAAACTGTACTTTAATTTTTTCAGCAGCTCAGGGATTGTTGGCAATGAAAGCAGGAGCTACATACATTAGTCCATTTTTGGGAAGAATAGATGATATGGGTGAATTAGGTATAGGATTGATTAAAGATTTAAGGGAAATAATTGATAATTATAAATTTAAATCAAAAATAATTGCTGCATCAATAAGAACAATTGCACACGTAAAAGATTCGGCAATCGCAGGAGCGGATATTGCAACTATACCAGCGGATTTATTTCCTAAATTGTGGAAGCATGTATTGACAGATAAAGGATTAATAGATTTCTTAAATGATTGGGAAAAATATAAGGAAGAATTAAACAAATAAAATAAAAGAGAGGTAAATTCTATATATATATATAATTTAAATAACAATGTATAGAAATATTATCTCTATTTTATTGTATATATAATTTTACTTTTATTTAAAACAATGATTTTTTGTTATATAATGAAAATGAAAAGTAATTTTTGAAAGTAATTTTTGAAAGGAATTTTAATGAAAAATAAAATTGTAAATACAGTTAGAGCGTTATCAGCTGAGATGGTATTAAAAGCAAATTCAGGACACCAAGGGATGCCAATAGGGGCGGCTCCAATGGCTGTTACATTATTTAATGATGTAATGAAACATAATCCGGAAAATTCCGGTTGGTTTGATAGAGATAGATTTATCTTATCTGCTGGACACGGATCAGCATTGCAATATTCTTTATTACATTTATATGGATATAAATTATCAATGGATGATTTAAAAGAATTTAGACAATTAAATTCAAATACGCCGGGTCATCCGGAATTCGGGGACACTGATGGAGTAGAAGTTACTACTGGACCATTGGGGCAAGGAATTTCAATGGCTGTTGGATTTGCTATGGCAGAAAAACATTTAGCAGCAAAATATAACACTGAAGATATTAAAGTTATTGACCATTATACATATACAATTGCTGGAGATGGTTGTTTAATGGAGGGGATTTCAAATGAAGCTTGTTCATTAGCCGGTACACTTGGATTAGGTAAATTGATAGTTTTATATGATTCGAATAGAATTACAATTGAAGGGACAACTGATTTAGCATTTAGAGAAAATGTTGCAAAGAGATATGAAGCATTAGGATGGCAAGTAATCGATGTTGAAGATGGTACAGATTTAGAAGCTATTAGAAAAGCTTTAGAAGAAGCTAAAAAAGATGAAGACAGACCAACATTGATAGAAATTCATACTACAATCGGTTATGGTTCAAGTAAACAAGGAACACCAGCAGTTCATGGAAATCCATTGAATAAAGATGACATTCAAGAAATGAAGAAAACTTTAGGATACGATTGTAAAGAAGAATTCTTTGTTGCTGATGATGTAAGAGAATATTTGAATAACAAAAAAGAAGAGCTTTCAAAATATGAAGAAGATTGGAATTTATTGGTATCAGAATATAAGACGAAATATAGTGAAAAATATGAAGATTTAATGAAAGCGATTAATAATAATTATGATTTTTCATTCTTAGAAAGTGAAGAATATTATGCATTTGATAAAGCTTTAGCTACAAGAGCTTCATCAGGAGTTGCATTAAATAGAATTGCAAAACATGTGAATAATTTATTTGGTGGTTCGGCAGATTTAGCTGGTTCAAATAATACAAGAATGGAAGAATATGGAGATTTTTCAAAAGAAACTCCTGAAGGGGCAAATTTACATTTCGGTATAAGAGAGCATGCAATGGCTGCTATTGCAAATGGTATTCAATTACATGGTGGTTTGCAATCATATACGGGTACATTTTTGTCATTTGCAGACTATATGAAACCCGCAATCAGACTTTCAGCATTAATGAAACAAAAAGTAATTTATATATTTACTCATGATAGTATCGGACTTGGAGAAGATGGACCTACACATCAAGCAGTAGATCAATTGCCAATGTTAAGAGCTATACCTAACATGGTAAATATTAGACCTGCTGATGCAAGAGAAACAGCAGCAGCATGGGCTTATTCAATTAAAAATAATACAAAACCAATTTCATTAATTTTATCAAGACAAACATTACCAAATCTTGATGGTACGGGAAGCAAGCTATTCAAAGGTGCCTATGTATTAAAAGATTTTGGACAAAATCCTGAAATAATTTTAATGGCAACAGGGTCTGAAGTGCAATTGGCTTATGAAACTGCAGAAAAATTATTTGAAAATGGAAAATCTGTAAGAGTTGTTTCAATGCCATCATTTGAATTGTTTGAAGAACAAAGTGCAGAATATAAAGAATCAGTATTTCCAAAACACATTACAAAGAGAGTTGCAATAGAAGCATCTTCTGAAATGGGATGGTACAAATATATTGGAATGGATGGATTATTTGTTGGCATGTCAACATTTGGTAAATCAGCTCCGGCTGAAGAAGCTTTTGAATATTTTGGATTTACAGTTGATAAAGTTTTAGAAAAAATTGCTGAAAAATTCTAATATAATTTAATAAACATTGAAATTTTGAGCAGCTCAGTGTTGCTCAATTTTTTATTACTTATACAGGAGAAAATATGATACCACTTTATAAGATGATATATAAAAATATAAAGAAACAAATAGATGATGGGATATTAAAAGTTGGAGATTTGATAATGTCGGAATCACAGCTTAGAATGAAATATAAATGTTCAAGAGATACTGTTAGAAAAGCTACATCATTATTGGAAAATAATAATTATATTGAAAAAACTAGAGGAAAACAGGCAAGAGTTAAAGAAAGAAATATATATACATTCCCAACATCAAAAATTGAAACACTAAAAGAATTGAGTAAAAAAAATAATTTGAAAGTTAAAACAAAATTAATATCCATAAATTATGATGTAAAAGATAAGGAAGAATTTACAAAATATTTTAGTAAGAATGTAGAAGTTAAGAGAGTTAGAAATATAGATGGAGAGGATGTAGTTATTGATATTGATTATTTTGATGCTAATTTAATTAAGGGATTAAATAAAAAAATTTGTGAAGATAGTATTTATAAATTTATTGAAACAAATTTAGGTGTTGAAATCGGTTACTCAAAAAAAATCGTGACTGTACAAAAACCTACAAGTGAAGATATGAAATTGTTAGGGATAGATGAGGATTATTTACTCGTAAACGTGATGTCTGCTACATTTACTAAAGACAATTATATATTTCAAACAACTATATCAAAACATAAACATGATAAATTTAGATTTGAAGCCTATGCAGAAAGATAAAATACAAAGGATTTCATATTGCTAAAACCTTCTTATTGTGATATTATTCAGCTAACATACTAGTACGTACATGTTAAAGGAGGGGAATATGGGAAAGTATAGTGAAGATTCTAAAAAATTATTAGAATGTATAGGTGGAAAAGAAAATATAAAATCAGTTAGCCATTGTGTAACAAGAATGAGATTTGTATTGAAAGACGAATCTAAAGCAGATGTAAGTAAAATTGAATTATTCGATACATGGCAAACAGAGATGCAAGAAAAAGGTGGTTGGTCAGCCTGGTTTTTAAATAATCACGATCAACCAAGAGCGATTTCAAGATTTTGTGATGATAAAAATTATCACTATGAATCAGCAACTTTGTTGGGTACACTTACTCATATGATGAGAGGGACTCCATACATTTATCAAGGTGAAGAAATAGGGACTACAAATCCAAGATATTCAACAATTGATGAATATCTTGATGTTGAAAGCAAAAACTATTTTAATATTCTTCTAGAAGAAGGAATGTCAGAAAAAGAAGCTCTTCATGTTATTTCAGAAAGATCAAGAGATAATGGCAGAACACCAATAGCATGGGAAGAAAATTCTGTTAATTACGGATTTTCTGAAACTAAACCATGGCTTGGTTTTGGAAATGTAAGTAATTATTATGATAAAGATAAAAACGTTGAAAAATCAATTTTTAAGTATTATCAAAAATTAATTAAATTAAGAAAAAATTTTAAAGCAATTTCTGAAGGAAGATACAAGAAAGTTAATTCTATTTATCAAAGCTATGTTTTTGAGAGAATATCAGAAAATGAAGAAATTTTAGTAATATTGAATTTTAAAGATTTTTCAGAAAATCTAGATATCTCAAAAGAGATAATAGAAAAATACAAAGATAGTGAAATTTTAATAAATAATTATGATAATTTTGATATTGAAAATTTAAGACCTTATCAGGCAGTGGTTTTGAAAAAATAATAAAAGAGATGATTTCTTTTTGAAGTCATCTTTTTTACATTTATAAAATATTATGTTTTTGATATACTAATATAAGTAAATAACAATAAAAGAGGAATTATGAGAATAAGGTTTAAGAAATTTGCAATACCGGAATTGCAAGAAAATGATTTAGTATATTTTGATCCTAAAAATAATAATGGAAGATGGAATGAAATTTTTGAAAATACCAATCCCATTCATTTGGAAATTGGAGCTGGAAGAGGTGGATTTGTAGCAACATTAGCAGAACAAAATCCAGACATCAACTTTGTTGCAATAGAAATGGATGCAAATATTTTAGTTTATGCAGGAAGATTATTTTTAGAAAAAGGAGTTAGAAATATTAGAGCAATTAGAGGTTTTGCAGAATATTTGGGAGATCATTTTAATGAAGATGAAATTTCAAAAATTTATATAAACTTTTCAAATCCATGGCCAAAGAAAAAACAACATAAGAGAAGACTTACTCATCCAAGGCATCTGAAAATTTATAAAGAAATTCTTAAGAATGGTGGGGAAATCGAGTTTAAGACAGATGATAGGCCATTTTTTGAAGATAGTTTGGAATATTTTAAGGAATGTGGTTTTGAAATTTTAGAACACTCATTTGATCTAAAATTAGAGGATAAGTCAGATAATATTGTTACAGAATACGAAAGAAAATGGCGAGGAATGGGAGTTCCAATCTGTTATGCAAGAGTAAAATCTGTGTGATTATAGAAAAAATAAGGGCTGTTGCAAATAATTAAGAATTTTATTTTTTAATAGTCTTTTTACATTGTAATTTTAGATATACCATTCAATTTAATAGTAAAAAAATGGATTAAAAATATATAAAAGTACCATTCCAAACTAAATAATAGAAAAAGGAATTGATAAGAAAATAAGATTTATACTATTCAATTTAACATTAATAAAAAAAGAATAGATTTTAATAAGGGATTTTATACCATTCAAAAGAACTAAACTTACAATGGAATGGATTGAGTAATAAAATTTATACCATTCTAAAAGTGAAAATCATAAAAAGAAATGAAAAATCAAGGTAATAACAGCAATTCTTATTAATAAAACATATATATGAATTGGAAATATAAATAAAAGAGGATGTTGCAAATAACTAATTATTATTGCAACATCCCATATTTTTATAAGTAACATTTTATAACAGCGACATAAAAATTTAATTTTGATATAATAGAATAAAACAAGACAGGAGAATAAAATGAAACTTATTTGCTATAAAAAATGCAGCACTTGTAAGGCTGTTGAAAAAATGTTAAAAGAAAAAAATATTCAGTACAAATACAGAAATATTGATACTGAAAATCCGTCAAAAGAAGAGTTAAAGTTGTGGCACGAAAAATCTGGATTAGATATAAAAAAATTCTTCAATACGAGTGGTACAATTTACAAAGAAAATAAAATCAAAGATAAATTAAATGATATGACTTTAGATGAAAAATATGAGATATTATCCACAAATGGAATGCTTGTGAAAAGACCAATTTTACTTGAAGAGGATAAAATTTTAGTTGGGCCGGAAGTTAAAAAATATATAGAGGAATTAGAATAAGATGGCATTAGTTAAAGCGAAAATTACAAAAATGGTTTATCCAAACTACTCAATCGCATATGGGGAGAATGGAAAACAATATAGATTTAAAGGTGGAATTTTAGGACAAACAGTTATGCTTAAAGGTGGAAAACTTAAAGCTGGTTTTAATAAAGCGAAACTAATTGAAATAGTTGAAAAATCACCACTTGAAATCAATAATATCTGTGAAAACCCAAACAATTGCAGTGGATGCAAATTTCAAAATGTTGATTATCAAAAAGAGTTAGAAATTAAAGAAGAGATGATTAATGAGCTATATAGTGAAATTCATTGGAATGAAAATATAAAAATAAATCCATCTCCAATAATTTCTTCCTACAGAAACAAAATGGAATATACATTTGGTGATGAGGTTAAGCATGGACCATTGACATTAGGAATGCATAAAGTCGGTTGTTTTTATGAAATAGTTGAAGATGGAGGATGTCAAATATCGCACACTGATTTTGAAGTAATACGAGAATACACACAAAATTTCTTTAGAAAATATGAATTTGATTTTTACCATAAAGTTTCACATCATGGATTTTTAAAGTTTTTTGTAATAAGATATTCATTTTATCAAAAAGCATTCATGCTAAATCTTGTAACAGCAACAACTGATAAGCTTACTCAAGAAATTTTTGATGACTTCATTTCAGGCTTCCAAAGTATGAATATTGAAGGAAAAATAACTTCATTTTACCACACAATTTCAGATTCAATTTCTGATGCAATCAAGCCCGATACAATTACGAAAATTTGGGGAGAAGAGCATTTAACAGAAAAAATTAATGGATTAATTTTCAATATAAGTCCATTTTCATTTTTCCAACCAAATCCAAAAGGGGCTGAAAATTTATACAATAGAGCGGTAGACTTCGCCGGAGAAATAGATAACAAGACAGTTTACGACCTATATTGCGGCACGGGAACAATTTCGCAAATCTTTGCTAAAAAAGCAAAAAAAGTAATCGGAGTCGAAATCGTAGAAGAAGCAGTGATCAAAGCCAAAGAAAATGCGGAAATCAACAACTTATCAAACCTTGACTTCAGAGTAAATGATGTATTAGCCGAAATAGACAATTTAACTGATAATCCAGACATCGTGGTATTAGATCCACCAAGAAGTGGAATCCATGCAGATGCCATCTCAAAAATCTGCCAAATGAACGCACCAACAATTGTTTACATCTCATGCAATCCACAAACCCAAGTCGAAGACTTAAAACTATTTATGGATGGCGGATATAAAATCGAAAAGATAGAATGCTTTGATCAATTTCCGAGGACTATGCATGTGGAGTGCATAGCGTTGATACAAAGAGTGAAATCGTGAAAATCCTGCATTTTAAGCAGTTTTACAAGCATTATGTCTTTAATGAAGATGGCGATGGAGGAAGAAAAAAAGTCCTAAAAAATTATATTGATGTTTATGTTTGCATTGATATGGTGTGTGGAGATACAAAGGGTGAATTGGGAAGTGAGGAATAAGAAATGATGAGATGGATAATAAAAATAATCTTGTTTCCATTCAGCTTGCTACTTAGTATCCTCACAGCCTTTCTAACATTCCTGCTCGGCATAGGAACAACTATTCTGTATTTCTTAATGCTAATGTGTATAGTTGCTGCAATAGGCTCATTTATGCAAAAAGATATATCGCTTGGCATTGAGGCATTGGTATTAGGATTCCTGTTAAGCCCATACGGAATACCGATGGTTGGAGCAGCAGTTATAGCATTTCTTCAAGGAATCAATGAAGCAATAAAATCAATCTAAAAAATTTTATAAAAATGGTTACCAAAGACGATAGAGAAAAAAACTATCGTCTTTTTCTTGCGCGAGTTCGATTAAAGAGAACATATTTATGAAAAAAAGTGTATTTTATGGTATAATATATTAAATTTAGGTTTCTTGAACGGAGGATAAGAATGAGGGTTTTTAGTTATAAAAGATTGTTCAAAAAACTAATTGATTTAGATATGACAAATAATGAATTGATGGAAAAGGCAAAAGTGGGTAAAAGTACATTTTACAAAATGAAGAATGGGCAAAATGTAACTACTGATGTCTTGCTTAGAATTTGTAATGCTTTAGACTGTAGTATTGAAGAAATAGTAGAGTGTATTAAGAAAGAAAATTAATATCTTGAATGGTTAAATGAATAAATGAGTTATATATGATTTGTTAAATAGGGGTGGCAATGTGTTGCGTATCAGTCAATGCATTAAACATGATTTTGATGACTTCACTTTACATGGTGCGGGGATACCACTATGCTTACATATAATTTATCAAAAGGGAAATCTTTGAACGAATTCATAAATAAAGGGAACAATGATAAGATAATAATATGCTTATTTATTATGTTATATACGCAAGATTAAAGGGGATATTGAAAGATGAGAGATGGTACCATTGAATATAAAGTAAAAGTATTTATTAGCTCAAAATGTGGTGGAAGATATACTTTGGTAAGGAAGGCGTTAAAATCTTTATTATCAGAAACAAATATAGTTCAAGTATTTATATTTGAAGAGCAAGGGCCATCAAGCCAACATGTAATAGATAGTTATATCACAAAACTAGATGACTCGGATTTATGCGTGTTCTTGATAGATAATAAGGATGATGTGTCGGATGCTGTCTTGAAAGAACAAAAACGGGCTAGAGAATTAAAAAAGAGGGCATTATATATTTTCTGTGATGAAGATAAAAAGGAACCTACACAACTACAATTAGAAATACGAGATAGCTTTAGAGAAAAATATGACGTAGTTCACGAGTTTTCTGACTTTATTGAAAAAGTATATACTGGAATAATGAGAGATGTTGTTGATATTTATAGAAACTATTGTAGAGAACAATTCGTTGATTTTGCTATTAATGAAGATACAGAAGAGATAAACGTTATAAGTAATAACTATATTATTGATAAAGAACTTTTTCAAGGATTTACTATGACGAGAAATGTAGCTAAAGAGATAATATTTAATACAAAAAAAGAAGAAAGTTCAAGATTAAATTTTAAATTAGATAAAGTGCTTAGTATAATGTTTTCAAATCTATTAGGTCACAATACAAATATACCGATTAATTATTCTAGTTTAGCAAATGAGTTATGTAATAGACATGAATCTTACTTGAAGTCTTTTATTACATATAGAGTTAGAGCTATAGAAGCATATTTTTCAAATGAATTAGATGAATGTGCCAATGAATTAGAAAATGCATACAATGAATCGATTAATAATGATAAAATACCAAACTGGCTTTCCAATGATGTTTTAATTGATTGGAGAAATATTATTGTCTTGCAAGATGAGATAAATAATCAATATTCGTTAGAAATGAAACCACAAACTTTATTGGAAGAAAATCAGGAAAATGTATATTATCCATTACTTGATAGATGTACAGGTAGTTTATCACAAAAACTGCTTAAAAGGTTAATGGCTCAGAAGGTAGATTCTCCATATACAACACATTTTGAAGGAGTGGATGATATTCTTGATGATGTGTCTAATTCATTTATATTATCAATGACTTATGGTTCTCTAACACATCTGTTGTTAATTAGAGATAGAATGATTAGTATACTTTCAAGCTTAAATTTTTTGTATTATGATCATAATATGTACATTTTTCTTATTAAATTATTATTAATGGAACAAAAAGATAAAGAATTAGAAAAAATTATAAGAGCTTATAATCAAAGTACAGATACGATAAATGCAACAGATATTGTGAATATGATTTCAGGAATAAATTTAATCCCAGTTCCACATAAGAGGTTTATTTCAAAATTATTGATCTTAAAACATTATGGTTACTACTTCGGTGATGATTTATTCACTTCATATGTATATCAAGTATTTAAAGAGGTTGATATATGGATTGCAGATGAAAATAGAATTCTAAGTATAGCAAGCTATATCTTTGAATTTTTAATATATAATATATCTAGAATAGATAATAATAAAATTATAGAAGTATGCATAACTCTTATAGAAAAAAACTTCAGGATATATTTCGATAATATATTAAAAGTATTAAGTAGAATTAATTATTCAAAAATATCTACTATCAATCAGGAGAAAGTACTTAAATTGATAATTGATATGATAATGAATGAAGAAATAAGAAAAGGTTGCAATGTACTTTCAAGTTACTTGATAGTATTAAGGAAAAATATAACGATAGATGTTGAATTATTAGATACTACTATTGAAGAATGTATGAACAGCTTTTACTTATCTGAATATTTACTAGAGATAGAGCATAACAGAGGTGATGAAACATACAAGCATATTAATAGGTATATTAAAAGAATTAATCAACGTAATAAAGAGCAAGGAAAGAATGGAACTATAATTGGATATGCTGATGACCCCTATAAAACAATTAGAAATATTATAGAGTTCGATAAACTAAAGCTAGATACAAAACATATAAAATCAATATTATCTTCTATTGTTAGAACATTGCGAGAAGAAAAACAGACTATTGGAGACAAGATTAGAGCAATTGAACTATTCATTTACCTGAAGAACAAATATCCTTATGAAAAAGAATTGGATTTAACATTTTACTCAATAATAGAAGATAAAGAATTAGTATTGTGCGGACGCGAGGACATGTTTTTTGAAAAGGCATCTCTAAGTACTTTAGAATTTAGCTTTATGATGTTACAATTATGCTTCAATAAATATGATTTTTCGGATGTTCTTTCTAAAATGGCAATATTTTCTCAAAAATCAGAAACAGAAATTATAAAATCATTTGAAACTTTAAAATCATTTTTGTATAATGTAGACTTTGACAAATTAGAGGATAGTGTTTTATCTACAATTATTCAGTATTCAATAGGCTTGAGTTCTCATAATGAAAAAGATATAAGAGTGCAAGCTACAAGAACAATAATATTGTTATGTAAGTCTAAATATAAAGAGTTAGCATTAAATCAATTATCTAAAATGATGGATAATGAGATATATCAGATTAAAATTGAAATAATATATGGTGTCTATGAATTAGATTTTAAAGATAATACAAAAAAGAACTATATTATAAAGAAGGGCTTAGTAGATAATCATTATTTGATACGAAAGGCTGCAAATGAAACCAAAGAGAAAATAAGCATAAATAATGATACAATCTAGAATAAATTTATTACTATTTATAGCTTCTTACTAAAGTTGGATGGACTAGGCGTACGAAAACATTATCAAGATATGGATTTTATGACTATAGTATAGATTTTATGATATATAAACAAATGGTTTAAAAAGGCTTAAGGATAATCTTAAAAAAGTTTATAAAAAAAATTGGAAAATACGAATTAGACTTATTATCTTGCGAAAGAATCCAATGGTATTTGAATATGCATAAATTAAATGTTGAGGGTTTTCTAGAAATTATATTTAAGATGTATATCATTAAAAAAATAGTTGATAGAGATGAAGTAAGTCTATCTCTCCATCTCCTTACCCATATAAATTCCATAATTTTTTCGTATCTTGTAAAGCTAGTCCATTGTAGATTTTGTAGAAGAATACTCTTGCATAGTGGTATTCTTTTTTTCTTGTAATTTATCAAGTTTAGATAAAATATCCTTTGAATCTGGGAGATTGGAATAGGATTTTTTGAGTTCTGAAAGGGCATTTTCATATAGGGTAATCTGAGCTTTGTGTTAATGTCAACATAATAATGTACAAAACCGATTAAATAAAAATGTATAATTTGAAGAGATTAATAACATCAGATATGTGGTAAAAACTTTTAATGATGATTATGAAATTGATTTATCTATTGAAATTGACAAGGCTGTAAAACATGGTGAAAAAGAAAGCATCATTGAACAGATTAAGAATTTCCAAAAGCAACAAGACAAGGATGAAAGTTATAGAAAAAAATCAAAGGAAAAATACCATAGAGATGAAATTTAGTTATATAAGGGAGTCGAGATTCACGACTCCCATATTAAGTTACCCTGTAAGTAAAATATATCGTTGAAAATTTTACTTACAGATCATATAATTGATTTAAGTAAAAAATATTTAACTTAGTAGCAATTTTATATGTGATTAGAAAATAATAGAGCAGGTAAACTAATAAGGATGCAAAGTGATTATGAATGCTTTGTTCCAAATAATTTGCAAGATATTGATATTAATATTGATGCAAATATAAATAGGCTAATTAAGAAAGCATATTTACTTTTAGGTAGATTAGATGGAATGGATATCACTTTACCAGATATTGACCTATTTGTATCTATGTATGTACAGAAAGAGGCTGTAATAAGTTCTCAAATTGAGGGGACGCAGGCTTATCTAGTTGATGTACTTCAAAAAGATAGAAATAATGAAAAAATAAAAGAAACAGAAGAGATTGTAAATTATATTAAATCTACAAATTATGCCTTTAATAGACTCAAAGATTTACCATTAAGTATGAGATTAATTCGAGAAACACATAAAGTGTTATTGTCTAAAGTTAGAGGGAAAGAGAAAATGCCAGGGGAATTTAGAAAGTCCCAAAGCTGGATTGGTCCTTCAGGCTCAACATTAAAAGCTTCAAACTTTATACCTCCAGCACCAGGTGAAATGGATATTTGTTTGAGTGATTTGGAAAAATATATCCATGAAGAAGATATAGTTGATGACTTAATAAAAATTGCCCTAGTGTATTATCAATTTGAAACAATTTACCCATTCTTAGACGGTAATGGAAGAATCGGAAGATTACTTATAATCTTGTATTTGAAGGAGAAAGGGCTCATTGAATACCCTATTCTATATCTAAGCTATTTCTTTAAGAAAAACAGGAGCAAGTATTATGAACTATTAAATAATGTGCGGTTTAAGGGAGAGTTTGAAGAATGGGTCAAGTTTTTTGTAGAAGGCATTTGTGAAATATCAGAGGATTCTATCAAATCAATTCAAGATATTGTTCAGTTAAAAGCAAAAGATACTGAAAAAATACGCAACATTACTAAATGCAATGTATCTCACCTTTTATCTGTATATGATTATTTATTGAAACATCCATTTGTAGAAGCTGAATATATCAGAAATTTATTGGCTCTAAGTAAACCAACAATCAATAAGATTTTTGAATCTTTGGTAGAGCTAGAAATATTAAAGTTGGTTGAAGAAAAACAAAGGTATAGGCAATATGTTTACAAGGCATATGTAGATATACTTTCAGAAGGAACGGCTCTATAATTAACAGAAATTGTTCAACAATCTCGATACTTATCTAATGATTTAAGAAGTTGGACAGCCATTTTTTCTTGTGATATTACTAAAATAGTTCTCTTATATGTTTAGAGCATACAAAACGCTTAAAAAGTAAATTTGACGAGTGTAAAAAGGTAATTACAGAAGTGTAAATATTAATGCTAATATAAAAATGTACAAAATTAATTATGATTATATTGACAGTTCCAATACAAAACAAGGAAAAAAAACATGGAAGTCAGCAACTGAAAGAATATGACATTTTTAATAAGACACAAATAATTAATTCTGATTTTGATAAATTTACAAAGAAAATAAATAGTATTAAGAAATGAACTGATGAAAAAAATTAGGTTTTAGCTTATCTCAAGATCTAATCTTCAAAAATTAAAATTCAGAAATAGTATATTATTTTTGAGGAATTTTTTATAGAGGATTAACCCTTAATTATTAAATTATCGATCAAAGCATAGTAGATTTTAAGGGATAAAATAAATTATATAGGAGACATTATGTTATATTTATTTAATCTATTAGTCCCGGTATTAATGATTATTTTAGGTATATTAACAAAAAATAAACCAATAAAAAAAATTAATTCATTTATGGGATACAGAACTGAGTTATCAATGAAATCACAAAAAAATTGGGAAATTGGTCAAAAACTTATGGGAAAAGTTTTGCTTAAAGCAGGAATATATTTGTTATTTTTAAGTATAATATTTATATATATAGTTGAAAAATTTGGTTATGATAAAGTATTATTTGGAATTTTTATGATATTCCAATCATTTTACTTTTTATTTACCATACCAATTATAGAATTACAATTGAAAAAAGAAGTTGATGAATTATAAATATTAAATAAACTCATTAAACCTTAATTTAAGGAGAAATCGATTATAAGGAATAAATTAATGAGAAATTTTAATTATTCTAAAATTAAAGATAAAAAATAGGATTCAGAAGTTCTTGGTTTAGTTGCTTCGATTTATATATACCAGGATAAGCGGCAACTTTAAAGGAACTTGGAAGATTTATTAAACAAGATATTAGAGAACTTTGCCCATCATTAAGTGTAAGTTCGATTGAAGGATCATTGAGGAAGTTAGTAGCTGAAGGTGATATTAAAAGATTGGGTATAGGAAGAGCTACAAAATATATATGATTAAAATGAAAATTCATTAAAACGAAAAATAATTAAGGGAAAGCATCTATATAAAAAAGTAGGTGCTTTTTTGGTACGTAAAATTGATAGCTAAGAATTTATTGCAGAGAAAACTGAAAGAGTACACTTAGATTGCAGATGAATAAGTAAGAAAATAAATAAATCCTGATTTATGTATAAAAGAGAAATAATGAACTATATTAATTTTTATATATGATGTTTTATTTTATGGAGGTAAGATATATGTATGAAATTTCTAAAGAATTTGCACGAAAAATAGTATATGAATTGAAAACTCACATTAACGCCAATTTTAATTTTATGGATAAATCAGGAGTTATCATAGCATCGGTTGATCCTACTAGAATAGGAGGTTTACATTTAGGAGCAAAGCAAATTATTGATAAGTCTTTGGAGATGTTTTATATAAGTGCTGAGATGGAAAATGAAAATACAAAAGAGGGCATAAACTTAGCCTTAAAAGTGTTTGGAGAGATAGTAGGAGTTGTAGGCATTACAGGAAAAAAAGATAAGGTCATGCCCTATGCTACAATAGTTAAGAAAATGACAGAAATAATGATTGAGGGTTCAATCATTAAAGAAGATAGCAGATTAAAAAGACATATAAAGTATAGATATATAGAAGATCTTCTTGCAAATCCTGCACTGTCAAAAAATCATGATTTTATAACCAGAGGAATAGAAATTGGAATTGATATAAGATTAAAAAGAAGGGCGGTAGTATTTTCCTTAAAGAATTATGCGGATTTGATTGTTTCAATTGAAGGTCAGAGAATTATAGATAGCATAGATGATATAGTGAGAGAATTTGCAGATTATAACACAAAAATTTTATATTTGTATTTACCAAGTCACTATACATTTTTTTATAATGTGGATGATTTTAGATTTGAAAATAAATTATATAAATTAGGGAATAAAATAAATCAAATGTTTAATCAAAGACTTATATTTGGTATAGGAGATATCATAAGTGATAAAATCTCCTATAGGAACTCATACACTCAAGCACTAAGAGCTAAAGAATTGGCTGTAAAGATTGGAAAAAGTATAGTTTATTATGATGAGTTGCAATTGGAGAATTATTTATTGGACATAGATATGGATAAAATGAATAGTTTTATTAATGCTTTTTCAGAAAAAATTCCACGTTCCGACCTTCTTTTGTACATACAAATCATAGATGCGTATTTTGAGAGTGACGGATCTATAAAATTAATCGCTAAAAATTTTTATCTTCACAAAAACACAATTCAGTATAGATTGCAAAAGATGTTTGAATTTACAGGTTTTGATATTCGAAAGCCTTCACACGCTATATATTATTATTTTTTCTTGGAGTTTTATAGAATTTTATATGGCGTAGAAAGGTAAATATAAATTTAGTATATAAAACTAAAAATATGCTGAAAAATCATTCTCCATAACATAGAAAACACTTTCTTTTGAGAATATAATTTATATTAGATATGCAGGAATTTGAGCATATAAAATTTATTTTAGGAGGAAAGTATGACAGGCATTTCATTTTCAATTGTTTTTATAATTGCAATTGTAATCATGATATTACTTATTAGTAAATTTAAGGTTCACCCTTTTTTATCAATATTATTTGTTTCTGTTGCATTAGGTTTAATAGGAGGAATCCCATTAAATAATGTTACAAATGAAAAAGGAGAAGTTATAAAGGGCATTGCTTCCGTAGTAGGAGAGGGTTTTTCATCTACATTTACCAGCATAGGGATTGTTATAATTTTTGGGGCTTTATTAGGCACTATACTCGAAAAAACCGGTGCAGCAATTAAGTTATCAGACATGGTTATAAAATTAGTAGGGAAAAAAAGACCGGATATAGCTATAATGCTTATGGGATGGGTAGTTTCAATACCCGTTTTTTGTGACTCGGGATTTGTAATATTAAATCCAATTAGAAAAGCGTTAGTTAAGAGAACAAATATATCGGGTGTTACCATGTCAGTTGCTTTATCAGTTGGGCTATATTGTTCACATGTATTTATACCACCTACTCCGGGACCGATAGCAGCTGCGGCAACGTTAGGCGTTGGAGATTATTTATTAACTGTTATGTTTTATGGTTTTTTAGCATCTATACCTGCTTTAATAGGAGGCTACTTATATGCTAAATATATAGGAAAAAAAGTCGAATCTAATGAAGATATAGCAAATGAAAAAGATATAAAGACTTACGAGGAATTGGTAAAAGAATATGGTCAATTGCCTTCTGGGTTTATGTCTTTATTTCCAATTTTATTTCCAATAATTTTAATGGCATTTTCAAATATATCAAAGATTGCCGGATGGAAAGGAACTTTAAGAGAAATATGTGTATTTTTTGGTACTCCTATAGTTGCCTTGGCTGTAGGTGTGATACTTTCAATAATAATATTATTTTCAAGAAAAGAAATTTCAAAACTTTATGAATATACAAATGATACATTAAAGGTTGTAGGACCTATACTATTTATCACAGCGGCTGGGGGAGTTTTGGGAAAAGTTATATCAAATACCAGTTTAGTTTCTTATATAGCTGAAAATGCACAAGTTTTCCAATCTATAGGAATATTTTTCCCATTTATACTTTCTGCAATATTCAAAACGGCTCAGGGCTCTTCAACTGTAGCTATAACTACTACCGCCGGAATTATGGCGCCATTATTGCCGTTTTTGGGATTTTCTACACCTCAACATGCTGCTTTAGTTGTAATAGCAATTGGTGCTGGAGCTATGACTGTATCCCATGCTAATGATTCATATTTCTGGGTGGTAACAAATTTTGGTGGAATGGAGGCAGATCAAGGATATAAAACTCAAACTATTGCAACATTAATCGAAGGAATTTGTTCTATGGTTGCAGTATTTATTATCTCTTTATTTATTTAATTAAAAGGAGTTAGTTATGACAATTAGAAAACATGCTTATCAAATTATAAGGCAAACACTTGAAGCTGTTCAGCCTGATAATGCTGTAAAAAAAGCACTATCACAAATAAATTTACAATCAAAAAATCTATATTTATTAGCTATAGGTAAGGCAGCTTGGAGTATGGCTAATGCGGCAGCAAAAGTTTTAGGCAATAAAATTAACAAAGGTATAGTAATCACAAAATATGATCACGTGATGGGAGAAATTCCAAATATTAAATGTTATGAAGCTGGGCATCCGATTTCGGATGATAATTCCTATTATGCTACAGATCAAGCTCTGAAAATGGTTGAAAATTTAAATAAAGATGATTTGGTTTTACTATTGATATCAGGAGGAGGTTCAGCTCTATTTGAAAAATCAATAATACCGAAAGATCTTACCAAGGATATTAATGAACAGCTTTTAGCTTCGGGAGCAAGTATAGAAGAAATAAATACTATAAGAAAAAGACTTTCTAAGGTCAAGGGTGGAAGATTTGCTCAATTGTGCCATCCTGCGAGGCTTGAAGTTATAGTTTTAAGTGATATTATAGGAGATCCTTTAGATATGATAGCCTCGGGACCTGCTTATCCAGATAAGTCAACTAGTCAGCAAGCTTTAGAAATAGTAGATAAATATAATCTTAGAATTTCTGATGATATAAAAAAACTATTACTTATAGAAACTCCTAAGCATATAGAAAATGCACATCATATCGTAATGGGAAGTGTTAAGGAATTGGTTCATCAAGTATCTAATTTTGCAAATAAATTAGGTTATAAATCACTTATCTTAACAGATGAGCTAGATTGTATAGCTAAAGAAGCAGGCTCTTTTTTAGCCTCTATTGTAAAGACATATAGAGATAAAGGACCACTTGCAATTATATTAGGAGGAGAAACAGTTGTAGAGATTACAGGAAATGGAAAAGGTGGCAGAAATCAAGAAATAGCTCTAAGTGCGGCAGAAAAAATTTCATCTTTAGATAATGTTATAATTTTCAGTGTAGGCTCTGACGGTACAGATGGGCCAACTGATGCTGCCGGAGCAATAGTTGATGGTAATACAAAAAGACTGTTAGAAGATAAGGGATATAAAATTTATGATATATTAAAAAATAATGACTCTTATTCTTACTTAAAAAAAGTTGATGGTCTTATAATTACAGGGCCTACAGGTACTAATATAAATGATTTTACAGTTGCTTTAATTAGATAGTAAATGAGTTTATTGTAAAATAGATGATTATCCTTTAAATTACAAAAATTTAATAAAAAGCACTAAAAAGAGCTCTGGATTTGAATATCTAGAGCTCTTTTATATGGTATAGTATTAATATTAAAAACTAAAATAATATACCCTAAAACAAATTTTTAGTCATTTGTAACAATACCATAGTTTATTAAATTGTCCTTAGTTAATATTTGAATTGATATGAATGGTGTTATAAAATTGTTTTATTTTTTAGCTTCATTTTTTCTATTTCTTCATTTATAGAAGATTTTTTTAAGTTGAAAAAATTTATCCAATAATCAACATCAATATTTTTAAGATTTTCTCTATATTATCAGATTGTAAAAATAGATAAGACAAAAAAACTTGTTAGGAGAACCTAATTGATGTATAATAATTTATAGACGATACCGTCGATAACTATTAAAGGAGGAAAAATGTGTGCGGCTAAAAGACTAGGTGAGGTGGAGAGAAGAAAAGAAATTATGGATTCAGCTGCAAAAGTAATTGCAGAAAAGGGACTTGAAAAGACAACAATGGAAGAAATAATTGCAGGAACAAGTTTATCTAAAGGTGGAGTTTATCACTATTATGGAAGTGTTATCGAAATTTTTAGAGACATTATGATTAACGGAAACAAATACAGGGATGAAATTATAAGAGAACATTTGGATAAGTCTCATAAAAATGTTACTAAGGAGTTTATGGCTAAGGAGCTTGTAACAAAGATAATTGACGATAATCCGTACATACCACTTTATGTTGAGTTTTTAATTGCTAAAAAAAGAAATCCGGAGTTGAGCAATCTAATGATAGAACTACAGGAGCAGACAAAAGAAAGACTCAAAACGGTTATGAATGAAGAACCAAGATGGATAACCGACTCAAATATTTTTCAATTAGTTACTGATTTTGTAAATGCAATGATTCTTGCATCAAATGTTTTGGAAGCAAGAGAAAATTTGACCAAGAATAGGCATATTTTAGAAAAAATGATTATTTGTATATTTGAAAACGGAGGTACTGAAAATGAAGTTTTATAAAATTATTTTTAATATTTTTCGTGAATATGATTGTTAGGTTGTGAAATTTCAAATTAAATAAGGTATGGTTTTATAAATAATGGAGAGTTTTTTGAAGAAAACATCAAACTGTTTATTGACAGCTATGATAAGGTAAATAGAGTATTTTTTTTTATAATCGCAGTGTAGTTGTACGCTAAGAAAGGAGAAAAATTAATGAAGAAGAAAAAAAATAATGATGAATTGTTTGATAAATCTTCGGACAGCAAGAAGTCTAATGAAAATGAAAATTTAATAAAAGAAATAGAAAGTTTAAATCTTGATGTCCCTATTGAGATTATGCAGCGAATCGAAAGTGATATTGAGCAAAGTGAAAAACAACCCAAAATCAGTATGGGTGGATTAAATAAAGCACTTATGAATGTAGCTCCGGAGTATAAGGGGAGGATGCGTCTTTCTGTTATTTTTGCCTGCGTTGGAGAACTTTTTAGTTTTTCTGCTTATTTCTTCAGTGCTTATGCGGCAGGATGGTTAATAAAAAATTCCGGAGGTAATCCTGTCGGGTTTGATTTACTTTTGAAATATGCTTTTTTAGCGGTAGGATCATTGATGCTTTACTTTATATTTACTGGATTTAGTACAACAATTTCACATAAAACATCATTTTCTATACTTTCAAAACTTAGACAGACTTTATTTGAAAAATTAAAGGTAATTCCGATGGGATACCTAGTGGATAATCCTGTGGGCAAAATTAAGGTAATTATCATGGATAGAGTAGCGGATATGGAAGATTGGGTAGCACATATTATACCGGAATTGCCCAGCAGACTTTTACATCCGATACTATGTATAATCATTTTATTTTTATTAGACTGGCGTATAGGATTGTCAATATTTGTACCACTGCCAATTGCTTTTATCGGAATGGCTACTATGATGTACAAGTACCGTAGCAGGATGGCTGTGTGGCTATCGAGTTATGCCAATGTTGCGGACAGAAGTGCTGAGTATGTTCGTGGGATTCCTGTAATCAAAGCTTTTGCACAAGATAAAGTTTCTTATGGAAAATTTGCAGATGCTGTAAAATTCTATCATTTTTCTACGATGAAGTGGTGGAAACAAAGTTGGTTCGGAAGAGCACTTATGACTGCGGCTATGATGACACCACAGATAGTTAGTATGCCTTTAGCTTTTTATTTATATGGGAACGGACAAATAGGCATCGAAACCTTAATTTTATCACTTATACTGCCGATAGCTATTCTTCCACAGGCTTTTGCAATCATGATGAGCTTTGAACTTTTCCAAATGGCATCCAATACTTGGGTATCTATACAAGAACTCATTGATATGCCTGTACAAAAGCGACCTGATTCAAAAAATAAAGTTGCTATAGACAAGAATAAAGGAATTAAGTTTGATAATGTAAGTTTTTCTTATCATGACGGAACTGAGGTATTGCATAACATTTCTTTTGAAACAAAACCCGGAGAAGTAACTGCACTTGTGGGACCTTCAGGTGGAGGAAAATCTACGATTGCAAAACTTTTGGCAGGCTTTTGGGATCAGTCATCGGGCACAATCTCTATTGGAGGTGTGGATACAAATAAAATCTCATTTAAACAGCTTGCAGAAGAGATTTCTTTCGTATCACAAGATAACTTTCTATTTGATGTTAGTATCAGAGATAATATAAGAATTGGTAAACCGTGGGCGCGTGAGGATGAAATTATTGCGGCAGCAAAAGCTGCTCATTGTCATGATTTTATTATGGCACTTCCTGAGGGGTATGATACTAAAGCGGGTGAAGCAGGCGGAGCGATGTCAGGTGGAGAAAGACAACGTATAACTCTTGCCAGAGCAATATTGAAACCTGCATCAACAATTGTCTTAGATGAGGCAACAGCTTATGCCGATCCGGAAAATGAAGCACTCATTCAAGAAGCATTATCTCATCTTGTAAAGGGAAAAAATCTTGTGATGGTTGCTCATAGATTAAATACAATTAAGCAGGCACATCAAATAATTTTAATTGATAAAGGTAAAATTATAGCTAGAGGTAAACACGATGAACTTATGAAAGAGCCGCTATATGCAAGTCTTTGGAAACAATATTTAGGAGAGGAGTAGGATATGAAGTTTATAAAATTATCATTTAAATTAGCGGGACAGTATAAAAATCGACTTAAAGCGGGAATATTACTTATTTTTCTTCAAAACGCTTCCGTGTTGTTTGGATTTTTCGCTCTATTCCTTGCATTCGGTTGGATGAAAGAAATTACTGTTGGACATATTTGGACTATTTTTGGAGTATTGTTTGCATCTTTTCTTTTCAATTTTCTCACAGGTTGGGCGAAAAGTGGTCTTAGCGACGGTGTTTTCTTCGGAATTTTCAAGGATTACAGACTTAAAGTCGGAGAAAAACTTAAAAAAGCACCTATGGGATATTTTGCAGAACAAAGTTTATCAAGAATTATGGCAGCATTTACCAATGTTATGAAGAGTCTTGAAAACTACTCTGCAATGAGCATAGACTTTGCTGTTTCCGGAATTTCAATATCATTTTTCCTATTGATTGGAATGTTCGGTGTAAATATTAAAATCGGGATTTTAACTTTGATTTGCTTAATCTTTATTTGGCTATGCGTATTCCTTATGACTAATCAAGCAAAGAAAGAAATTGCACGTGAACATACTGCCATTACCAAGTTGGGAGATGCTTTAGTCGACAGTATCAGCGGTATTCCTGTGCTTCGAAGTTTTCCGCTTGTGAATGAGAGCGTTGAGGAGGAAATACATTCTAAATTGAAAAATGCTTCTGAGGAGCTTAGACTTACTCAAGTACATTTTGAGATGGTTTTTGTTATTTATGCCAGAATTTTTTCTACCGTTATCAATATTTCGAGCCTGTTGGTTACACTATTTTCTTGCTATCTTTATACTAAAGGAGAGGTTTTATTACCACAAGCACTCACTGTTTCGGCTGCCGGTTTTATGATTTTTGGTGGATTAAAACAACTTGAGAATGCAGCTATTTTAATGGTTAAAAATCCTGCCAATATGCAGTATTTGGAGGAAGTTTTAGATATTCCTGAAATAAGTGATGGGACTGTAGAAGTTATGAAAAACAATGATATTGTATTTGACAAAGTGAATTTTGGTTACGATAAGAGAAATCCTGTCTTAAAAGACCTTTCATTTACAATTCCGCAGGGTTCGAGGACAGCTATTGTAGGACCTTCCGGTTCAGGGAAAACTACAATTATCAATTTAATATCTCGTTTTTATGATGTTGACAGTGGTGAAATAAGATTGGGAAATAAGGATATACGAGATTATAAAGTGGAAAATTTACTGAAAAATCTTTCTCTTGTTTTCCAGGATGTTTATCTTTTCAGAGATACCATAGAAAACAATATTCGCTTTGCAAATCCTGATGCAAGTCATGAACAAGTAGTGGAAGCTGCTAAGAAGGCTCGTTGTCATAATTTTATTATGGAACTTCCCGACGGTTATAACACTATGGTAGGCGAAGGGGGAAGTTCTCTTTCAGGCGGAGAAAAACAGAGAGTTTCTATTGCGAGAGCGTTACTGAAAAATGCACCGATTATTCTTTTAGATGAGGCGACCAGCTCTGTTGATCCTGAAAATGAATATGAGATTTTGGCGGCTATTGAAGAATTATCCAAAGGGCATACTGTTATTTCTATAGCACACAGACTTTCTACGGTGAAAAAAGCGGATCAAATTTTAGTAATTGATAAAGGTAGATTGGTGCAAGTCGGGAAACATAGTGAATTAGTTCTTAAAGACGGAATTTATTCATCCTTTATACAAGCACGAGAACGTGCGGCCAATTGGAGATTATAGGAATTAGAAAAATTTATTAGGAGGAAGAAAATGAGAGAAAATAAACTAAAAATCAAAGATTTAGTAACCATTGGTGTATTTGCAGTTATCTATTTTGTAGTAATGTTCGGTGTGGGAATGATAGGAATGGTACCTATTTTATTCTTAGTATATCCAACTCTTCTTGGTATTGTGACAGGTACAATTATTATGTTATTTATGGCAAAGGTTCAAAAACCTTGGGGCTTATTTATATTAGGAATACTATCCCCATTATTGATGTTTGCTATGGGGCATACCTATGTAATAGCAGTTCATGCTATTGTTGTTATGTTTATTGCTGAAATGATAAGAAAAGTGGGCGGATATAATTCTTTTAAATACAATATGTTTGCTTTTGCGATTTTTAATACATGGATTTGTGGATCTTTAATGCAAATGCTATGGGCAAAAGAAAAATATATTAAATTATCAATGATGATGGGAAAAGAATATGTAGATGCTTTAGAAAAGTTAATTACCTATCCAAATATGTTATTAGTTTATGCCGGTGCTTTAATAGGCGGAATTATCGGAGCATATATTGGAAAGGCTCTTCTTAAGAAACACTTTAACAAAGCGGGTATTGTTTAATGTTTATTGAGAATAATAGAAGATTAAATCCAAATCCCATAACAAAGTTATTTGTTGTGGGATTATTGGGGTTAACTGTTGTACATTCCATTCATCCTATTTTGGAATGGGCATTGATATTTATTATTTCCATAATGTACTTAATAAATGGCTTTAGAAAAGAAGCGATAAAAAATATTCTTTTATTCGGTATTCTATTTCTTGCACCGAATTTTAAGATATTAGCTCAGTTGCCATTTTTAATAAAGATGTTATTTTCTTTAATTTTTGTACTGCGTATGTTTTATATACCTTTTGCTGCAGGAAAATTTTTGATTAAAACATCGGATGTTGGGAGTATTATTTCATCTATGGATGTCTTAAAAATCCCAAGTGCCATATCTATACCTATAGCGGTGATGTTTCGATTTTTTCCGTCTTTTGCGGAAGAAAGAGAAAATATAAAAATGGCAATGAAAATAAGGGGAATAGAAACAAAAAATCCTTTTAAATATTTAGAGTATGTTATTGTACCTCTTTTAATTATTTCATCTAATATTGCTGATGACATCTCTAAGGCGGCTGAAACAAAATGTATTGCAAATCCCATAAAAAAAACGAGATATGTTAGGGTTGGTGTAAATTTGATCGACTTCATCTATGGGATAGTGATGGCATCAATAGCCATAGGAGGATGGTTATGCTTCAAATAAAAAATCTTTGTTTATCGTATGGAGAAGATAATAAAATATTAAATGATATTTCTTTAAAGGTTCTTGACGGAGAATGTATTTTACTCACAGGTGAAAGCGGAAGCGGAAAGTCCTCTATAATCAATTCAATTAACGGATTAGCATTTGCCTATGAAGATGCCGTTGGAACAGGTAGCATTAAAGTAGATGAAAAAGAAATAAAGAACTTAGAGCTTTATGAAGTATCCCTACTTATTGCCAGTGTTTTTCAAAATCCTAAGACACACTTTTTTAATGTTAATACTACAATAGAACTCCTGTTTTATTTAGAGAACATCGGGTTATCTAAAGAGGATATGGACTCACGTATGCAAGAAATGCTGAAAATATTTCATATAGAGCATTTACTTGGACGTAGTATCTTTGAATTATCCGGTGGAGAAAAACAGATATTGTGTGTAGCTGCTTCATATATTTCCGGATGTAAAATTATAGTACTTGATGAACCGTCATCAAACTTGGATGACAAGCACATAAATATTTTAATGAAAATGCTAAAAATGTTAAAAGAAAAGAAAATAACGCTTATTCTTGCAGAGCATCGAATTTATTATCTGATGAATTTGGTCGATTATATTTATTTAATAAAACGAGGAAGAATTGACCAAGTTTTTAACAAAGAAGATTTTTTGTCATTATCAAGTGAAAGTTTGAGTAAATACGGACTTCGTTCAATACACAAGACACCCTTACACAAGACACCCTTAAGTAAAAATCAAAAACTTCATGGAAAAGATTTAGTCATTCAAACGATGAAGATTGATTTTGAAGATAAAGGGCAGTTAATCCTTAAAGATATATCTTTTGATTTGGGAAAAATTTATGGCATTGTTGGTAAAAACGGTTGTGGAAAATCTACTTTTTTACGTGCAATGACAGGGCTGAATAAAAAAAATAACAGTGAAATTATTTTTAAGGGTAAAAAACTTAGCAAAAGAGAAAGAATGAAAAATTCAGCGTTTGTTATGCAGGATGTAAATCATCAACTTTTTACGGATTCTGTAGAAGAAGAATTGAAACTTGGAGTTAAGGATTTAAGTCAAGATAAAATAGATAGTGTTCTTATTGGACTTGGACTTGATGATTTAAGGGAAAGACATCCTATGAGTTTATCAGGAGGACAAAAACAAAGAGTGGCGATAGCTTCTGTTTTATGTAAAAATTCTAAGTTTATATTTTTTGATGAACCGACAAGCGGAATGGATTATAATAATATGCTAAAAATTTCAAAATTGATAAAGAAAATGAAAACAAAAGATAATATAATATTTATCGTTTCTCATGACATTGAATTTATAAATGCAACAACAGATTATGTTATTTATTTAGAGGATTTTCGTAATTATAAATATTAAGGATAATTAAGATAAGTTGATATGGTATAATAAATTATATAAGAATTTATATATTTTAGATTAAGGAATAATGTATTTTAAATTAAAAAATATAGGAAAATAATCGGTATGAATTTTAAAATAATACATATATATTATATTGCAATTATCGTTTTATTTTTTCATTTTTATATTTACTAATAATTCCAAAAAATAAGATTTTTAAATTTTATAAAGGAGCACAGGGGTTTGAATCAAGGTTAGATAAATATTATTGGAAAAAATAGTTAAACGTCGAATTATATATAATGGATTTAGCATAATCTATTTACTTAAATTTTTATTGCTATTAAATTTTTATGGGGAATTGATAGGAAAAATTGGATTAGTAATATTTGTAATAATAATTTTTTTATTGGGCCAGTAAAAAAGTAAAGTATGATATAATTATTAAAAGTAAAATTTAACAATTTCTTAAAAAAAAATTATAATAAAACTGGATTTACGGAGATTATTATGTTAAAAGAAGAAAGACTTCAAAAAATAATTAATTTAGTTGAAGAAAATAAATTTATGTCAGTTTCAAATATGTCAAATATATTAGATGTAACAGAAATGACAATTAGAAGAGATTTGATAGAATTGGAAGAACTGAATTTAATAAAAAGGGTTCACGGTGGAGCTAGAATTAATAACAATTATTTTGATAGACAAGATGCTTATATTAAAACTATAAAATCAAATTCAAAAAATAAAAAAATAATAGCAAAAATTGCTGCGGATAGTATAAAGGATAACGATGTAATTTTTATAGGAGCTGGTACAACAACTTACTATTTAACTGATTATATAAAAGCAAAGAATATTGTTGTAGTAACAAATTCTCAGCAAATAATTGAAAAATTATGGGATAATCAAGAAGTTAAGCTTATATGTACTGGTGGAACATATAGAGGAAATACAAGAAGTTTTATTGGACCTATATCTGAAAGAATTATTTTAAATATGAGATTCAATAAAATCTATTTAGGAACAAATGGAATAGATAAAAATAATATTTACACATCCTCATATGAAGCGTCAATATTATATAAAACAGCATTAAACAATTCAACAAACAGATATATTTTAGCAGATAGTTCTAAATTTAATAGATTAGATTTTGTTTCATTTTATGAAACTAAGGATATATCAATAATAATTACAGATGATGAATTGCCTGAACTTATTTATAAAAAATATAATAAAAGTATGAGTATATTAACACCCTCGATATATAAAAAATCAGAAAAATAGCAAGATTTTTATCTTGTTATTTTTTTTGTTGACTAAATGTGCTAAAATGATTATAATGAAATAAAACGAACAAATATATTATAATAACTAACATAAAATAACAATAAGGAGTGATAATGGAAGAAAAATATATGAATTTATGGGGATCAATGCATGATAATCCACATCATAACCAAATTGTAGAAATTGATAATCATATTGAGTTTATTAAATCAGTTTTTGATTTTTGGCCAGTAGCTTATTATCCGTTTGGGATGATAAAAGTTAATGACAAATTTTATGCTGAGGATGTACTTAATGAAAGTGAAGTGGAAAAAGATTGGGAAGTAATAATTAAAAAAACTAAAGAGGAGAATATAAAAGGTTTTCCAATGTTTGCAGGATTTGAATGGCAAGGGAATGGTAAAGATGGAGATCATAATGTGTTTTTTTTAGATAATAATAGCAAAATGCTTCATCCTCAAACATATAACGAATTAATAGATGCATATAAGAATAGAGAATTTATAGCTATTCCTCATCACATAGCATATCATTTAGGTGATAGAGGGAAAAATTGGAAAACAAATAATGAAAAATATTCTCCTTTTGCCGAAATTTATTCTTCTCATGGGTCAAGTGAAACTGATTTAAATGAGATACCTATGAATAGACATATTCATATGGGTCCAAGAGTAGAAAATACATCTTATAGATTTGCATTAAAAAAAGGAATTAAGATAGGCTGTATATGTTCTGGGGATAATCATAAATTTTCCGGACAATTTGATAACGGAACAATGTGTGTTTTATCAACGGGCAGAACAAAAGAAGAAATATGGGATGGATTAGTAAATAGTAGAGTATATGGTGTAACGTTTGGAAGAATTAATATTAATGCAAAAATGAATGGAAAATCTATAGGTTCCGTAGTAAAAGAAGATGAAAATTCAGAAATTAATATAAACATTATAGGAGATAATGCAATAGATAGAATAGAAGTATTAAAAGATGAAATCATTGAACATGTTTATTATCATTCTGGTAAGTGGGAAAGAGAAAAATTAGATGATATTATTAAAATCAAAACAAGAGTGGAATTTGGTTGGGGACCAAAAATAGATTTATTTAATGATATTACAGAAAAAGATTGGCATATTAAGATATCAACTAGTGGTAAATTGATTTCGGTACAAAAAAACTGGAATACATTTGGTCAAAAAATTATTAGTCAAACAGAAAATGAAATAGTATCAAAATTACATACTAGAAAAACTACTGATTCAGGAAAATGGATGGGGAATTCTCAAATAAAAAATGAAGGATTTACTTTAGAATTTGAGGGGAAATTGCAAGATAATGTTATTTTTAATGTTTTTGGAAAAGATTATAAGTATACAATACAAGAATTGATAGATTCTTCATATTTAAATGCTGATATAGAAAGCGTAAAAAAATTAGTAAAAGATAGATATAATTTTGAAGAGTTCTACAGAAATGATACTTGGTGGCATAATTCATATAAATTTAAGATATATCAATCTATACCAGAAATAGGATATAGAGTGAATTATAAAACAAATATATCAACTTTAGGAGCAAAAAATGTAAGGATAAAAATTTTTCAAAAAAATGGTTCTGTAGCATTTTTAAGTCCATTTTTCATAAATAGATAAAATAAGAGGTTCAAATGGAAAAATTTAATATTGTATATATACATACACATGATACAGGTAAATTAATTAATGCTTATGGATATGATGTCATATCGAATAATATTGATGAATTTTTTTGTGAATCATTATCCTTTCAAAATGCTTTTAGTACGGCTCCAACATGTTCGCCTAGTAGAGCTTCATTACTTACAGGACAGTATCCTCATCAGGTAGGAATGCTGGGATTAGCTCAAAGAGGGTTTAAAATTGATAATACAAAACACTTAGCTAACTTTTTAAGATTAAATGGTTATCATACTGTTTTATCGGGTGTACAACATGAAAATAATTATTATACAGACCATTCATCATATAAATTTTTAGGATATGTTGAGGATATTACAAGTGATAATACTAATTATTCTGAAGAAGATTTAGTATATTGGGACAAAAATAACAGTAAATTAATAAGTGATTGGATAAAAAGATATGATGGAGAAAAGCCATTTTTTATATCATTTGGATTACATGGTACACATAGAAAATTTCCTAAAAATATAGATGAAGAAATAAATATAAATTTTTCAATACCTCCAAATGGAATGTTTAATAATAAGGAAAATAGGGAAGATTTTGCTAGATTTAAGACAAGCTTAAAAATTAGTGATGATAGTATAGGAAGGGTTTTAAAAGCATTAAAAGATAATTCATATTATGAAAATACTATTATTTTTGTAACAACGGATCATGGGCTTCCTTTACCTTTTAGTAAATGCACGTTAAGAGATACTGGGATAGGAGTTATGTTAGCTATGCATATTCCGGGAAATAAAAATATTGGAAAAACTTATGAAGGATTAATTTCTCAAATAGATATTTTTCCTACATTATGTGATTTAGTTAATTTAGAAAAACCTACATTTTTGGAAGGTAAGAGTTTTGTAAATTTATTCTATCAAGATTTAGAAAAAAATAATATAAGAACAGAGGTTTATTCGGAAATCAATTTTCACACTTCTTATGAACCGGTAAGAAGTGTAAGAAACCAAAGATTTAAGTACATAAAATTTTTTGATGATAAATATAAAAAATATAATCTTTCTAATATTGATGATTCTCCAGAAAAAAACTTTTTAATAGAAAATGGATTACAAAGTAAAAATAAAGAAATGGAATGTTTTTATGACTTGTATTTTGATCCTTATGAAAAAAATAATTTAATTTTTGATTTAAGATATGAAAAAGAAATAATTAAATTAAAAAAATTACTTATTGAGAATATGAAAAAAACAAATGATCCGCTTCTTAGTGGAAATATCAAAATAGAAAAAAAATGGAAAGTTAATAAAAATGAATCAATACATGCAAGTTCTAAAAACAAAGAAGATTATATAAGTACAGGTGAGGAGTGATGACACATGGACATAAAAAATATTAGAGTTGATAGTAGAGGAATTCATGGACAAGTTGCAGTTTCTTGGATACCCAATCTAATGGTAAATAGAATTATAGTTGTTGATAATGACATTTTAAATGATAATGTTCAAAAAAATATATTAAAAATGGCTAAGCCACAAAATGTTAAACTTTCAATAATTTCAATTAATAGATTCAAAGAAAGACTTTTAGAAAAAGATGCTTATTTAGGTGAAAGTATAATGGTTATATTTACTAAATTTTCTACATTATATGATTTAATAGATTTTTCATCCGATTTAAAAGAAATTAACTTAGCAAATATAAGTAATCAAAAAGGTTATAGTATGATAAAAAACACAGTATATTTAAGTGATGAAGAGATACAAATGGCTGAAGATTTGCAAGAAAAAGGAGTTAAATTTTATCATCAAATGGTAGTAGAAAGTAAAAAAGAATACATTGAATTTTAGGAGGAAAATATGGAATTATGGCAAGCGCTATTAATAGGCATTTTTGCTTATTTAGGTAGAAATCAAGTACCTTGGTTATTTGGGACTACAGGAGGATTTTATGGTATAGGTAGACCTCTTGTTGTAGGATTAATAGTAGGTATTATTTTAGGAAATGTACAACAAGCAGTTTTAGCTGGTGTAGCTGTACAAGCAATTTTTATAGGACAAATAGTTCCGGGAGGAGCTCTTCCATCAGATTTAAATCTTGCTGCATATGTTGGAATTCCATTGGCATTAGTATCAGGAGGAGATGCTAATATGGCGGTTGCATTAGCTGTAACATTGGGTGCATTAGGAGTTGTTTTCCATAATTTGTCAATGACATTTAATGCGTTTTGGGCACATAGAGCTGATAAATATGCTGAAAATGCAAATATAAAGGAAATAGCAAGATCAAATTTATATGGAACCTTGATTCATTTTATTGAAAGAGTAGGAATAGTAACATTAACCTTATATTTAGGAGCAGGATTCGCAGAAGGAATAATAAAGGCACTTCCACCACAAATAATCAAATTCTTATCAGTTGCAGGAGGAATGTTACCTGCATTAGGATTTGCAATCTTATTAAATCAAATAGTTTCAGAAAAATGGCATATTGTATTATTCGTTTTGGGATGGGTTACTATGGCTTCATTTAATATCACAACAACAGCAATATTATTAATATCTATTGCTATAGCAATGTTATATGTTAAAAGTGTGTATAATACAAAAGAAAATATTAATTTAGTAGTAAATAATTTACAAAATGTTGAAGATGGGGGAGAATATGAAGAATAATAAGATTTTAACTAAAAAGGATGTTTCTAAATCTGCATGGACATGGATGTTCTTTCATCATTGTGCACAAAATTATGAAAGAATGCAAGGATTAGCATATTGTCATACTTTATCTAAACCTTTAGAAAAAATTTACAAAGATGATAAAAAAGGTTTATCAGAAGCTTTAAAAAGAAATTTAGTATTTTTTAATACTGAACCTCAATTAGGCTCTATTGTTCCAGGAATATCATTAGCTTTAGAGGAAGATTATTATTTAAATGGTAAAGATGGAAATACAGATTTAATGACTAATGTTAAAAATTCATTAATGGGACCACTGGCAGGAATAGGAGATTCATTGTTAGTAGGCACATTAAATCCTATTCTTTTAAGTATCGGTATTGGGTTGAGTGAAGGAGGATCTCCTTTAGGACCATTAACATTTTTATTTTTATGGTTAGCAATAGTTATTCCTATGAAGTATTTATTATTTATAAAAGGATATACGTTAGGTATAGATGCTGTTAAAATTTTAAGTGATACAAAATTAAAAAATATGCTTACAACATTTTTATCTATAGTTGGTTTAATAGTTATTGGAGCAGTAGCGTCAACAACTATTAAAGCTCCTATTGCATTGCAATTTACTTCGGGAAAAATGGTTATATCATTACAAGAAATATTTGAAAAAATTTTACCAAAGTTTATTCCGTTAGTTTTAACATTAGTATCATTTTATCTAGTGAAAATAAAGAAGTGGTCTACTAATAAACTTTTAATTTCAATTTTTATTTTATCATTTATATTAGTAATTGTTGGAATTATGTAAATTAATGGATTTTAAAATTTATAATTAATATAAAAAATATTGTTATGTAAAGTTTAGTAAATATAATAGCTTTTTGGTGTAATTAAAGATTTTATTAATTTTTAATTGTTCTTAATTTTATAATTATTTTTTTAACTAATATAAAAATAAAAAAATAGGATATTATTATACATCTGTTATTTAAATTGCTTAAAATTCTAAGAAGCTAAAGATGAATTAAAATAATATATTGAAATATAGATTAATATTTTAATACATTTCCATCATAAAACCAAACGCAAAATCAAACGAAAAAAAATACGCTTGATTTTGCTTTTTATTTTATAATATAATTTTAGTAAAACAGAACGTAATCCTACAAAACTTATATAAGGAGCCAATTTTGAAAAAAGTAATTGTTATAGGGTGTTCGGGAAGTGGGAAGAGCACATTTTCTCGAAAATTGCATGAAATCACACAAATTCCTTTGTATCATTTGGACATGATGTACTGGAATGCTGACAAGACAACAGTAGATGGAAACACATTAATTGAAAGACAAAATGAAGTAATTAAAAGAGATGAATGGATTATTGACGGAAACTATGATTCCACTATGGAATTAAGAATGAATGCATGTGATACAGTGATTTTCTTGGATTATCCTTTAGAACTTTGTTTAAGTGGTGTTGAAGCGAGGAGAGGAAAGCCAAGACAAGACATGCCTTGGATAGAAGATGAAACAAATGTGGATGAGGAATTTATTCAATTTATAAAAAATTATAATCAAATAAGTAAACCAAATGTAATAAATTTATTAGAAAAATATAAAAATAAAGAAATAGTTATATTCACTGATAGAACTCAAGCAGAGGAGTATTTGAGTGAAATGTAGAAAAATAAAAATTAAAAGGGAAAAAATGAAAGAAAACAAATCAAAATTTAGAGATAATTTTATATGGGTATGCTTTGTAGCATTTGTTATTATGTTATTAGGAGGTATACTTGTAGAATGGATTCCGAAAGGTAGTACATCTTTTACAAAGGTATTTTTATTATATTTTAAATTTATTGGAGCGATGATTACTACATTTTTACTTATTATTTTAGTTGATAAAAATAAATATATTTTAAAATATATGGGTAACAAAGTAAAAGGAAACAGTTTTAAAATGCTATTTTTAGGTATTTTAATAGGATTTTTACTTAATGGAGTTTCAATTTTAGTTGCATATTTAAATGGAGATATAAAACTTACATTTTCTATGTTTCAACCACTTCCTTTGTTAGCTATATTTGTAGCAGTATTTATCCAGTCATCTACAGAGGAAATTTTATGTAGAGGTTTTGTATATAGACGTTTAATTAAGGGATACAAAAGTCCATGGGTTGCAATTATTATAAATCCGATATTTTTTGCAGCATTACATATAACAAATTCAGGAGTTTCACCATTAGCAATATATAACTTATTTATTTATGGATTATTAATGTCGTTAATTGTCTATTATACGGATAGTTTGTGGATGGTAATGGGTATTCATACTATGTGGAATTTTACACAAAATATTATATTTGGTTTGCCGAATAGTGGACTTAAAGCAGAGTATTCAATATTTAAGTTGACTGAAAGTACTAAGAACATAACCTTTGCATATGATCCATCGTTTGGGGTAGAAGGTACTATTTTAACAGTTATCATATTAACAGCACTTACAGTACTACTATATCATTTTGGGAAAAATGGAGTAAAAAATGGATGTGAAATATGATATTGAAGAATTGGTAAAAACTACAGGGAAACCTAAAAATATAACTAGTTTAGTAATTTTTTCTATAATATTTTTTATAGAATCACTGGTATATCTTAAATTTATAAGAAATAATCCGGAAAAAAATTCGTTTCTTTATAATGCTTTATTTATTTTAATACTTTTTGTAACATTCATTATAGTGTTTTTAATCAAAAATATTATAATCACAAAAAGAATAAATAGAAACTTTGTAATTCCAATGAATAATATAATGAATGAAAACATGGAACTTAAAGATCCAAATAATACACTAAATGAATTGTTAAAATTAAAAAATATAAAACCAGGGGAAGAAGCGTGGAATATATGGAAATTAAATGTTTCTTCAGCTCTAATTGATAATAATAAAAATGAAGATGCACTAAAGTTATTAAATAGCATCAGAAGTAATAATCAAGAACTAATGGGTTTTGTAAAGAAAGAAAAAAGTAGGATAAAAAATTAATAAAATTATTGCTCCAAAACTTGAATGTTAAATTTGATTTTTGGAGTTATTTTTTATTACTAAAAATTCATTTACAAGATTTTTGAAAAAATTTGTATTGAGAGATTTTATTTGTGTCTCATAAGTTATAATTAAATTTTTTCCTTGATAAATTCCAATTGAATTATAAGCTTCCAACTTTGAAATTGCATTGTTTACATATTCTTTATTATCCATAATTCCAAAATGTTCCCAGTAAATTTCTTGTTTAGTAATAGGACTTAAAAATGTAAAATCAGGATGAAGAGTTGAGTATTTTGAAATAACTATAGGACATTCATATTTATATTCAAGGCCGATGCTGTCAAAATAGTCAGCTAAAATTTTTTCAGATTTAGATCTAACACGTTCGCTTTTATTTGTGTATATTTCTTGTGAATTAGGTAAAAATGGCTTTTTTTCATAAGGTATAGATTTCCAATGCTTTAATACTTGTTCCCATGTAGGTTCAATAGGAGAAAATAAGCTCTTTTTTGAATCAGGTAGACTAACATAAATTTCATCAATGCCATTTTCTAAATTTAATTTACTTAACTTTTTAAGTAATAACAACGTTTTAGATACATGTTTTTTTAATTTTTTTATATAAGAATTGTAAGCTAAAGTTTTAACCGTATTCATTTCATCATTTCTTAAATATTTTTCTGTGAATTTTCCATTTTTTCTTTTTGTTTTATGATAATAGATATATTTATTACCTTTTTTTCTAGCAACCAAACCTCCTTTAATATTTGTAACTGTGATATTGTCTAGTTTTTGATTAATAATTGAATATTTTTCTAGTAAATTTTTTATATTCATATTACCTCCTTTGTATAGATTATTACATAAAATTTGTGAAATGTTAATGTCATTATTGTTAATAAAATTTAATATATTATGGAAATATATGATCTGTGTTCTGAAAATTTAAAGAGGACATGTAAAAATCAAAAATGTAAATTAGAAAATTATCTCAATTAAAAAAAATAATAAAAAGCGATAATAAAATTTTAGCTTAAAATGTACGCAAAAAATCAATATTAAAAAAAGCGATAATAAAATTAGGGATGAAAAGTATCTCAAAAATCATATTCATTAAATTGAGATAATGAAATACATTAAAATCCCTATAAATTTTTCATGAAAAATACCCACAAAATTAAAAATGGAAAAAATGCGATAAAAATAGTTCTTAAAAAAATACCCACAAAATATAAAATCTAAAAAAAGCGATAATTTTCGAGTTAAAAATTGTACCCACAAAAATGCAAAATGAAAATTTAAGATAACTCATAGCTATAGTAAATTTACTTACCAGTTTTATTGCGATTGGGACATCAAGCACCTAAAATATTTCAATGCCCAACTTTTTCAAAAAAAAGGCTCCATAAGGAGCTTTTACTAATTTACCACCAGCAAGTCTAGCAAAACCAACTTGGCGAGGTCGGCAAAAAAATTTTAATTTACCACCAGCAAGTCAGATCTAAAAAACAATTTAATATGTTTGGCAAATAAATTATTCATTTATAATTACATTGTGGTAAATTTTGTTTACATCGTCAGATTCGTTTAGCATTCCCATTAATTTATTGAATGCATCGATATCTTCTTGTGCTGTTAATGTAACATATTCATTTGGAATCATTGCAGTTTCACAAGTGTCAAATTCTATATTTGGAATTAATTTTTCAATTGCATCTTGACCTTTACCAAAATCAGAAAATGATGTCTTTACGGTCATTTCACCGTCTTCAACTAATACATCAATTACATCAACATCTGCTTCAAGTAAGGCTTCCAGCATAGCATCTTCATTGTCATATTTTAATTCAAATAGACCAACAGATTCATAGTTGTATGAAACCCCACCTGTGTTAACCATCTTCGCACCGGGAGATTTTGTAAATGCTGTTCTTACGTCAGTCATTGAACGATTTGTATTGTCTGTTAAGCAATCTACGATGAATGTTGAATTTCCAGGTCCAAAACCTTCATAACGAGCTTCAGTATAGTTTTCTACTGTGCCACCTTTTGCTTTATCGATAGCTCTTTTAATAACATCAGCAGGGATTTGATTGGACTTTGCTTCTTGAATTTTTCTCTTAAGAGTTAAGTTCATTTCTGGATCTGGTTCACCACTCTTTGCTGCAATATATATTTCTTTACCAAATCTTGAATATAATTTTGTTTTCATAGCGGCAGTTTTAGCCATTGACGCTGCACGCACTTCATGAGCTCTTCCCATTTTAATACCTTCTTTCATTTATTTAAAACTAATCGCATATATTATATCAAAAATTTGATATAATGGGAAGCATATTAATTATTGATTTTGGCTTGCAACTTTAATTAAATTATTTAAAATGTTTTTAGCTTCTTTTGCTGAAAAATTGTCATTCATTCTATAAATCATTATACCCTCTATTAAAAT
This sequence comes from Helcococcus ovis, assembly GCF_004524775.2. NCBI lineage: Bacteria > Bacillati > Bacillota > Tissierellia > Tissierellales > Peptoniphilaceae > Helcococcus > Helcococcus ovis. Next base: position 1,690,857 of record NZ_CP119081.1, on the reverse strand, counting down.
TAGTATTGATTTAATTTGTTCATCAGTTATTTTATTATCGATGGTAAGCATGAGTTTTTTTAGTGATTTTCTCCAATTATCATAAGCTTTAAGTACAACAGATTTAATTTCATCATCATATTGACCTAAAACATAAATTTGAGCATATAGTTTTTCAATTATATTATTAGGATCAATTTCAAATAGTTCTGACATAATACTATTCAAAACACTAAGGTTGCTTTTATCTAAATTTTTATATTTTATTAGTAAATCTCTAAATGCTATAGAATAATCCTCGGCTATTTTATTTGCATATGTTATAATTATTTCATTTTTATTTTTAAAATAAGAAAAAATTTTACTGTGAGATATATTTGCTCTTTTTGCAATGATTCTTACGGAAACATCACTTAAAGGCATTTCTAAAATACAATTTTGAAAAGCATTAATTATATTTTCCTTTTCTTCTTCAATGTTTACTATTTTTGGCATTTTTACCCCTTAAATGTATTAATTAGTAATATTATATCATTATTAAACTTTGTTATAAAATAAAAAAGTTGAACTTTTAGATTCAACTTTTTCATAAAAAATTAAAATTTTCTAATTAATTTCAAATCATTCATTTTTTCAGAAGTAATATAACCTGGTTTTGCATTAACAACATCAGGGATTCTGTTTACAGCACAAGCACAAGTCATTTCAACTGTAGCAGGATTTTCCATAGTTATTCTCATATTTGGTTCACCTTCTACTATCCATTCATTTACATCAAGTTCATCTTCAGCAAAAACTTTACCGATACATTCTGTGATGATTGTAATTCCTTCTTTTGTTTCAAATGTTACAATTGTTTTTAATCCTGTAGCATCACCAGCTGGAATATTTTTATTTAATGTTTTTGAAAATAAATCACTTTCATGAGTTGTTGCAAATGCTTCTTGTTTCATGGATGTAACATGTAAGCCTAAAGAAGATGCAATCCAACCATTTACGGGCCACATATAACCGGGTAAAAATTCACCATCCTCAATTAAATTTTTTTGAGTTTCTTCAGAGACATTATTAATTTTTAATATTTTTTCATCAAAATCTTTCATTGTTAATCCTGCGCCATGCATTGCGGCAGTTTCTAGACCATAATCCTCAAGATTGTAGCTACTTATACCACGAATTGTCTTAAAAGATGCAGCACTGGCAAGTAAAGCTAAAGGTAGGCTCCCCCAGGATACATCTTGATAGCCACTACCTGTGAAAGTTACACCATTTTCTTTAGCAATTCTATCTATTTCTTTAGAAACAATAGGATTTGAATCCCAAGCATAAAACAATTCTTCACAAATTGAAACAGCATTAACCTTATTTTTTGCTAATATTTCTAGTGTAGGAAGAATCGATTTTACTAAACTTTGAGTAGTTATTATAGCAATATCTGCATTACATTTTTTTAATGATTCATCCATTTTATCAAAATGTTCCACAATAACATTTTGCTTTTCACATCCTATAATTTCTGAAATATCTTTTCCGATAATATTTTTGTTTATATCATATGCTCCAACAATTTGTCCACCTCTTTCTAATACATATCTCATAGTATAAACGGACATTTTTCCACAACCTACTTGTACAACTCTCATTTTCCCTCCTAATTTATTTTAATTACCAATTGGTTAATTATAAAATATCATAAGGTTATTATTTTGTCAACCGTACGGTTAATTTAAAAATAAATTTAAATAATATATAATAATACTTACAATAAGCAAATAATTGGAGGCGAAATGATAAAAAAATATAAAAATGGTCAAGAATTCATTACCGAAAATTTAAGATTATTACAACATAATAAATATTTTTCTCTTTATTTAATAAATAATTCTAATGTTTTGCAAGAATGCGACAATAAAAACTATGCACTAAAATCTGAAATTGGTGATAAAAAACTTATTATAATTAAGTGTGATCCATACGGTGCAATATTTTATGGAGATGAGGAATGCTTAGAAGAGGCTATTGATTACATTCTTACCGAAAAATTAGAAATTGAAAATTTTTTGAGTTTATATGAATTAGGAAATTCAATTAAAAATATTTTTGCAGAAAAATATAAAATTAAATTTAAATTAGGATTAGCATTTGATTTCATGGACTCAAAACAGATTACAGAACCATCTTGTAATGAAGTAGAACACACAAATTTTGATGATATAGATGAATTATATGATTGTTTGGGAAATTTTATAAAAGATGTAGGTTTGGATAATGAGGTAAGTTTAGAAAAACTAAAATCAAATATTGATAAATACAGGGTTATAAGAGATGGAGATAAAATAATTTCAATGGCAAAATATGGAGATTTTTCAGATGAGATTTGTAAGATTTCAGATGTATACACGAGAGTTGAATACCGTGGAAAGAGTTATGCAAGGAAAGTTGTAAACACATTGAAAAATGAAATTATTAAAAATGGCAAAATTGCGGTGTTAAATGTAGATAAGAAAAATCCGATTTCAAATCATTTATATTCATCTATTGGGTTTGAAAAAATATTTTCTCAGGTAGAATTTAGGAGAGAAGATTAAAATTCTATTTTTAGTTGAAAAATCTAAAATAATAGATTATTTACAGAAAATTACTTAATGGGGAAGTATGGTTTATAAAAATATTAAATTTATGTCTATTTCAGATTTTATTAAGAGTTATTTATAGAAATAATCAAAAAACTTGAAAAATCTTTATATTTGTATTACTTTGTAATACAAAGGAAGGTGTGTTATGGGAATATCTTTAAGATTAAATGCTGAAGAGATGCAAGTAGTTAAAGAATATGCGGCATCTTATAATTAATTATTGATATAATATATTATACAGTTATATAAAAAAAGAAAGGAGCCATCATGCAAGATGGAAATCTCATAAAAAAATATCTGAAATTTGTTTCACTTTCAATAGGAGGAATAATTTTTTATTCTATTTATTCAGTAGTTGATGGAATTTTTGTAGGGCGAGGTATAGGAGTAGAGGCTTTGTCAGCTGTAAATGTGACCATGCCATTTATTACATTTTTATTCTCACTATCTATGCTTTTTTCTGTTGGAAGCTTAAATATTGTTTCGTTTAGTTTAGGAAAAAACGATAAAAAAAGAGCAAACCAATATTTCACTCAAACTATTTTGATAGCTGGTATTGTGGGTTTGATTATAGCCTTAATCTCATTTTTTAATATTGATTTAATCGCAGATTTTTTAGGGAAAAATGATGATATAAAGAAGTATGTAATTGATTATGCTAAAATAATTGCGATATTTTCTCCCTTTATCATTCTTACTTATGTATTTGAATTGCTTGTGAAGGCTGAAGGTAAGCCAACAATAGGATTTATATTAATGTTAATTTCAGCATGTATAAATATAGTTTTGGATTATTTATTTGTATTTTATTATAACTTTGGAATACAAGGAGCTGCTTGGGCAACAGGCATTTCACAGTTTACACCTTCTATAATTTATGCAGTTTATTTTTCGTCAAAAAAATCAAGATTGAATTTTGTAAAAGTAAAGTTTAATTATAATATTTTAATAAATATCATAAAATATGGTATCCCGGCATTTTTAGCAGAATTGTCAACCGGATTTATAATTTTTATATTTAATAATAAACTTGCTACAATTCAAGGAATTAAGGGTCTTGCAATATTTTCTATAATAATGTATATTTTGAATTTATTTACAAATATTATGTTATCGGTAAATCAAGGCACGCAACCATTGATATCCTATTATATTGGTAAAAAGGATATAAAAAGTGTAAAATTACTAAAAAAAATGATGTATCTGATAGTTTTTTCAATAACAATTTTAGTATTTTCGATAATTCAAATTTGGACTGATGAAATAATCAACATATTTTTAGATGAAACAAAGCTAAGATTTTTAAATGAAGCAATTACGGATATAAGAATTTACTCATTCGCACTCCTAATATTAGGATTTAACATAGTTACAGGTGGATATTTGACTTCATTAAGAATGCCAAGAAAAGAGTTTATTATAAGCATCTTAAGAGGATATGTCTTAGTTGCTTTGAGTGTAAACATCATTCCATCAATATTTGGAATTAACTCAATTTGGTACGCCATGATAGTTTCAGAGTTCATTACATTAGTTGTATCAATAGTTTTTTTATTAAATATAAAAAGGGGAAAATTGGAAGACTAGATCCAATTCTATAGGAAATTGTATAAAATTGGAAATTAACTTCCGATTATTATGAAGATAAATCATGTAAATTGTTAAAATATTTGTAATACATGATTATTTTTAACCTTTTTTACCTGTAATATAAAAAAATTGCTATAATACATGATTTTCAAAAGAATTTACCTGTAATATTAAGAAATTATTATTTTATGATAAATACACCACCTGCGTAATATATTCAAAACCAAGATTTTCATATAGTTTTTTTGCACCGATATTTGTGTCATCGACTGCTATTTGAAAATCTTTATTATTTTTAGAAATTAATTCATTTACAATATTTTTTACAAAATAGCTTCCAATTCCTTGACCTCTATATTCTTTAGAAATAGCTAATCCATATAAATAATTTGAGTTTGAGCTTATATCAACTGTACAGGAACCCAAAATAATGTCTTTTTTCTTAATTACATATAAAATGCTATTTTTATCATTCATAGATTCTTTTGCATAAGCTAAGCTTCTATTTAATGGTGAATCAAATGCTTCCGCATTTATTTTTGCGATTTTGTCTATATCATTTTCGTTTGCTATAGAGATTGATAATTCTGATATTTTATCTATTTCATAAGGAATAGATCCTTTATGTAACCATGATTCAGTATCATTGGTTTCCTTTATATTCCAATGCTTTAATAAATCTTGGTTTTTATCTAAAAACTTTCTTTCGCTGATAAATTCTATTGAAGAAATACCATAATCTTTAGTTTTTTCTAAGAATAAATTGTATAAAGCCTTTGCGATTCCATTCATTCTAAATTTAGGGTGAATGTTAATGCTAACTTCAATATTATAAGAGTCGGCATAAACCGTCAATATTCCTACTAAAATATTTTCATTATATGCCATGAAAAATGCTGGCATAGATTTATCGAAATTTAACATATTTGAAAGATAGGGTTCCTTGAAGGTTCCATCATGATTTTGGCAGATTTTTATAAGTTCTTTTGCTTGATTTAATTCATTTTCCGTAAGTTTGTTAGTATAAATTGTATTCATAAATTCTCCTTATATAATGTATTTAGGTTGTTAAAGGTAACCTATAACCCTTTTTCGACTGAATATTATCCAGTTTTACTGTATAATATTGTTATTAGATAGAGTGTACTCGTTTTCTCCTTGGGATTTAATCTCGTACTTGAAAGAGTGAGTCCTCTAATCTTTTAACTGTTTACGAATAAGTTAGATGTTGACCCTTCTAGGGTACTTCGAATATTCCATAAGGCAGTAACGTTATTAGATTTTGAGGTGTCTATCTAAAATATATTTTTTGTGAGGTATTTTATGTTTTATTTAGGTATTGATATTGGTAAAAATACTCATGTAGCTTCTTTAATTGATGATAAGAAAAAAGTTATTTTTAAGGCTTTTTCTTTTTCAAATTCCATTGATGGTGCTGAAAGTTTAATCTGTAAATTAGAAAATTTCAAAAATGAACTTGAAATTGGCATGGAGGCTACCGGTCATTATTGGTTATCTATATACTCATATCTTTGTGAAAAAAACTTCACTGTTCGTGTTATCAATCCAATCCAAACCGATGGTTGGAGACAAAGTATAGAAATCAGAAAGAGAAAAACTGATATTATTGATTCTCTTTTAATAGCCGATCTTCTTCGCTATGGAGATTTTGTTGAAACTTCTCTTTCTAACGAGGACTATTTGTCTTTGAGAAATCTTTCTAGATTCAGGTCTTATCTTGTATCCTCAATTGGTGATCTTAAAAGAAAAATTATTGCTCTTTTAGACCAAGTTTTCCCTGAATATGCTTCTTCTTTTAGTAATATTTTTGGAAAGACTTCTAAAGAAATACTTTCAAATTTCTCTACTCCTTCAGACTTTGAAGATATCAATTCTGAAGATTTACAATCTTTTTTAGACAGTGTTTCTAAAAAGAAGTACGCTTCTAGAAAACTTGAAGAACTTTCTAAGAAAGCTTCTAAATCTTTTGGCGTTAATTTCTGCATGGATTCTTTCAGCTTACAAATCAAAATGCTTATCGAGCAAATTTCTTTTATTCAAAATCAAGTTTTAGATGTCGAAAAAGAAATTGAGATTTTACTTAAAAAACTTAATTCTCCAATTACTACCATTCCAGGTATTGGTGCTGTTAATGCAGCTACAATATTAGGCGAGATTGGAGATATTAAAAGATTTTCTAACCCTTCAAAACTTGTTGCTTACGCAGGTCTTGATGCAAGTATTTCTCAGTCCGGAGAATTTGAATCCACTTCTAATCATATGACTAAAAGAGGTTCTCCATACCTTAGACGTGCTTTGTTTCAATCTGCTCTTAGAGCTGAATTTTATGACCCGGTTTTTTCTAATTATTATCAAAAGAAAATTAGTGAAGGCAAGCATCATTTAGTTGCAACAAACGCTGTTGCTAGAAAACTTTGTCATACTATTTTTGCCGTTTTAACAAAAAATGAACCTTATCAAATTCAAAGATAGTTTTTGCTTAACTCTCAATTAATTTTTGAAAAAGGTACTGTAAATGACGAGCAATGCTTATGCGTAGCCTTTATCATTTACAGGTTCTTTTGAAAAATTTACAATCTAAAAAGCAAAAACGATTTAATTCTAACCTTTGCTTAATCTAGTTTTTCCTAAATTCAGTTTAGGTCTTTTTGTCATGCCTTTTTTTAGAATCTTTTTATTTTTCTATCTAATTTTTATTCATTACAATATCTAATATTTTTTACATTATACCTCTTGACTTTTAATAGTTAGTCTTTAGTTGTATATGCAAATTATACTATATATAGTATAATTAGTGTTTAAAAGAGACGTAACCCTTTCTTAGGAAACAAGCTTCAAGGAGGTGAACTACGACCTCTATCCATACCAATATTATACCAAAATGAGTATGGGATAGAAAAGAAAATGTAGTTTTTTTACTACAACATTATTATACGAGGAGGTGTTTAATGGAAAATATTAAAATAATTAAGAAAAAATTGATTGATAAAGGTTGGTCTTATGATGAAAAATATGAAATTACATCAGAAGATTATACAAAATATTTATTGCGAGTTTCCTCTATTGAAAATCTTGAAGATAAGATGGAAGAATTTAATTGTATGAAAAAGATAGAGGAATTAGGAATAAATATGTGCAAACCTATTGAAATAAGTAAAGATGAAAATTTTGTTTACACAATTATTTCTTGGATTGACGGTGTTGATGCTGAAGAAAAAATGGCGAAATTATCAAATGAAAAACAGTATGATTATGGAGTTGAAGCGGGTAAAATGCTACAAAAAATTCATTCAATACCTGTTGAAGAAAAGTTTGATTGGGAAGAATATTTTAGCAAGAAGATGGATAGAAAGATAAAGAGTTATTTGGAGTGTCCCGAAAAATATGAAAATGGGGATAGATTCATTCAATATATAAATGAAAACAGAAAATTGCTAAAAAATAGGCCAATTTCAATACATCACGGAGATTTTCACATTGGAAATATGATGATAGGAAAAGATGATAAGCTTTATATAATTGACTTTGAAAAATTTGATAAAGGCGATCCTTGGGAAGAATTTAACCGTATTGTGTGGTCAATAAAAGATTTTGAACATTTTTCACGAGGAATGATAGATGGTTACTTTAATAATGAAATCCCGGAAGAATTTTGGAAACTCATGAAGCTATACATTTCATCAAATGAATTAGGATCATTGCCATGGGCGATAAATTATGGGAAAAATCAGATTTATGTTATGAAAAATAAAGCTAAATATGTTTTAGAATGGCTTGATAAGATATAGGATTAAGCATGGGGCTGTTGCAAAATAATTTTTTTAGTTATTCGCAACAGCTACTTAAATTTATATTTTCAATTCATATTTATATTTTCTTATTAATTCCTTTTTCTATTTTGTCTAAAAGAATGAATTTAAAGCAAGATAAACTAAAGTTATTAATGAAATAGTAACAAAATGAACATTTTTATACATTACTAAAAATGCAATGATTTCTCTAATAAATGCGTTAATTGTGAAATAAAGTTTTGTTTTTGCACCATATCCAATGCATTTAATTTTTTCTTGTTTAGCTATTATCAAGGCTCTAAACAAGTGATAGTAATTTGTTACAACTGCAATTTTTGGATTTTCCTTCATTAATTCTTTTGAAAAAATTAGATTTTCTCTAGTTGTAGTAGATTTATCTTCAACTATAATATCTTTTTCGGAAATTCCCAGATTTAAAGCGTATTGCTTCATTGCTTCACCTTCAGCAATATTTTCATCATCTCCTTGCCCACCTGACATTATAATTTTTGAATTAGGATTTTTTTTGAATATTTTTATCCCTTTATTTATTCTACTTGCCAGAAGAGGAGGGACTTTATCATTGATTAATCCAGATCCTAAAATTATTATGTAATCTAAATTTTTTCTTTTTACATTAGCAAAATTTAAAAATCCGGATATAGTATATGAAATAGCAATTAGTGAAATATATGAAAAATATATATTTGATAATATTATTAAATGTTTAAACAAAGTAGGAATGTTAAATCTGTATATTAAAATATTACCAATAGTTGAGCCTAACAAAATGTATAATCCAAGACTTAAAGAAAGCATATTGTTTATAGAAAAACCTTCTTTTTTTAATATTTTTATTCCATTATAAATTAAAGTTATTACTAAAAACACAGGTATTAAAAATACAAATAATGAAAATAAAGCTATTATACCGAATATTAATATTCTTATCGGCGAATTAGAAAGTAGATCATATTTTTCCAAACCTAGCAATATTGTGATTATTGAAGATATCATGAAAAATGAAAATAATATTCCGGAAATTATATTTCTTCTTTCCTTAAATATTATAATTACTAAAATTAAAAATATAAATATTGTAATTACTAATGAAAAGTCCATAAATTTCTCCTTTAAATTTAATTCTGTACATAATTAAATGTTTATAATGTACAAATATACACCTAAATATTGGATACCCAATTATTTAGTTTTGTGAACGTATATTAATATTTAATTTATTTTTCAACTCCTAATGATTTTTAAGTTTTTAAAAATTATTTTCTATTATCTTATTGTAAGAATGAACGTATAATAACACCATAAAGAAAATATTTCAGGAGGAAATATGATACAAAATGAATTATTGATAAGTTCTGTGTTTATTGCCGGGTTTTTATCATTTTTTGCACCATGTACATTCCCTCTTATTCCTGTATATGTAGGGTTTATGACGGATAAGGAAGGCGAATATAAGAAGATAAAAATAGGTAAGTTTGAGATAAATAAAGGTGCAATTATCAAGACAATGGCTTTCGTATTAGGTCTTTCAACCAGCTTTGTGATTTTAGGATTTGGAGCAGGAATAATTGGAAAGGTGTTAAACAACAGATGGGTATTAACAGTTGCGGGATTTTTAGTATTTTTACTTGGAATTCATCAAATGGATTTAATTCACTTTGAAAGAATGAATAAAATAAAGGGGATTAGATTTAAGAATAATAAGAAAAAAGCACTTGGAACATATTTAATGGGAATATCGTTTAGTTTGGGATGGACACCATGTGTTGGACCGATTTTAGCTGCAGTATTGGTAACATCTGCAAGTAGTGGACAGCAATTTTATGGAGCATTTTTAATGTTGATTTATTCAATAGGTTTGATGATTCCATTTTTAATAATGGCGATTGCGTCAAGTGCATTGATGAATAAATTCAAATTTTTTGAAAAACATTTAATTACAATTAAGAGAATTGGAGGATTTTTAGTAGCATTAATGGGAATAGTACTAATGAGCAACCAATTACAAAATTTAACAGCATTTTTTAACAACTTATTTAACTAAATAAAAGAAAGAGGAATATATATGAAAAAAAGAATATTATCGGGATTAATGGCATTATCACTAGTTTTAACAGCTTGCTCAACAGGAGCAAAAGCAAAAAAAGATATAATGGATAATAAAAAAGAGCATAAAAAAATGGAAGACAAAATGGATCATATGAAATCAGATAAAAAGGACAATATGAAATTAGACCAAATGAGTGACTCTACAAAAGTGAAGAAAATTAATCAAGGAGAACTTGCCACAGATTTTAATTTACCTGATATTAATGGAAAAATGTACAAATTAAGCGATCAAAAAGGTAAGAAAGTATATGTTAAGTTTTGGGCTTCATGGTGTCCAATTTGTTTAGCGGGATTATCAGAATTGGATGAAATGTCTAAAAATGCAAAAGATTATGAAATAGTAACAGTAGTTTCGCCGGGACATATTGGTGAAAAAAATAAAGAGGATTTTATAAAGTGGTTTAAGGGATTAAATTATAAAAACATTAAGGTTTTACTGGATGAGTCCGGAAACTTTATCAAAAATTATGGCATTAGATCAACACCTACAAACATAATAGTTGGATCTGACGGTGTTTTAATTAAAGTTGTACCCGGACAATTAAATAAAGAAGCGTTAAATAAAATTTTTTCAGAGGTAAAATAATGAAAAGAGGGTAAGTATGAAGAAAATATTTTTGTCAATTATTTTTTTTATAACTTTTATAATTACAGCCTGTACTAATAAAGTGATTAATTCAAATAATGATATGAAAAACAAAGATGATATAAGTAAAAAAATAGATGATATTATAAAAGAAGAGCAAAAAAAATCTATTAATGAAAATCCTAATGATGGGATTTTTTATTCAAAATCAAAACTAAAAACAATATATTTAGCAGGTGGATGTTTTTGGGGATTAGAAGCATATATGGAAAAAATTTATGGAGTAGCAGATGCTGTAAGTGGATATGCAAATGGAAAAACTCAAAATCCAACATATGAAGATATTTCATATAAAAATACAGGGCATGCTGAAACTGTAAAAGTCGACTATGATCCGGAAAGAATTTCATTAGAAAAAATATTAGATTATTATCTACGAGTTGTGGATCCGACAAGTTTGAATAAACAAGGAAATGACAAAGGCATACAGTACAGATCAGGAATTTATTTTACAGATGAAAGTGAAAGAAAAATAATTGAGGAAAAATTGAAAAAAGAACAAGAAAAATATAAAGACAAAATAGTTGTAGAAGTTGGAAAATTAGAAAATTTCTATAAAGCTGAGGAATATCATCAAGATTATTTAAAGAAAAATCCAAATGGTTACTGCCATATTGATATTTCAAAGGCAAATGAAGTGATTATAGATCAATTAAAATATCCAAAGCCTTCAGATGATGAGTTGAAAAAGAAATTAACGGATATTCAATATAAAGTTACACAAAAAAGTGATACTGAGCATGCATTCTCAAACGAATATTGGAATAATAAAGATAAGGGGATTTATGTTGATGTTGCAACAGGTGAACCATTATTTAGCTCAACAGATAAATTTGATTCAGGTTGTGGATGGCCATCATTCTCAAAACCAATAGCAAAAGAAGTGGTTACTTACCATAAAGATTTAAGTTATAATATGGAGAGAACAGAAGTAAGAAGTAGGTCAGGAAATTCACATTTGGGACATGTATTCAATGATGGACCAAAGGAATTGGGTGGATTGAGATTTTGTATAAATAGTGCGTCAATAAAATTTATTCCATTACAAGACATGGAAAAAGAAGGATATGGATATTTAACACATATTATAAAGTAGGTGAAAATGTATAAATTATTAATTGCAGATGATGAGTCAATCATTAGAAAAGGTATAAAAAAACTCGTTAATTATGAGAATCTAAACATTACTGATGTATTAGAAGCTGAAGATGGAAAGCAAGCAATAGAGTTAGCTAATACTCAAAATCCTGATATTATTTTAATGGATATTAATATGCCTGAAATAGATGGTTTAACAGCTGCAAAATTAATAAAAGAAAATAATTCAAATGTATATATAGTAATAATTACAGGATATGATTATTTTGAATATACGCAGACAGCTATAAGAGCTAAAGTTGATGACTATATATTAAAGCCTGTCTCAAAGAAGGATATTGAGTATATTTTGAAAAGTGCTATAGATAAAATTGATTATTTTAGGAGAAAAAAATCTATTAAAAATATAACTCAAAATGAAACTATAGAAATAGATGAGGAAAATAATTTGATTAAGGAATATTTAGAAAAAAATATGTTTAGCATAGATTTATCATTAAGTAAAATGGCGGAAGATATAGGATATAACAGCAATTATTTAAGTGTGCTGGTAAAACAAATATATGGACTTACTTTTCAAGATTATATAAATAAAAAAAGAATGGAAAAAGCTAAGATTTTGTTGCTTTCGACTGATATGAAAAATTATGAAATAGCTGAAAATATAGGGATTGAAGATGTAAATTATTTTGTAACAAAATTTAAGAAATATTACAATATAACACCAAAACAATTCAAGCAAGGTTTAAGGGATGAATAAATTATTAAAAAAATTTAGCACAAAAATAAGTATATATTTTTTCATCATTTCTATAGTATTGGTAATAATTTTATCATATAGAAATTACAAGCATTCTGTAAATATATTGAAAGATAATAAATTACAACAAACGGAGCAACAACTTAAAAATGCTAGTATATACATTTCTTCATATCTTGAAAAAATAAAGGGAATATCAAGTTTATTAGCAATGACTCCGGAAATTGAAAATATAAATGCCTTAAATGAAAATACAATAAAAAAAATAATTGAATTAACTCAACAAAATGATCCGTTAATTAAAAGAATTTCAGTTATATCAAATGATGGAAAAATATTATCAACTTCCCCTATAGATTTTGAAATTTCTAATAATATGGAAAGTTTAGAATGGTATAGAAACTTAAAAAAATCAAATAATATGGCTATGGTTACAACAGAAAATCATAAAGGATTTTCTATGAATAAAACAGAAAGAGTCATTTCAATTAGTCACGAAATTACTAATAAAAATAAGAAAATAGAGGGATTTGTTGTGATTGATTTATCATATAAATTTATTGAAGATTATGTTTCCTCGATAAATTTTGGAGAAAATGGTTATGCTTTCATAACTACATCAGAAGAAAAATTACTTTTTGATTCTAAACAAATGAACACAAATTCACTTATTGAAAATGAAAAATACTTAAAAATAATAAAAGATAGGATGAAAACTGTTGAAAAGGGGTTTATCGCCTCAAAAATTTACATTCCAAATACAGATTGGATACTTGTGGGAGTTTCTTCAACAGAGCAAATAGACCAACTTCAAAATAAATTAATTGTAAATACTGTAACTTGGTCAGTTATAATTTTAATTTCAACGATTGCATTATCAGTATTAATTTCTAAGTGGATAAGTAAACCATTGACAAATCTGGTAGAGGAGATGAAAAAAGTTGACGAAAGTTTTTCCAAGATAAAAATTGAATACTCAGATTCGATAGAAATTCATACTTTAAAAACAGAATATAATTTACTATTGGATAGAATTAAAACTCTTACTAAAAATATAGAAGAGAAGGAAAATTCAAAGAGGATATTTGAGTTAAAAGCCTTACAAAGTCAAATAAATCCTCATTTTATCTATAACACATTAGATACAATACTTTGGTTGATAGAGTTTGGAGAAAATGAAAAAGCGATTGAGGTTACCAAGTCATTAGGAATGATTTTAAGGAGCACGTTGAGTATTAATCAAGACTTTATATCATTGTCAAATGAATTAGAACACGTGAAAAACTATATGGACATTCAAAAAGTTCGATATGATGATAAGTTTGAATATGTTTTTGAAATAGATAAAAACACTCTTGAAATATTAGTTCCGAAATTAATTCTTCAACCAATTGTAGAAAACGCAATTTATCATGGCATTAAACCTAAAAAATCAAAATCATTCATCAAAATTTCCTCCTATATAGATGATGAAGATTTAATAATTAAGGTAGAAAACAATGGTGTTGATTTAGAATTTGACAATCAAAATAGAATAAAAACAAAGCTGGGGGGCATCGGAATGAGCAATGTTGAACAAAGAATAAAAATTCTTTGCGGAAATCAGTATGGAATAAGAATGTACAGACAAGAAGATGCAACAGTAGTTGAATATAGATTAAGTATATAGTAGAAAGCTGTAAATACATGATAATGTGTTTGCAGCTTTTAATTTATTTAATTATAAGTGATAAAAATTATGCAAAATCGTAAAAATTTGCATTACAGGTAAAAAAAGAGGGGTAATCATGTAAATTAAAGATATTTTTGTAGTACAGGTAAAAAGGTTCATGTAAAATTGTAAAATCTTTAATATACAGGTAAATTTATAGATAAAAAATTTATTTTGTATAAATTTTTACCTGTAAATATGAAGTATTTTATATTTGCATGAAAAAAAAAGAAAATTTTCACCTGTAAAGTATAATTTTTCTAAATTTACATGAATGAACTATATAGGTATAGAATATACTGAATTAAATTTTTATGAAAAAGATTACAATTTTTCTTTTATTACTTTTTTTTAATATAGATAAATTCTCTGAAAATTTAACAAACCTCTAATCTTTCAACTTTCTGCATTTTTAGAGGCTAAAACCGTTTTCATAAAACTCTTTGAAAAAATAATAATTTCTCATATAATAAATTTAAGAAATAAAATGGAGGAAGAAATGAAAACGGAAACAAAAAATTTTTTCAGAAAAATGATAGCTATAGTTTTAGCCTTTATTATTTCACTTTCCGGAGTGAACATTCAAGGGTTTAAGACTAAGACTGTTAAAGCTCAAGAGCAATATATTGACTTTGCATTTACAAAATCTGGAGATAAAGAAGATTTTGGTGCAAAGGCTAAAGTAAATTCTGATAAAACTGTTGATTTTGTATTTGACTTCTCGCATTGGGGAGAAGGATTTAAGGAAAAAGCAAAATTAAGAGGAATTAATGGTGATTGGGGTAATGGTAAGGATTTAGTTGCAAATAAAGAGCAAAAATCTTATTCGATTAAGTTATCTTTTGATGAAGTTAAGAGTTTACAAAAAGATGGATTTAAGGTATATTTGCCGGAATTTGGAAATGAAGGTTGGAGACCAAAAGGAAATAATGCAAAAATTCCACAAGAATTATTAGCAAAAATATCTGAGATTCAAAATGAAAAAATAGAAAAAAAAGAAAATATTGATATATCTAAAAATGTTGGAAAAAATAGAAATGATAAAACCACAAAAGTAATATTCCATTTTGATAATTATAATAAAGGAAATTGGAGCCTTTGGGTATGGGCTAATGGAGCAGATGGAAAACAATATTCATTTGATAAAACTGATGATTTCGGTCAAACTGCTACTATTGATTTAGGTGTAAAAACAGATAAAGTTGGATATATTGTAAAAGAGCAAAATAGTTGGACTAAAAATATTGATGAAGACAGATTTGTTGATATAAAAGATGAAACTACACATGTCTGGGTAAGAGATGAAGATCCAAAAACTTATTTAGAAAAACCTCAAAAAATTTCAGAAGAAAAGCCGGTAATTCAATTATTTACAATTGATAAATATAAAGAATTAAATTTAAGGTTAAGCAAATATGTAAACGTTGAGGATGCTAAACAACATTATGAATTAAAACTTGGTGAAGAAGATATCAAATCTAAAGTTGAAAAAATTGAAGCTATTAACGAAAAAAATGGAAAAACTAGAAAAATCAAAATTACTTTGAAAGAAGATATCAATTTAGATGATATTATTTCAAATAAAGGAAAAGATGTTTCAATTATATTGAAAGTAAAGGATGTTGATAAACAAACTGATGAAGTATTAAATGCAAAAGCAACTATCGGAAGAATTGTTTCAGAAAAACAATTTGATGATAAGTATGCAACTGATGAAGAGTTAGGTGCAATATATTCTAAAGGCGAAACAGAATTTAAGTTATGGGCTCCTACAGCCAGAAAAGTTGAACTTGTAACATATAACAAGGGTTCTTTAGAAAAAAACTATGAAATGAATAGAAGTGAAAAAGGAGTATATAGCTATAAACTTTCAGGGGATAATCTAGGTAAAGAATATATGTATAGAGTTTACCTATCAGATGCTGAAGGGGTTGAAGTAGTTGATCCATATGCAAAATCTGTAACGGTAAATGGCGAAAGGGGTGTAGTTGTAAATCCTACACCAAGTAAAGTTGCAAGACCTGTAAATGAAGCAAACATGAAAAATCCAATTATTTATGAATTACATGTAAGAGATTTTTCAATTGCTGAAAATTCGGGAATGACAAATAAAGGAAAATTCTTAGCATTAGCTGAAAAAGGAACTAAAGCAGATAATGGACAAATAACAGGATTAGATTACTTGAAATCATTAGGAGTTACACATATTCAACTATTGCCAATTTATGATTTCAGTAGTCGTTCTGTAGATGAAAATAATATTAAAGCAAAATATAATTGGGGATATGATCCACAAAATTATAATGCGGTTGAAGGTTCATATTCAACAAATCCAAAAGATCCATTTAATAGAATTAATGAATTACAAAAAACTGTGGATATACTTCATGAAAATGGACTTGGAGTAATCATGGATGTTGTTTATAATCACGTATTTGACACACAACAACAGTCATTTAATAAGATTGTTCCGGGGTACTATTTTAGAATGAAAGAAGACGGTACATTCCACTCAGGTACAGGGGTAGGAAATGAAACGGCATCTGAAAGAAGGATGATGCGTAAGTTCATGATTGATTCTACAAAACACTGGGTTAAAACATTTAAACTTGATGGATTGAGATTTGACCTTATGGGAACTCATGATTATGATACTATGAATGAAATTTATAATTCACTTAAAGAAATAAATCCAAATATATTCATACTTGGAGAAGGTTGGAATATGAATATGGGCATTCCTGAAGATCTAAGGGCTACTCAAAAAAATGCAAATAAGATGCCTAATTTAGCATTCTTCAACGACGATATGAGAAATGCAATAAAAGGTGGAAATGATGATAATTCTACAGGATTTATTTCAGGAGCTTCGGACAAAGAAGAAATAATAATCAATAATATCAAAGGTGGACAAAATTTAGATAAGCCTTATCAATCAGCAAGACAGGTTGTTCAATATGCAGCAGCACATGATAATTTAACTTTATGGGATAAATTAGAGAAATCTAGACCTGATGATAGTGTTGAAACAAGAATTAAAAGACAAAATCTTGCAAATGCAATTACAATGTTTTCATTTGGTACACCATTTGTACATGCCGGACAGGAATTCGGTCGTACGAAGGGAGGAAACCACAATTCATATAATTCTCCGGATTCAGTAAATCAATTTGATTGGAATAGGGTAAAAGATTTTTCGAATATTACAGATTATTTTAGAGAATTGGTAAAAATCAGAAAAAGTAATGAAATATTTAATGAAAAAGATTTTGAAAAAATAAATTCATTATTTGAGTTGAAATATAAAAATAATGGAGAAGTAGGATATAAACTTGAACTTGGAGAAAATGATATATATATCGGACACAATGTATCTGACAAGGTTGTTCCGTTTAATGTTGAAAAAGGAAGATATAAAGTGCTTGTAATGGATAATCAAGCAAATGCTGAAGGTTTGAAAGAAATAGATTTGGTTGATAAAATTGATTTATCTCCACTTTCAACAATTGTATTGCAAAAAATTCCTGCTAAGGATAAACCAATTAATGTGGGAACAATCATTAAATCGAATAATCAACAAAATTCTATACAAAATGAAAATCCGGAAACAGGAGATTTTGGAGTTACAACTTCTGCTATCATGATAGTAATATCAATGGGAATTATTTTTGTTATTAGAAAGAAAAAGTTAATATAATAAATGTAAATAAGGGAGCTAATTAGTTCCCTTATTTACATATTTAAGGATAAGATTTAATATAATATATATAGTAAATAATAAGGAGGACGATATGGCATGTACAACAATTTTAGTAGGTAAGAATGCATCTTATGATGGTTCTACATTAGTAGCAAGAAATGAAGATTCGGGTGCAGGTTCATATGAAAATAAAAATTTCATAGTAGTAACTCCCGAAGATCAACCAAGAAAATATAAATCGGTAATTTCAAAAGTTGAGATTGAATTACCGGATAATCCAATGAGATACACAGCGATGCCAGATGCTATTCCAAAGAAAGGTATTTGGGGGGCTTATGGTGTAAATGAGAAAAATATCTCAATGACTGCAACAGAAACAATTACTTCAAATGAGAGAGTACTTGGGGCGGATCCTATGGTTGAATATATTCCACAGATTGGCAAAAAGGGTGATGCCAATTATCAAGAAGAAATATTTGGTGGAATAGGTGAAGAGGACATTGTAACACTTGTGCTTCCATACATTCATACTGCAAGAGATGGAGTTAAGAGATTAGGACAGATTTTAAAAACTTACGGAACTTATGAAAAAAATGCCATCGCATTTCAAGATGAAAATGAAATTTGGTGGTTGGAAACAATTGGTGGACATCATTGGATTGCTAAAAAAGTTCCAGATGATAGCTATGTAGTAATGCCGAATCAATTGGGGATTGACTCATTTGACTTGGACGATGCCTTTGGGAAACAGGACGAATACATGTGCTCTGAAGATCTTAGAGAATTTATATCTGAAAATCATTTGGATTTATCATTTGATGGAAAATTAAATCCGAGAGATGCCTTTGGTTCGCATTCTGATATGGATCATACATACAACACACCTAGGGCGTGGATAATTCAAAGATTTTTCAATAAATCATCATTTAAATGGGATGGGGAAAATGCAGATTTTAAGCCGGAATCAAACAATATCCCATGGGCACAAAAACCGGACAGAAAGATTACAATTGAAGATATTAAATATGTGCTATCACACCATTTTCAAGAAACTCCATTTGACCCTTATGGAAAATCAGATGATAAAGCACTTAAAGGAAAATATAGACCAATAGGAATCAATAGAAACAATGTTATGGGATTAGTTCAAATTAGACCATATATGCCAAAAGCATTCCAAGTAATTGAATGGATGTCGCTAGGTTCGAACGTATTTAACGCAGTTGTTCCATTTTATGCAAACATAACAAAAACTCCAACATACCTTTCAAACGGAACAGATAAAGTTTCAACAGATAATTTTTATTGGGCAAATAGATTAATTGCAGCACTATGTGACAATAACTTTAGTGACACAGCCGCATACATTGAAAATTACCAATTAGATATTCAATCTAAAGGTCATGAAATGATAATAAAATATGATAAAATGGCTAAAGCCTTAAGTTCAGAAGAAGAAATTCAAAACTTACTAGAAACAGCAAATCAAGAAATGGCAGATTACTTGAAATCCAAGACAGATGTATTATTGAGCAATGTTTTGTATGTTGCAAGTAACAATATGAAAAATGCATTTTCTAGATCAGATGCATAAGGTGATTGGAGTGTCTGGGGAAATTTTAGAAAATTTAGTGATGGTCCCAGCAAAGTAGAGGATGGGCAAAAAGTGGGGGCTAAAATTTGTAAAAATTAATTCAGTATGTCCCAGCAAAGTAGAGGATGGGCAAAAAGCGGGGGTTAAAATTTGTAAAAATGAAGCAAAAATGGCCCCAACAAAAGAAGAAAATGAGAAAAAGTTGGGTCTACTATGAAAAAATGTAGATAAAAATGGCTCCAAGAAAATAGGGGAAAGCAAAAATATAGGGATAATTAAGAAAACAGAGAGACAAGTATAATAAGAGTTATGAAATGAAAAAAGTAATTTACAGATTAGAGAGTTATTATACAAGTCAAGCGATGATGTTGAAAAACCTGTTATAAAATATATATTGGAAAATATAAGAGAAATTACTGAAATGGATATTCATACTTTGGCGAAAAAAGGATATTGTAGCCCGGTGACCATAGTTAGAATATCAAAGAAAATAGGATTTAATGGATTTAAGGAATTAAAGATTGCTTTATTAAATGATATTAATTTTAATGATTAACTTGTTAGAAGTAATTTATCAAATATAGCAAATAATGATGATAAATCAATAGTTCTAGAAATATTTAATGAAAATATTAGATCATTGAATAACACTTATAATCTTGTAGACTATAAACAAATTTCAAAAGTTGTTAAATTAATTGATAAAAGTAAAGTTATAAGATTGTATGGACTAGGAGCAAGCTTTCTTGTTGCTAAGGATTTTCAACAAAAATTAGAAAGAATAAGTAAAATGACAGTTCTTTATGAAGATACGCAATTACAACTTATAAGTTCAACAAACATTCAAGAAGATGAACTAGCGATAGTGATTTTTTATTCGGAGCAGATTAAAGAAGTTTTAGAAATGGCAATAAATATAAAATTAAATAATGCGACATTAGTTTCTATAACTAAGTATTCCAATAATAAGTTATTTAATTTGTCTGATTTTAGTTTGAATGTACCTAACATAGAAAAAATTTGAGAGCAGCAGCGAGCTCTAGTAGAATATCACAATTGATAATTATTGATATATTATATAACTCATATTTAGAAATGTATAGGGATCAATTTATGAAAAGAATTATAAAAACTAATGAAATCCTAGGTAAGGAAGAATAAAAATCTGCTGAAAACAGATAAAATCATGTTTTCAGCAGATTTTTGATTTTTTTAGGAATTTTTTTGTTGTTGGTGTTGAGGGGATTTCTTTAATGATTTTAGTAAAAAGAATTCTGTAATTTAGATAAATCAAGGGATTGATTTAGAGATTTTAAAATAAAAAATTCCCTTTGCAATATAAAAACATAGTAATAAATTTATTTAGTATTAAAATATTTTATGAAATCGTTGACATAAAAAATTATAAGATATACTATAAAAGTGTGAAAATAGAAAATCTATAAGGAGGAGATTTATGGAAAGTAAAAAAAATATCTTGGAACAAAGATTGATGCCATTGGCAGCTAAATTGGGAGCTAATAGGGGATTGATTGCTATTAGGGATGGTATAACATTGGCTATGCCTTTGATTATAGTTGGGTCAATATTTATGATAATTGCAAGTTTTCCAATTAAGGCTGTTGAAACATATTTAAATGATTCAGGAATAGCTGGATATTTGTGGAAGGGCGTTAATTCGAGTTTTGGTTTAGTAGGATTGATTGCAAGCTTTGGTATTGCGAGCTCATTTGCTAATCAACATAAGGTTGATGGGGTTGCTGCAGGGATAGTTTCATTGTCAGCATTTGTAACAGTTACGCCATTCATAACTGCAAATAAAGTTACCGGACTGACCCTGCCTTATTTAGGTTCTAGTGGAATTTTTGTATCAATTGTTTTAGGTTTATTAAACGGATATATTTATCAACTGTTTATAAATAAAAACATTCAAATTAAATTGCCGGATTCTGTTCCGCCAGCAATTTCTAGATCTTTTAGTGCTATAATTCCTGGGGCTGTAATAATTTCATTTTGGCTATTAGTATTTGCTTTATTGGATAAATATGGATTGCCAAATATGCATGATATATTAAAAATAGTATTGGGAGGACCACTTGGATTATTAGGTGGCACAGTATTTGGTACAATGATAGTTACCGGGTTGAATTCATTCTTCTGGTTCTTGGGAATTCATGGTGGTTCAATTGTAAACTCAATATTCAGTCCAATTTGGTTAGCGAATTTAGATGCAAATGCTCAAGCTAAACAATTAGGAGAACCCCTAAAAAATATAATTACATCATCATTTATGGATAATTTTGTATTTATTGGTGGAGGAGGAGCAACTCTTGGTTTGGTAATAGTAATCTCTGTTTTAGCTATTAGAAAAATTTCCTCAAAACAAACTAAAGCAATAGCACCATTGACAATAGCACCGGGGATATTTAATATTAATGAACCTGTCATGTTTGGGTTACCTATAGTAATGAATATTGCATTATTTGTACCATTTATAATTGTACCTATGATAAACACGGTGATCGCCTATATTGGGTTTGCTTCGGGATTGGTTCCTTTTACTTATGCATCTGTATCATGGACAATGCCGCCAATAATCTCAGGATTTTTAACTACGGGAAGTTTAATGGGTTCATTGTTACAAATAGTGATAATTGCTATAGATATTTTGGTTTATTTACCATTCTATCTAGTGGTAGAAAAAAATAATAAAAATTCAGAAATTAGTTATAAATAACATAAAAATAAAATTAATATGGGGGAATAATGAAAAGATTAATAAGTTCAAATGCTTCAGACATTTTGTCATATAACTCTAAAGAGTTAAAACAAAGCATAAAAGCTAGCGAAGGAAGAACGATATTATCAGAAAATGTTGCAACAAGGGAAGCTTGGATTGGAGATATAACAAACTCTGAATTGGCTAGAGCATTTGGAGCGGATTTGATTTTACTTAATGGAGTGGATGTATTAAATCCGGATATTAAAGGAATAGAAAATCAATCAAATTTTGTTTCAGAATTAAAAAAATTAACAGGTCGTCCAATAGGAGTAAATTTGGAACCGGTAGATGATTCAGCAGATATGATGGAAGACGTTATAAAGATTTCATTAGGAAGAACGGTAAATAAAGAAAGTCTTGAAAGATTGCAAGAATTGGGAATGGATTTTGTTTGTTTTACCGGGAATCCGGGAACAGGTGTAACAAATAAAAATATATTGAATGCAATTAAATTATCTAAAAAATATTACAATGGATTAATCATTGCTGGGAAAATGCACACATCTGGGGTTGATGAGCCTGTTTGTGATGAAAATACAATAAAGGAATTTGTGAAAGCGGGAGCAGATGTTATATTGGTGCCTTCGATAGGTACAATTCAAGGATTTGATCAAGAACAGTTAAAAGAAGCTTGTAAATTTGCACATAAAGAAGGTGCATTAGTGATGACTGCTATAGGTACAAGTCAAGAAGGCTCTAGACCTGAAACTATAAGAGAAATGGCAATACAAAATAAAATTTGTGGTGCTGATATTCAACATATAGGAGATGCAGGATTTAGCGGACTTGCACCGGTAGAAAATATTTTTGAAATGAGTATAGCTATAAGAGGATATAGACATACTGTTTCGATGATAGCAAGATCAATTAATAGATAAATACAAACGAGTTATATACCTCCAAAGCGGGTATATAACTCGTTTATTAATTTGACATTTTTTTATAAACATCAACAAATTGATCAGCTAAAATTCCGAATGATTCTGCACTCATAAGTTGATCTTCTGCATGCATTAAAATTAAATTAAATTCAACTGATTTTTGATTTTCATCAGCTTCCTGAGAAATTAATTTTAAGTGAATCTTATGCCCTTGATTGAAAATTTTATGTCCTTCTTTTATTTTTTCATCAGCTTTTTCGAAATTTCCATTTTTAGCTTCATTAATCGCTTCTATAAATAAAGATCTTGCACTCCCAACTGCTGCGATAATTTGAAAGCTTATTTCTTCTATATTCATATTATTCTCCTAATAAATTTATAATATCTTTCATAACTTTTTCGCCGTTCATCATGCCATAGTCCATCATTTCAATAACTTTAACAGGCTTTTCCGGAAAAGCTTCTTTTACTTTATCTAAATTGAATCTAACTTGAGGTCCAAGTAAAATTATATCGGCATCTTTACCAAATTCATTAACTTCTGACATTGGATATGCATTTATATTAGCTTCATAATTTATTTTTTCACTATACTTTTTCATTTTACTTACTAAAAGAGATGTGCTCATTCCTGCGGCACAAATTAAAACTATATTTTTCATTATGTCCTCCATCTATTTTTAATTATATATATCGTATCACAAAAACAAAATAGTGAAAAGGTTATTTTTATTTTTTGATAAAAACAAAATGTAGTAAATAGTAAACATACAATAAATTTCTAAAAATGAAACTTTATTTCATATTTAATTTCACATATTGTAAATGAATTCGATTTCATATATGGTGGATTTAAGAAATAGAAGGGAGGTGACTTTTGATAGATTTAAGTAAAATAAAAACGGAAAAAGAAAATTCAAATTCTGTCAACTATAGCGAGATGAGCATTATTGATTCGGTAAAGCTTATGAATCAAGAGGACATCAATTCTGTAAAATGTATAGAATCTCAATATACAGAAATTGCTAAGTTGATTGAAAAAACGGGAGAAGCTTCAATACGAGATGGAAAAGATAATATCAATAAAAGTTTTAATTGCATTACAAGGATGAGATCTGAAATCAAGGATACATCAAAAGTTAATGAAAAAGAATTAAAAAAATAGATGGTGTTTTGGGCTTAGTTAAAGAAGGTAATAGTTATCAAGTAGTTTTAGGTCCTGGAAATGCTAAAAAAGTTACAGATGAAGCAATTAACTATTTTGGACTACAAAGAGATAGCAAAGATACAAATTGGCAGGAATAATCCTATTTGCGGAAAATGTTGTTGATACTGAACAAACAGCTAGATTAACGAGTGAGTATCAAAAACTTGCCTTGGAAAATAATTTACAACCATTCTTACTAGCCGTTGACCAAGAAGGGGACAGGGTTGTAAGGCTTGGAACCGACACAAGCTTGCCTGGGAATATGGCATTGGTAGCAACTAGAGATCCAAAACTTGCCTATGAGTATGGAAAAATCATTGCGGAAGAATTGGATTCTTTAGGAATAAATGTTGATTTGGCACCCGTTTTAGATATTAATAATAATCTAAATAACCCAGTTACAGGGGAACGCTCAATTTCTTCAAATCCTGAATTGGTTGGAGAAATAGGCTCTCAATTAGTTAAAGGGCTTCAAGAAAATAAGGTGAGTGCAGCTTTGAAACATTTCTCGGGACATGGGGATACAGCGGGAGATAGCCATGTTGGACTACCAGAAGTGAATAAGTCAAAAGAAGAAGTAATGAATATGGAATTAAGTCCATTTATGAATGTTGCTGACGAAGGCGTGGATATCATTACAGATACCTTAAACATGCAGGCGATAGCGAACCATTTCGGACAAGCTGAAGCAAGTTTGAGAAGTTTTAATGCTGGGGCAGACATATTGCTAATGCCTGTAATAATGAGAAGTAATGAAGATGTTGAAAAGCTAGAAAAAGTTTATGCTATTTTGGAAAATGCAGTTCATGAAGGTGAAATTACAGAAGAAAGATTAAATGATTTTGTAAGAAGAGTGTTGGAATTAAAGGAAAAAAGAGGAATTTCCAACACAACTAAGTACAATCAGCCTGTTAAAGAAAAAGTGAAAAAAGCTCTTTCAGTAGTTGGTTCTAAAGAACATCTTTAAAAACAAAGATTGATAACTCAAAGAGCTATCACAGTTGGTAAGAATGAAATATGTTGCCATTCAGGCCGAAACCTGAAGAAAAAATTTTGATGCTAGCAGCCTTTAATAATGAAGTTCCTGGCTTAAACTATGGTTTTGACAGACTACAAAGAGAAGGGGTAATCCCTAAATATGTTGAATATACAACAATGATATACAATGAAAACACAACTAAAGAAGAATTGAAAAATCAAATGAAAGGCTATTATTACATCGTGGTTATAAGTTAAATTGCAAAACAAGCCCAACATTCACCAGAATCATGGCAATCAAATATTCCTCAAATGGTTGTAGATATTGCAAATGAAAACAATCAAAAACACGTCGTTTTAAGTATTGCAAAACCTTATGATTTGGATAGATATAAAAATGTAAAATCAGTATTGCTTACATATGGTGCAAAAGGAATGGATTCAACAGAAAAAGGAACAGATTCAGTTAAAACCTTTGGCTCAAACATTCCTACTTCATTAGATATAATCTTTGGAAAAGTCACATCATCAGGAAAATTGCCAGTAGATGTTTCAGAAGTCACATCAACCTATGAATATGGAAAAGCAAAGTATCCATTTGGACATGGCCTAACCACATCCATAGCTGATGAAAATCCTAAAGAAGATAAGTCAAATGGTGATGAAATAGCTAAAGAACAAAACTCTTCAAATCCAATATCAACATACGCAGTCATTAAAAGTCCAAACACAGGAGACAGAGGAATCTTCCTATATGTTGGAATATCCATAATAGCACTGGTTTCCTTAATAATACTCTTTGTATTTTCAAGGAAAAATAACAAGAAATAATTAAATTTATTAAAGTGAGAAGCCGAAAGGCTTCTTTCTTTTTGTGGGTATGTTGGTTTTAGGAGATGTGATCCCATCAAAATTATTAAGTGGAAAAAAGCGGGGGTCGGATTATGGTGAAAAATTGAGAAATAGCCCCATCAAAATAAGTAAGTGGGAAAAAGAAGGGGCTGAATTTAGGTGAAATGAAGCAAGTGTAGTCCTAGCAAAATAAGTAAGTGGGAAAAAGAAGGGGCTGAATTTAGGTGAAATGAAGCAAGTGTAGCCCCATTAAAATGAGTAAGTGGAAAAATGCGGGGGACAGATTATGGTGAAAAATTGAGAAATAGCCCTATCAAAATAAGTAAGTGGAAAAAAGAAGGGGCTGAATTTAGGTGAAATGAAGCAAGTGTAGTCCTAGCAAAATGAGTAAGTGGAAAAATGCGGGGGACAGATTATGGTGAAAAATTGAGAAATAGCCCCATCAAAATAAGTAAGTGGAAAAAAGCGGGGGTCGGATTATGGTGAAAAATTGAGAAATAGCCCCATCAAAATAAGTAAGTGGAAAAAGGGGGGGGCAGATTATGGCGAAAAATTGAGAAATAGTCCTAGCAAAATAAGTAAGTAGAAAAAAGAAGGGGGGCGAATTTAAGAAATGTTGTAGAAGATTGCCCTAGCAAATATAAAAAATTAATAAAAGTAGGGCTATTAATAAACTTTAATGAGAGAGATATCTAAAACCTAAAATTTTATATAAATATTAAAATAATGTAACAATAATGACATTTTAAAATTTTAAAAATATGAGATAATAGACATATAAATTGTTTGGAGGTATAAAATGAAGCAATTAAAAACATTCTTAAAAAATGAAATTTTAAGATTTGAAAAAATACAAAGGATATTAAATAAACAAAAATATCCTGATGTTGATGGAATGGTATGTATTAAGAAAAAAGCTAAAAAGATTGAATATTACCATAAATTTAAAAATCATGAGACTTTAAAATTTGAACAAAAATACATTAAAAAGTCAGAAATCAAACTCGCTCAAAGTCTAGCACAAAAATCATATAATAAAAAAATTAAAAATATAGTTAAGAAGATTCTTCCATTGATGAAGAAAATGTATGAATATTTTGATGAAAATTTAATCGATGATGTGTATGATCAATATTCCGATGAGAGGAAAAATTTGGTAATGCCAATGTTTGAGACTAAAGGGCAATATGCGGAAATATGGATAAATCAGCCATATCAGGGAAAAGGATTTGATTCGAGAAGTAATGAAATTTTTACAAATAAAGGTAATCGTATTAGATCTAAAACTGAAAAGATTTTGGCTGATAAATTTGAAAATTTAGATATTCCATACAAGTACGAATGCCCATTATCTCTAGGAGAAAGAGTAATTTATCCGGACTTTACATTTTTAGATCCTCATACCTGTGAAGAAATTTATTGGGAACATTTTGGAATGATGGACAATCCGCAATATGCAGAAAATGCAATAAAAAAGATAGAATTATA
Source organism: Helcococcus ovis (assembly GCF_004524775.2). NCBI lineage: Bacteria > Bacillati > Bacillota > Tissierellia > Tissierellales > Peptoniphilaceae > Helcococcus > Helcococcus ovis. Next base: position 1,663,013 of record NZ_CP119081.1, on the reverse strand, counting down.
TAGTATGAATGGCTTAAAGTTGATATGTACATTTGAAACAGGAAATAGGGCACCTAATAATCAATATGTAGATTGGTTGATTAATCAACATTTATTAGGATAAAATGGATTTCAAAGATTTACATGAAAAAATCCCACCCTAAAGCACAAATCTTCAATAAATCGAATTTTACCAATTTATTTCTGAACACACAAAAGGGAGGAATCATAATTTTTTATTCTAACAAATAATCTCTAAATCACATAAAATTTTGGAATTATCAGTTTTTAATCAATACTATTTTAATATTTTACCAAACAATCATCATTTCCTGATTCTACAACATTCTTTGCAGAATTTAATGCACCTTGTACTAGGTTTTCAACTGCTGTTTCTGAGAAGTAAGCTGTGTGAGGTGTGAATATTACATCATCTCTCTTGATTAATTCTTTCAATACTTCATCATCAATATCACCTTCTTTTGAAAAATCTTTAGTGATGAATTTGGATTCATTTTCGTAAACATCTAAACCGGCGCCTAAAAGTTTTCCACTATCTAAAGCTCTTAATACAGCTTTTGTATCAATAAGATTTCCTCTACCTGAATTTAAGATGATTGCTCCATCAGGCATTTTTGAAATTAATTCATCATTGATTACATGAGTATATTCTGGTAGACCTGGTAAGTGTAAGCTTAAGATGTCTGATTGAGAAGCTAATTTTTCAATTGAATCAACATAAGTTAAAACTTCTTTTGCAGCATCATTTGGATATAGGTCATAACCAATAACTTTAGCGCCTAAGCCTTTGAAGAGTCTTGCAGCTTGAGTACCGATTCTACCTGTGCCGATTATACCAACTGTTAATGTTCTGATTTCTCTACAAATTAAATCTGAAGCCCATGTAAAATTGTATTTTTCAACATTTTTTCTGATTTTTGCTGTATTTCTTGAAATTTGTAAAGCAGCACAAACTGTGTGTTCTGCGATAGCGTTTGGAGAATATGAAGGAACATTTGTAAGTTTCATTCCTAATTTTTTTAATAATGCTTTGTTGTACATGTCAAAACCGGCAGATCTTGTTGAAAGAACTTTAACACCTTGTTCTTTAGCGAATTTGTAAACTTCATCATCAATCTCCTTGATTTGTGAAATTATAATAGCATCTTTACCTATTAGCATATCTTTTGTTTCTAAAGATAAGTCTTTATCAGTAACTTCTAGATTGATTTCTGGATTTTGAGCTTTCCATTGTTCAACAGCTTTTTTTTCTACATCTTTTAAGTTAAAATACACTAAATTCATATATTCCTCCTATTTATTTGCTTCATAAATGAATATATCTCTGCTATATAATTTTAATACTTTTGTACAAATTATTTCGATTATATATGCTGAAACAAATGTAATTACAAAATATGAAACGAAAATTAAAATTGCATTTAATAATGCTGAACCACCTTGCATTAAAGAATATGCGTTGATTGGTCCGACAAGTCCTGAGAATCCGAAACCGGCTGAAGCGGTTGTACCTTGAATGTTAAATATATAAGTTACAATACCGGCAACAATTGCGTTTAAGATTAAAGGAATATTCATAACTGGGTATTTTAACCAGTTAGGCATGTACATTTTCATTGATCCTAAGAATACTGAGAATGGTATACCTATTTTGTTTACATACATTGCACCAACGATTAATGTCATGGCAGCTGAAGCGATACCCATGTTTGCTGCACCGGAAGCCAATCCTTGTAATCCAACAGCATAAGCTATAGCAACTGTTGAAATTGGTGAAACAATAATTATTGCAAATGAAATTGATAGTAAAATACTCATTAATAGTGGTTGTAGTTCAGTGAAGTTTTTGATTATAGCACCAATACCTGTTGTGATTTGTTTTACATATGGTAATAATAGTGTCCCGATTGTACCTGCAACAAGTACCACAATTAGTGGAGCAACAATCATAGTTAAACTACCTAATTTACCTCTGATTAAGCTCATTACATAAACTGCGATAGAAGCTGTAATCATTGTATTTATAAGATCACCAATACCTACTGCTACTAAAGCTCCCTCTTTTAAGTTAATAATCCCCGAACCAATCATTGCAGACACACCTAATAGTGCTGTTTCAATTGGGTTCATCTTAAATTGAAATGCGATAAACACACCAACTAATGTAGGGGTAGCTGCTTGAGAAATTAATAAAATTGTATGTATCATCTTGAAAATTGGATGAGATGGTGCTAAAGCCTTAAAAATTTCTCCTAAGATAGCATTTGGTATAAGTCCAACGACGATTCCCATTGCTGTGCCGTTTAAGATTTTCATTAGAAAACCTTTAAGTTCGATTTTGTTTTCCATAATTTCCTCCTTTGTTTATTAAAAATAATTTTATATTTTATGTTTTCTAAATTCAAATATTTAGTTGTTCTACTTATATGATCATATAAGTAATTAGATAAGTTCTGAAAATAAAGTCTTTATATTTTGAAATGGTAATCTTAAATATAAAAATAGACACGAAATACAGTTTTGAATTAACAGAAAATTGGAGGATTTGTGTTAAAGCTCATTTCGTGTCTGAAAATATTATACAATAATATTTTTGTAAAATAAAGGGGGAATAGCAGAAAAATAGCAAATTTTGACAGATGTTTTATATTTTTTTGCAGTTTTGTTAAATTTAAGATAGATTATTTTTAATATTGTTTTTCGGCTACTTCTAACTGTGTATTTTTTTACTGTCTAAGGTATTTATAAATTTTATATTTAGGACATCTACTTAGTTTATTTGTTAAGCTATTATAGAAAAAGCTAGAAAAAATGAAAACATTTTCTAAAATTTTCTAAAAAATGTTATAAAACGAATTTTCAACCAAAATCATGAAATGGATTGCATTAAATAAATTTAAATTATATCATACATGTGAAATATATTATAAATTGGAGGAGTTATGAAACAAATTTCAAAAAGAGTAATAAGTTTTGTATTAGCGTTTGTTATGGTTACAGGCTTATTACCTGTAAGTAGGACATCGGTTGCTAAGGCTGAGGGGAAGGAAGTAACTACTAAATCTGAAGGAAGAAAAGCAACTGAAGAATGGCTTAAAAAACATACACCTATAAATGGTGGTTATTATAGGGTGTGGAGTGATGAGGCAAACCCTGATGCTAAAAAATATAAAAATGCTCAAACAAGAATGGGTGATATACCTAAGGAAGTAGATTTGGTATTAGCATTTTATGATAATGAAATGGCTAAAGTACCTGAAAAAGTTATGAAGAAATATGTTGATGAGTTACATAAAAAAGGACAAAAGGTAGTAGGCTCTATATTTGTTCATTTGTTGTATAAGGATATAGAGTATAATTTAAATTTACATAATGAGATAAGTAAAAAATATTCTAAATATTTAAGACTAAAAAATAATTCTGATAGAAAAGTACTTGAATTTGGTAATACAGATGAAGGGAATAAAGCTAGAGCTGAGTTTATATTACATTATTATATGAATAAGTATAATTTTGATGGCTTAGATATTGATATGGAGCAAAAGATTAGTGATTTCAAAACTCATAAAGATCAATATAATAAAGTTTTAGATTTATTATCTAAAAAAGTAGGACCAAAAAGTAATACTGATAAATTATTGATATATGATACAACATATTCAGCTTTTCATCCTGCATTTGAAAGTCATAAGGATAAGTTTGATCTAGTTTTGATTCAAATGTACGGTGGAAGAAGTGAATATAAAAATACTGAAGAGTATGTAGCATCTCAAAAGAAAGCGGTAGGAAATACAAGACTCCAAGACTTTGAAGAAAATAGGGAAATGACTTTATTTGATACATTTAAATCTTTAGTGGGTTCGCAAAAAATTATGATAGGTTTCTCATTTTATGAAGAAAATTCATATACTACAGAAAAAAAGGATGACCCATTATATGATAATAATAGATGGTATGATATCCCAACAACAGATGGAAAAGTTGAAAAAATAATAAAAGATGAAAAAGACAAAGGAGTCTTTGAAGATGGTAAATTTGCTGATTCAAGAGCTGCCAGATATGCAAAATGGCAACCAAAGGACTCCTTAAAAGCAGGGGTGTTTTCATATGCTATTGAGAGAGACGGAGTACCTCATCCTACAAAAGAGGAAGCTATAAAAGCATATAATGAATATAGTAAAAACACAACAAATGGAAGAAAAATAGATATAGATAAATGGGTGCAAGCTGGAAGACCTGGAAAGAGTGATTCTGATGATTTAGCTCCAACAGATTATGAATATTCAAAAGAGTTAAAAGAATTATTAAATGAAAACAATGCTTACGATATAATTGATGAAGAAGATTTTCCTGATGAACATCTAAGAAAACAAGTTATTTCACAAATTGGTGAATACAAAGGTATGATATCAAGATATAATAAAGAATTAATTATAGATGATTCTGAAATTAAAGATTTAACAGGGTTAGAAAAATTAGTTAATTTAAATAAATTAACATTAAAAAATTTAGATAAAGTAACTAGCTTAACTCCTGAAAACTTACCGGAAGGTATACGAAAAGAAAGACCTCGTACAGAATATAAAAAATCAGACGCTAAGTTAGTTTTAGAAAATTTAAGCGGATTAAAAGAATTAAACTTAAGAGGTTTGCATTTAGAAGAGTTAGAAATTATCAATCCTGAAAACTTTAAATCATTAGAAAAATTAGATATATCAGATAATAATTTAGACTTATCCCCAGGATCAAATAATAGAAAAGTATTTGATGCGTTGGTAAAAAATATAAATAATAAACAAAATGTTAAATTTGAAGGACAAGAACCATTTTGGTACTATCCAGAAACATTCTCACCATCATTTGTAAGATTAGAAAAAAATAAATCTTATGATATTGAAAAAGAAGTATTAAAAGGTCAAGTAACATCTCAAGGTTATTATGTAACACCTGATAAATTTAATGAATATACTTCACGTACAATAGATGGTAAGCCATTCTTGAAAGAGGGGTATACTGTAAAACCTTTAGATTATAGTAAATTTACTATTGAAACAACAAATAGTACTTTAGATCCGGTAGAAAATAATATAGTAAAATCAAGTGATGATGAAACATTTATATCAACAATTACAAATGGAGAAGGAAAAGAAGTTCATAAATTGAAGATTGTTGTTGGAGAGGAAAAGGATATTTTGTTCCAAGTTAAACCTGATATAAAAAAAATATATGATTCTACAGCTAGAGATGCTTTTACTTCTGTAGGCTCAAAAATATTTGATGGTAAATTAGATAGTGGGAACCAATTTATCGCTTTTAATGCACCAAAACAAGAAAATGATATGTTCATAGTTTTTGAAGTAGATGGAAATATAAAATTGAATACCTGGGAATTAATTCAGGTTACAAAGGTGGAAGCTTTTAGAAAAAAAGCAAATGTAATTGCTTCATTGGAATATTTGGATGATAAAGATTTTGTATTAGAAGAAAGTCTTTCATATTATGAAAAAATAGAAAAATTAAAATCAAAAAAATGGGAAACTGTTGATACTATAAAAGATGGAACAAAAGATATTTATAAGGGAAAATTCGCATCAACTTCAAGCAGATATTGGAGAGTTAATGTTAAGTCAACTTTAGGAAATGCACCTATTATCCCAGAAGTAAAACTATACGGTACAAAACTAGATAAATCTCCACTAGAAAATGCTATTAAAGATGCTAAAGAATATTTAGAAAACAAAAAAGGAAATCAAAGACTATATGCTCAAGAAGGGCTTGATAAGTTAAGAGAAGTTGTTGAAGATGCTGAAAGAACACTAAAAACAGAAAAATTAACAAAGAATTTAATTAATTCAAATGCAAATAGAATTGCAGAGGTTATTGCAACTTTGACATTAGATAATACCGAAGTAAAAGTTGAAGAAAATATAACTAAAGAAAACTTAAATAAAAAACTTAATGAATTACTTGGAAAAGCTAATAAAATTGATAGTTCAAAATTAAGTGAATCTGTAAAGAGTAAATTGACTGCTGATGTTTCTAATGTTGAATTGTTAAGGGAAAATGGAGAAGTAACAGTGAATGCTTTATCAAAATCAGCTGATGAGTTGGAAAAATCGGTTAATGCTGCATTAAAAGAAATTGAACAACAAAAAACTAAAGAAAAAGAAGAAAAAACTTCTGATTCAAAAAAATCTGAAAAACCAAAAAGTAAGTCAACTTCTAAAAAAATTATTACATTTTTTAAGGATATAAACAAGAAACTTGGAAATATCGTTAAAGGATTTATATCCACAATACAAGCGTGGTTTTAGAATATAATATACGCTAAAAACTGCTGTGCAGCATAGATTGCTATATAGCAGTTTTTTATTTTAAATCATTTACACTATTTATAATTATTAACAATTTTATCGCAAAATTGTAGAACTATACATAAAAATTAGAAAAGTATTTTTTTATGTAGGTGTTAGAATGTTAATGGAGGATTTTGTGTAAGTTCATTTCTTATGCAAAATAAAAAAACTCAGGTAAAATCAAAAAAATTACCTGAGTTTTTTTAGACATGAAATAAATTATATTTTGACTGAAATATTTTAATTGAAATTGGAGGATTTCATGTTTGGTTCACTTCATGCCCAACACAATTATATCATAGTTTTTGTTTAAAATAAAGATAATAAGCTAATTTTAGACGATTTAGTTCGTTTTAAAATTTATATTTTATAAATTTAGAAATTTTCTTAATAATTTCTAGAAAATCATTTGGATTTAAGGTTTCTTGGATGAAAATCCAGTTAGGGACTTTATTGTTTACAGGTATAAAATCAGCTATTACTAAATCAAAATCATCAAAGTTTATATTATCTATTTCTAAAGAGTTACCATCAAAAAGTACAGTGTTAAAAAAGCATTTAAATATCATGTCTAACTGAACTTTAATATTACTTGCATGAACGGAGTTAAATCTGCTTATAATCAGTACATTTAATTTATCGGATAAATTATACATCTGAGAGATTAGCCCTTTCCATGTTGATACTGCAACATATGTCAAATGCTCTACTTCATTTTTTTTAATACTTCCTTTTAGTGAAGTTAAATAATTACTTAAATAAGTTTTTATATCAGTTACTAACTCTGGAAATTGTTTATAGATTTGATCAATATACATTTTTCTTCTGTTATAGATAACACAATTTGATTTTATATCACTATTATATAATACAGCTGAATTGTGGATACTTATAATTAAATTTTCAATGTTATTTAATTGTAAATTATATTTGTTTTTAATGGAAAATGTGTCAGAAAAACCTCTATGTAGGGATATAGCTATATTTGGACTATAATCAGCTTTGTCAGTAAATTCCTTAAATGTATGTACAAGATCGACATGTACATAATTATAAAATATGTTTATTAGATTATTTTCTGTTAAAGGTATATAGAAAGTTCTAAAAATATTTTGTAAAATGTTTGATTTAAGTAAATTCTTAATTATATCATAGTTTATTTTATTTGTTTCCATTTGAGAAATTACAGGGAAATTTAATTTTGTTCTATGTAAATTTACAGCACATGTCCAAGACATTATTTCTAAATATGAGTATTCAAATTTATTAATATTATTAATTTTGAAATATTCAGTAATAGCTTTTTTTATAGTATTTTTGTTTATGTTGATAAATGGCCATTCATCAATAGCATATTTTTCCTTAAATAATTGAGTGAAAAAGGATCTAATATTTTTTTCGCTTCCTATAAATTTTAGGGATTTTTTATCTAACCTAAAGTTATATTTATTTGTTGCGGCGGTGTTAAATTTATCTATCATTCTGTATATAGTTGAAATGCTTGTGAACTGATTTTCTGCTAAAGAATCAATACTGTTGAATTTATAAAAGAATAATGCTTCAATCATGTTAAAGATATTTGAATTATTTATAATAGTTCTAAAAAAAGTTTCAATGCAAGAATCATTGTTGTAAATTATAGAAATTATATTGTTTGAAGTTTTTATCTTTAATATATCCGGATAGTTTGAATTTAAATATTCGATATCTGATTTTAATACAGAATCTGTTACTTCTAAAATCCTTATAAGATGCTCCTGGCTAATTGAGTTTGAATTAATGTGCAGATGTTTAATAATATCTGTGTGCCTTATAGTACGCTTACCTAAAAGTCTAATCATAATCACCTCTTCAAAAAGTTAGTTCTTAAAATAAAAAAATGAAATTAAAATAGTAAAAAAATAGAATTGTGTATTTTTTGTAATTCTAAATAAAATTATACCTAATTTTTAGGAAAATTTAAAGTTAATTGTAATGATTTTTAACATTAAATTGTAACATATTTTTTTTATTTAATAAATATGGTTATATTAGAATTATGGAAAATTGTGATTAATTGTCATATTTATAGATATTTTCATATTTGTATAATTTAAGATATGAAATACATTATGCATTATTAATGAAAAAATATTAACATTTTTTTAATTTTTTAAATCAATGAAACCACCGATGATTAACGATATTTTGTCAAAATGATAAATTTAAATAAGGGAAAATGAAATGAATTTTTAAACTATATATGATAGTCTTTAGCTAATATATATTTGAAGTGTAAATGTGAAATAAATATATATTAGTTATTATAATATTGGAAGATAGTATATTAAATAATTTAGAGTTAAGGGGAGAAAATGAAAAATAGATTTAATAAAATATTTTCAATTTTTTTAGGGGTTTCCATATTATTTCAAACATGTGCAACACCGGTAATGGCGTTTCAAAATAATAATCCAAATTCCTTAAAAATAATAAACAATGAAAATACCAATCAAGAAAATAAGCAATCTAAAACTATTATTGGAACAAATGACTTGAATTCAAGTAGTAAAACCAAAAGTAGTTTATATAATGTTGATATTAATAACTTAGGGAGTAAAAACTTAACGTCAAAACAAATAGAAGCATCAAAAGCTCTATCGCCGGGACAAAGTTTGATTTTTAAGTATCCTAAGATTAATTATGAAGTAGGTGAAAGATTAGATTTATCTTCTATAGAAATTTTAATAAAAAATTTTAATAACGAAATAAGATTATTAAAATATGATGATATATCAAAAAATGAAAAAATAGACATAAATCTTAAACACGGCGATATTATTTATGAAAATTATTATAATTCTTTATTTAATGAAAAGTTTTTAGAAAAAGAAACGAATCATACAAAAAAATCAATCATACAATATTTAGAAAAAAATAAAATTAATCCTTGTACCCATTCAATAGCCATTAAAATTCCTAATTTTAGCCCAATAAACATTAAATTAAATATTAAGGATAGCAATTTAAATTTAAGTCCTTTAGAGCTTTTTAGAGCATTAAAAATGAAAAATTCTTCAATGATTTTGTTAGAGGCAGATAAACTTGCATATAAGGTTGATGAAGAAATTAATTTAGAAAAATTTAAATTTTTAGTAAAAAAAGAAACCGGTTTCTTAAATATTATTAATGGAAAAGATATAAAGAGTGAGTCAATAAATGTTGATTTAACAAAAATTGACAAAGATAAAAAGAATTTTGCTAAAGACAAAAATTCTCCTTATATATACACATATATTACTTTATCAAAAAAAGGATTTAAAAATTTATATATCCCAATTACATTAATTAGAAATGATATAGAAAAAAATCAAATCAATAACAAAAATTTTGATATTTTGTCATGGGGGTTAAATTTAGATAAAAGTAATTCTATATACACATTAACTTTAGATGTAAAAAATTTATCAGATGTAAAGGAAGCAAAATTTAAATTTTTAAATTCAATTACAAAAACAGCTCAAAATATAAAAATTGATAGAATAGTAAAAACAAATGGCTTTGAGGAAGAAGATATAACTCTTACGAACCCGCTATACAGGGATGAGGATAATATAGAAGATTACAAAGATTTTTCTTCGAAAAAAATGAAGGAAAAACTTGAAAAGCTAGAAGTGAAAAATCCTGTAAAACTTTCCAATTCATTGGAAACGGGGTATAAATACGTATTTTTTATAAAAAAGGATGCAGAAAATAAAAATAATCTTTTATTAGATTTTGAAGCTAAAACAAATGATGAAAAACCATTAAAAAAAGAAGTTGAAATAGCAGCTAAAGATCCTAAAGTAGCTAATATATTAAATAAATTTATCGCATTAAAAGATTCAGAAAACACTCCAAAGGCTGAAGAAAAAGCTAAAGTATATGGGAAGTTTACGATTAAAAAGACTGATGAGAAACAAAATTTTTTATCCGGTTCAGAGTTTACTTTGTCTAAAAAAGAGGGGGAAAAGTTACCGGTAAGTTTTAATTCTGTAACAAAGAAAGTTGAAAGAGCTGATGGAGTAGCATTTGACAACCTTGAATCAGGACTGTATATTCTAAAAGAAACGAAATCTCCAGATGGGTATAAGGCTAGTGATGACTATGTAGTAATAGTACACGCAAGTGGAAATACCCAAGTTATAGATAAGAAACTTTTTGATATAATGGATAAAAGTGAGTTGAAAGAAGAGGGAGATCCAGATGAACTATTAAATACAAAAAGTACTATAGATGTTGAAGGAACAGGTAGTACTAAAAGAGATCCAAATATATTTGATGGTCAATTAATTAAAAAACTTGATGTTAGTGACTATGAATTAGTATCAAGTAATGACAAACATCCCACAACAGTTTATCCAAATAATGGGGAATATCTAAAGGCTAAATTTAAGGTTAAGCTGCCAGCACAGGCAAAAGAAGGAGATTACTTCTATATTACCTATGATGAAAAATTAAACAGACTAGGTAACAAGATGATAGAAAACGAAATACTTCCAATAAAATCATATTTGGGAGAAGAATTAATAAAAGTTACTAATAAAAATGGAGACAACACTTACAAGTATACCTTGACTAGTGCAGTTAACAATAAACAAGATTTTGAGATAGAAATAGAAGCACCACTTTATGTAAATAGGGATAAGGTTAAAGAAAATGCTTTACTTACTATAAAAAATACAATTCCTTCAAAGGGTAAGGATAATGCACTAGCACAAACTGCAGTTGAAAAAGTATATGAAAATCAAATTAGTGTTGATTATAGTGGATTTTCTATAAGAGCCAAAAATAGTAATGATAATATAGGGTCTGCTATTTACTACAACACAGATAAGGTTGAACTTGACCCAAAAACAGGTAGACCAAAGTTGGACTCTAACGGGGAGCCAGTAAAAAAAGCAAATCCAAGTCCTTATACAATAAGTTATGTTTATCTTTATGGTGAAAAATTGCCTCAAGATCAAATAACAGTGGGATTATATACTAATACTGGTAATCAATGGCACCCTTATCGCTTTTCTGCTATTGATTTATTTAATAGTGATGCGGATATTAGTATCTATAAAGTAAAGCATCCATTTGAGTCTCTTGTTAATACAGAAAAGCTAAACCCTGATACAATGCCGGAAAGTTTTGGGTTGACAGAAGCTTCATTAAAAACTGAGCAAAAATTAACATTAAACACAGATTATTTGGTAAAAAATAGGCCTGCAACTTATGGACAAGCAAAAGTATTAACAATAAATGGTGGCGTAGAAGGAGATAATCCAGAACAATATGGGTACGTTATAAGGATAAAAGCACCATATGAAACGGGAGATACTCCAATAAGATTATTTGCTTCTATGAAAAGAGGCAATGGTGAATTAATAGGATTTAACAACGAAATTATCCAAGCTAAACCAAGTGCAACTATAAATTATAGCAAGGCTATAAAATTGGTTAAAAAAGATAGTGATGACAGCAAAGCAATTGATGGAGCAATATTTAAACTTACAAGCGTAGAAGGAGAAGAAAAATACCTTCAATACGCTAAAACAGGCTGGGATTCTCAAAACAATATTAGTAAGGGTACACTATACTTCACAAAGATAAAGGCAGGAGACTACATCTTAGAAGAAGTTATAGCTCCAAGCGGATATCAGAAACCATCGTCACCATGGAAAGTTCAAATAACCGTTGATGATAATGGAAATATAATAAAAGTTATAAAAAAATCTGATGCTTCAGATGATTTATTGTCTATTGTCGATGACTCCAAAAATGAAATAACAGTAACAAATAAAAAAGCTCCAATTACACCAACAGAAAAGACAGTTATAAACTATCCAAATAAAATTAAATTCTACAAAGTAAATGAAAATGGAGAAGCCTTAAAGGGAGCAGAATTCAAATTAAAGAAAATGAATGATGTTGTTAAGGAAATAAATTCTATTGGCAATACTTCGACTAATGAATTTATTTTTGAAAAATTATCGCCGGGAGAGTATAAACTTTACGAAACAAAAGCACCGGACGGATATCCTAAACTAGGAAGAGAATTAGAAGTAGCAACATTTACAGTAAATGTTATAGGTGAAATAGAAAATGTAAAAACTTATAACGGGATACAACTAACAGAAAGTGATGGAACTATTCATAAGATAGTAAACACCAAAACTAAACCAGTTTATCCTTCTACTGGTGGAATGGGGACTGTTCCGTTTGTTGGAGCGGGGGTTAGTTTGATGGCTCTTGCGTGGTATGAGCTTAGAAAGAGAAGGTATGACAACAAAGGGGGTGGGACAAATTAAAAAGTTACCCCACTTTGCAGAAAGTCATTTTTGAAGAGAGAATAAAGGGCTTTGATGAGAAGATTAAAAATTTTCTCATCAAAGCTAAAACAAGCAATACTAAAGATAAAAATTGAAAAAAGTTAAAACAACAAAAGAGAATTATATGTAGTAATTTAAATTACTACATATAATACGTTTATTAAAAATTTTAAAACACTTAAGGAGAGACATAATGAATTTAAAAAAATTAATTTCGTTAATGTTAGCATTCGTAATGATGTTAGCAGTAGTGGCACCGGCATCACAAGTTTTTGCGGATCAAGAGAAACATCAGACAACAGTTGTAATTCACAAAATGAAAATGAGTAGCTTAGAGGGATTCCCATTAAAACAAAAAGAAGGTCAAAACTTTGTACTTGGTAAAGATGGTCAAACACAATATAATGGTAAAGCAATTTCACAAGAAAACATTTCAAAGTTCTTTGGTGCAGACACTGAAGAACTAGAAGGTGTTACTTTCTATGTATACAAAGTAGAATCAAAAGATACTTATGAAAAAATGGTAAAAGAACCAGGTTCTTATGATACAAAAGAATTAGTAGAAAAAGAACTTTCAGTAAATCAACCAACACAAACTGTTGTATCAAAAAAAGGTGGCGTTGATGTTGAAAATTTAGAAAACGGATACTACTGGTTCGTTGAAGATAAAGCTTCAACAATCAAAGAAGGTGCTATCACTGGAGCAGCGGCAGTTCCATTCGGACTAGCTCTTCCAATATACAAAGATGATGGTTCTATGTTTGATACACAAGATAAACTTCACGTATATCCAAAGAATACTGTAAACAAAGTACAATTTGATAAGAACTTTGCTCAAAAAAATGGTTTAGAAAAAATAACTGATCCACAATCTCTTAAAGATGTAGGAGCTGTTTTTAATAATTATGAAAAAGAAAAAGCAAATGTTAAAGGTCAAATAGGAAAAGAAATTCCTTATGAAGCAAAAGTATCACTTCCACAAGGCTCTACATTTAAAAATTTAGACCTAGTAGATGCTATGGATAAGGGATTAAAATATAATGCAAAAAAAGGAGTTGAACTTGCAGTAACTCCTGTTAGTTTAAGATTAGATTTAAATACACACTATACAATAACTCCAGAAGCAAATGGATTTAAACTAAACTTTAAAGCAGAAGGCTTAAAACTTATCAATGATGCTGCCAAGAAAGAAGAAGTAGAAATTACATTTAAGTATTCTGCAAATGTAACATCTGATGCAGTGGTAGACCAACCAATGGACAACCACGCAACAATTATCTTTAACCATACACCACCAAAATTTGAAAGTGAAGAAATAACTCCTAAAAGTGGAGAAATAACAGTTACTAAAAAATGGGCAAATGAAGGTGAAAAAACTAATACTGTTAAGTATGTACTTTTAGATTCACAAGGTAATCCGGTAGCTGACGTAACATTTACAGCAGCTAGAGTAGTTGATAAAACAGATTTAGGAAATGGTATTACATTCACAGTTACTGGAGATTTCTCAGGTAAATTCTCAGGATTAAGTGATGAAGTTAAATATAAAGTAAAAGAAATTGTAAATGGTTTTGAACCAAAATTTGAAAATAGTGAAGGTACTGTAACTATTACAAATACTAAAACTCCAAATTCAATTACACCAACACCTCCACAAGTAACAGTAGGTGGAAAGAAATTTGTAAAGACAAACTCAGATGGAAAAGAAAGACTTGCCGGTGCAGAATTTGTAATAAAGAATTTAAATAGTGGTACTGATGAAAATAAATTCTTAAAGGTTACTCCTGCTGATGAAAGTGGTTATAAAACTGCTAAATCAGCTTATGATGAAGCTATAAAAGCAGTAAATGAAGTATTAGCAAAGGGAGAAATCAATGCTGAAAATCAAGTTCAAATAGATAAAGAAACATTTAATAGCAAAGATGATGCACTTGGTAAAGTTAAAGAACTTTATAATAAAATGCAAGAAGAATTTGTAAAAGCTAATTTAAATTATGAATGGGTAGAGCAACAAGATCAAGCAACTAAATTCTACACTGATGGAGAGGGTAGATTTGAAGTTAAAGGCTTAGCTTATGGAAACTACCAGGCAGTGGAAACTGCAGCTCCAAAGGGATATGCACTTCCTACAGGTGGTGGAGACTTTAAATTCGAAGTTAAAGACGGTTCATATACTAAAGATGGTCAAATTAACTATGATAAGGAAAAAGAAGAAACAAAAGATGCAATGCAAATCAAAAATAATAAAGTAACAATCCCACAAACAGGTGGTATTGGTACAGTTATCTTTACAGTAGCTGGTTTAATCATCATGGGTGCAGCGATTTACGCATTGAAGAAAAATAATCAAGAAGTAGATGCTTAATAAAAACTAGATAAGATATTGAGCCATACATGGTATGGCTCGGTAGCTATCTTGTATTTGATATTTAGTAAAGGGTTTTTAATAAATATCAAATATAAGATGAAAAAAGGAGAAAAAAATGCTTAAAAATAAATTTAAATATATAAGAAATATAGTGGCATTCATACTGATTTTAGTGTTTGCTTTTAACTATAATAACGCACTTGCGGATAGTGTTTTGTTGGAAATCCATGTTGGAAATGATAATGATGTAAGAAATATTCTTGCTGAAAATGAAAAAGCCCGCACATATAAGTATTGGGATGTATCGACAAAATACAGTGTCTTTGATGATAGAGTAAAATTAGGAAGTGAATTGTACAAGATGAGTGATGCCGAGCTTGACAGTAAGTATGCGTCGTATGAGGTAGTTGGGCAGTATCAAGATGGGATAATATCAATAAGTGGAATTAAAGACGGATTATACTATTTTAGAAGCAATATTGAGACAAAAAACTTTAAATATATTTCTAGTTTTGTTGCTGAGCTTTCATCAAATAAGAGCGAAAAAGTTGAAATATTTAATAAAAATAAAATAATTCCTTTTGAAAATGGAAAAGTAAAACTATTGAAAGTTGATCAATATGGAAATAAATTATCTCATGTAGGATTTAAGTTATATGAAATAAAAGATGGGAAAGAATTAAGCGTTCCTTTAATTGCTGGCTACCAGTATGCAGAAAACGGAAAAAGAGATTTAACTCTTTATACTGATAAAAATGGAGAAATTAGTGTAGCAAATCTTCCTTTTGGAAGCTATGTATTTAAGGAAGTGAAAGCTTTAGATGGATATTTGGTAAAAAATCTAAATGTTGAATTTTTAGTTAATTCTACTGAATTGGTTGAAGTAAAAGTTGAAAATATTAAACCGGAAATTGGAAAATATGAATTTTTAAAAGTTGCAGATAATGCAGAACAAACAAGATTGTCTGGGGCAAAGTTTGAAATTTACAAATTAGAAAATGGTAAGTATGTGCCATTCTTACAAAATGGAAAGAATGTTGTGCTAGAATCAGGGGCTGATGGCAGATTTGTATTAGAAAATGCTCCTTATAGCAAGTACCAAATTAAGGAAATAAAAGCACCTGAGGGATATATTTTAGGCGAAAATGCTATTGACTTTGAGGTAAATAAGGATTCTGGCGAAAAGATTTTAATTATAAAAAATAAACCTAAAGTGCCGGGACTACCACCTGCACAACCGGATACAGGTGATAGAGGGGTTATGATTTATGTGATTTTAGGAATTATAGCTCTTGGATCATTTGTGATATTGTATTTTGTTAAAAGAAAAAATGATAAATAGCATATGGGAGAATTACAAATTTTGTAACTCTCCTATTTTTATATTAAATATTTATTTACAAGCAATTTCACTATTTCATTGTCGATATAGGAATTAGTATTTTCAAAAGTAACAAGTAAATTTTGTCCAAGAATAATTCCATTTTTATAATAGATGTTTATCTTGTCAACAAAAATTTTCACATAGTCAGGATTATCCATCATACCAAAATGCTCCCAATAAATTTCTTTGTTATTTAGGGGGTTCAAAAATGTAAAATCCGGATTAAAGTTAATTTCTCCAAATTTAATGGGGCATTCATATTTGTATGGAATGTTCATTTTATCGAAATAGTCTGCCAATATCTTTTCGGACTTTGAACGCACACGCTCCCTCCTGTTTGTTAAAATCAATGGAGTATTGTTAGAAATAGGCTTTTTGGTATATGGTTTATTTAGCCATTTATCCTTAAATTGTTTATAGGGTGTAACTATTGGAGTTATCAACTTTTTCTTTTCTTCAGATACTTTCTAACCTTCTTTTTAATATTTTTATCAAAATATTCGTGATAAAATTGAATTCTTTCATGAGAATTTGATACAACTAATCTACCTTGTAAATAGTTGTAATTTTTGACATATTTGTAATAAATAAGATGCTTTTCAATTTCTTTTTGAAGCAAAATTTGTAGTTCTTTCATCATTCCTCATTTATAAAATTATGCAAGAAATGAAAGAAAATGTTAATGCCAATATTGTTACATTTTTTTAATAATTAAAAGCAGATAGATTTCTAAATTTTCTAAGTTTTGTCCGTAAAATTTTGAATATTTTGAAGAAAATAGCAGACAAAAAGCCTTTATTTGCCATTTTTGTCTGTAAATTTTAAGTAGGAATGTGAATTACTTCGATAAAAGCAGATGAAATCAATGAAATCGGATATTTTATCCGTAAATTTATCCGATAAAAGCAGATGAAAGTGTTAAAAATAGAGATTTCATCTGTAAAATGTTCAAAATAGGGGTAAAATATAAAAACTGCCGAGCTACGTTGTTCCCAAGGGCAACGCAGCTCGGCTTCTTATATAACTAATTTATCATAGTGCAATACTGACCTTTTCGAAAAATTTAATACTATTCATCATTATCTATTATCCATCTTTTATTTATCAATAGTGATATTGTTTCTGATATTGATAGATAGTCTTTAATTGTTGGATTTTCATGGATGTAAAACCAAGGTTGATTTATTTTTTCTGGTGGGTTGAAATCAGCAATGATTAGGTCGTAATCACTATTTTCAATGTGTTTTAAATCTAAAATATTTTCTGTGTACAGATGAGTGTCTAAAATTAACTTGAAGTATAAATCAAGTTGACTTTTTAGACTGCCGGCGTGGTAGGAATTAAATCTACTTAGTATTAGTGTTTTCAATTTACTTTTCTTTGAAAATAATTGAGGTATTAGGTCATTCCATGTTGAAATTAAGATATACGTTAAATGATTTATTTCAAATGGCTTGGCAACACCTTTGATTTCAATAAGCAAATCTTGTATGAAAAGTTCTACATCCTTAGTAAATTTTGGGAATACCTGTTTGATTTGTGTTACGTAAAAATCATTCCTGTTGTATGCAATGTAATTTATGTTTGTATTGGTATTATATAAAATTGCTCCATTGTGAATACGAATTATCAGCTCATCTAAATTTTCTAGATTTAACTTAAATTTTTTTCGTATTCGATCTGTTTCAGAAAGAATTTTTAGTAATGAAGAGGATATTAAATTTACATATTTAGATTTTTCAATCATTTCCTTAAAACTAAATATAAAGTCCTTATTTAGATAATTATAAAACAGTTCTATTAAATTATCTTCATTTAATACAATATTAAATTTGTTGAAAAATTCCTTAAAAGGATTAGAATTTATATAGTTTTGTAGTGAATTTAAATTAATATTATTTTTATCGATATTGTTCATTATAAAACCTTTGTTTTTTATTCTGGTAAAATTTACAGCACAAATAAGAGACATGATTTCTAAAAATGAATATACAAATTTTGCATTATTTATATTGTAAAATTCTATAATCATATTATGAAAACTTGATCTTTCTATTTCCTTAAAAGGCCATTCGCTATATGCATATTTTTCTTTAAATAATTGAACAAAAAAAGTCCTTACGTTTCTTTCATCCCCTTTGAAATCTAGATTTTTTGTATCAACTTCAAACCCGTAATATTTTTTGGAAATAGTATTAAATTTATTGATTATTCTATAAGTGGTTGAAACACTTAGGTATGAATCATTTGCTAATTCTTCCAATGAATAATATGAATTGAAAAATATATTTTCGATAATATCAAGTATTGAAGAAGACTTAACTATAAATCTATAAAATGATTCAATACTACAGTTATTGATGTATTGAAGTTCGATAATATTGTTATCTAATTTTATAGTTAAAATATCAGAATATAGTTGATTCATGGTTACTATATCTTTTTTTATTGTAGAGTCTTTAATATCCAATTCAATTAATATTTTGTTTTTATTTACAGTGTTTGAATACATATGTAGCAATTTTATAATTTCAATGTGTCTAAGTGTTGATTTGCTAAATAAATTATTCATAATTTTCTCCCATTAATTATTAGTACACTTATTATAAATTAAATAAATATAAAAGTGAATAGAAAAAGATTACATTATTGTAAATTAGGTGTTTTATATATAATATGTTATAATTATAAGTATAAAATTTGTAAAAAGGGAAAATTATTGTGAAAAAGAAGAAAAAGAAATGGATATCAAATTTAATAATCATGATTATATTTTTGATTGGATTATTAGTTTTATCATACCCAATTATTTCAAGGATATACTATAGAATTGAGGCAAATGAACAGATTAAAGATTTTGATATTGAAAAGAAAAATTTATCAAATAAAGAAATTGATAAACGTATGAAATTAGCTAGAGCCTTTAACGATTCTCTTGTAAATAACGTAAATCACGATCCTTATGATGAAAAATTAAAAAGAGAGGGGCGTCAGGAATACGCAAGGATGCTAGAGATACATGAAAGAATAGGTCACGTAGAGATTCCAAAGATTGATACAAATATTCCTGTTTACGCTGGGACTACAGAGAATGTGCTACAAATTGGAGCGGGGCATTTAGAAGGCACATCTTTACCAATTGGTGGAAATAGTACACATACAGTTATAACTGCACATAGTGGATTGCCTACTGCAAGGTTATTTTCAGATTTGAAGAGTCTTGAAATAGGGGATAAATTTTATATTCATAATATTAAAGAAACAATGGCATATCAAGTGGATCAAATTAAAGTTATAGATCCTTCAAATTTTTCAGATTTGCTGATTTCACAGGGACATGATTATGCTACATTGCTTACATGTACGCCAATTATGATAAATACTCACAGGTTGCTGGTTAGAGGTCATAGAGTTTTTTATGTGCCTGCGGTTGAAGAAAAAATTATAGCAGAACATGCAGCAAGTCACGTGTACAGATATTTATTTTATGGTTCATTATTCTTAATATTTATATTGATTATATTAATATTTTTAATAAGAAAAAAGAAAAAACAAGCTGAAAAGAAATTAAAGTCACTAAATGAAAATATTGAAAAAATGGAAAATATTCAAGAGGAAATAACAAATGAATAAGATAAATAAGAGAAAAATTATTTTTTATTTTTTATTTGTGCTGGGATTGATGATTTTGTTATATCCGTTTGTTTCACAATGGTTTTATACGATACAATCAAATGAGGAAATTAGACAATTTAACAGGAAGGTTAGTGAACTAGAGTCTAATGATATACAAAATCGTTTAGAATTGGCTAGAGCGTTTAATTCAACATTGAAGGTATCTGCATTATCGGATCCTTATTCTAAAAAACAAAAAGAAGAAGGATTAAAAGCTTATGCAAATATGCTTAGAGTGCAAGAAAAAATAGGATATATAGATATTCCTAAAATAGATGAAAGGTTACCCATATATGCTGGTACATCAGAAAGTATTTTACAAAAAGGTGCAGGTCATTTGGAAGGGACTTCTCTTCCGGTTGGTGGGGAAAATACCCATTCTGTAATAACTGCTCATCGTGGGCTTCCCACAGCTAAGTTATTTACTGATTTAGATAAGATGCAAAAAGGGGATAAATTTTATATTCATGTTTTAAGTGAAGTATTTGCATATGAAGTAGATCAAATTTTGACTGTAGAGCCTACAAATTTTGATCCGGTTTCAGTGCAAAAAGATAAAGATTATGTTACATTGCTGACTTGTACACCATATATGATAAATTCACATAGACTTTTAGTTAGAGGGCATCGTGTGCCTTATGTTGCAGCTATTGATGACGGAATAATGAATGATGCAAAACCAAAGGATAATTACAAGATATATTTGATTATTTCTGTATTATTTATATTGGTTTTAATTTTGCACATCTATAAAAAGCGAAAAGAAATAAAAATTATTAATAATGAATTGAAAAGTGTAAGTGATGTAGTAGAATAATTTTTACTATATCGAAATTATCGCAAATATTAGATAATGTTATACTACAAACAAGCCTGATATATTAAAGTATCAGGCTTGTTTGTGTTTTTTATTAAATTTTTGTGATTTTAAGGGAAACATATTCTTGAAATTTATACAAAATATTATGTAAAAAACAAAAAAAATTGACAATTAAAAAAAAATATATATATAATAAAAACGTAAACAAATAAAGGAGGGTAATTTAAATCAGTAAAAATAAGTATAAGATTAGCTGTATTGGGATTGATTATATTATTTCAAATGCATTTAATTCAATATTAAATATCATGTAAACATGTATAAATATTAATAGATTTTTTTTGAGACATTTTTGGGTGGGCAGAAGAGTAGAATACCAAATGATGATACAGCTGAATACGCAAAATATTGATTTAATGGCTATATAATAGAACTAAGATAATGATTGATATAAAACTATCTTTACAAAGATTAAAAAAACAAATTAAATATAATAAGTGGGTTAGTCTATTTTTAATAATTTCGTCTGTATTGTGTATTTTGTTCTTTACCAGTTTATTTGTTAGATATATGCCTCAATTTAATAACAGGCGACAAAATAATACAAAATATAGATTTTATAGTTTGATTTTTTCTAAAAGTTTAACTCATGAAGATTTTAATTCTTTAGAAAAAAAATTGCCGGAGTTAGATTCATTAAAGATCACAGGTGTTAACTCAAATGAGATTGTTTCTAATGAAAATAATGAAAAAATATATTTCTCAACATATTTATCGGAAACGAATTTTATAAATAAAGTTGAACTTAAAAATTCCAGTATTGATAGACTTTCTAAGTTGGGGAAAAATGAGGTTTTAGTGCCCGTTTCTTATAATTTGAAAAAAGATAATAAAATTATAAGAAAAAATGGAGTAGATTTAAAAGTTGTTGGATATTGGCAAGGGGTTGATTTTTTAGTAAATTTTGAAACATTTTTAAAAATTTCTGAAATAAATCAGATTGTCTTTAGAACTAAAAATGTATTGAGTACAGAAAAATTAAATGAATTGTATAGGTCTCTTTTTAATTATCCGATACAATCAATGAATTCACCCATAGATGTTTATCAAAAAGATAAAGATATGAGTATTACAGTTATTGTAATAATAAACATAATATATGCCCTTTCTATAATTTCTTATTCATCAATTTTTTGGATAGTAATAAGATTTTTGGAAAAAGATCTACGAGTATATAGAATAATTGGTATGACTAAAAAAAGAATATTTATCGGCATATTGCTAGATGTTTTTATTTTTATAATTTTAAGTACTATAATTGCGTTTGTTATTCACGAATTGATGTGGGATTCATTTTTTAGAAAAGCGAATAATTTTTTAGCAAATAATCTTCAAATACAAGATTATTTATTTATATTTGTTTTGATAATGATTTTAAGTTTTGTAATAATTTCTCCATATATCTATAAATTATTGAAAGATATAATAAATAAGAAAAAGGAGATAGACTAATGAAAAAATTATTAATTTATAATAAAAGAAGTATTTTGCAACATGTTATATTTTCTATTTCATTTTCTTTATTATTGTTAATATTTATTATATATTTTTCTCCTGTGAGATATTATCAACAATCTTTTGAAAAGTATAAAAAAGCAAATCTTAAAAACACTTATTTTGTTATTAATTCAAATCAAAAAAAGTTAAGTAAGGAATTTTTTATAGATTTAAAAAACAAAGAAAATGTAAAAAATATTTTTTTAAATGTATTTCCAAATTGGAAAATTGATGAAAATAGTGGATTGTATTCACTACCTCAATTTTATGATTTAGAAGATTATAATATTTTTCCTATAAAATTAAATAATGATATAAATATCTTAAAATTAAAAAAATTGCCTGAAAATAATTATTATTTAATTTTATCTCCATTTTCTAAAGCGAAAGTTGGAGATAAAATAAGATTAGTTGACAAAGACAATAATATTGTTATTTTACATGCAATTTCAAGAGAAAAAATAGATCAAATATATTTAGATACATTTAATTACTCATCAAAAAATATTTGGGCGAATATTTTTAAAATTAGTAATAAAAGAGATTATATAATTGTAGATAATAAATATGATAGCATTTATAAATGGTTTAATTCGAATAATTTTTTAATTGAGTTTTCTGAAAATGAAAAAAATAAAAATGAATCTGTTATAAATTATCTAAAAAGTAACGACTTTTATTTAGAAGGTGCAGCTAATATAAATGCGAACACTGTTCAAACTATTAATCGAGCGATATATTTAAATATTAGTTTTTTGATTACAGGATTTTTAATATTTACCTTATTATTTATAAACTTATCATTTTTAAATAATTATAGATTTAATAAGAGATATATTATTTATAGAAAATTAGGAGCGACAAATTTAGAAATTGTTTTTTATCGCATATTAGCAAATATATTAGCCTTATTATTTGGTCTACTATTGTCATGGATATTTATTTATATTTTAAATATTATTAAACCTGATATAATTTTTATGAAAGAAAATTTATCATTTGATACAACTTTATTTACTTGGACATTAACAATTTTTATGTTTTATGTTTTATTGAGTTGTTTTATTCAAATAGTAAATTTAAGAGATAAATTTAAAAAGAGAGGTTGCAAATGATAAATATAAAAAATGTTAGCAAGGAATATATATCAGATGGAGGAATAAAAATAAATGCACTATCAAATATTTCTTTTAATTTTGAAAAAGGGAAATTTTACTCAATTACAGGACCTTCAGGTTCAGGGAAATCAACACTGCTAAATATTATTGCGTTATTATTACCTTTTGAAAAAGGTGAGTATTTTATTGATGAAATAAATATTAAAAATTTTAATGATAAAAAATCCAGTCTTTTTAGGAATTCATTTTTTGGCTTTGTTGTACAAGATTATGAATTATTAGATAGTGAAAGTGCAATATTTAATATTCAATTACCTTCATATATCGGAAAAAAGTCAAGAGCATATATTAATGAGCGAAGTAAAAAAATATTAGATTTTTTGAATATTAAAGATATAAAAGATAAGAAAGTTATGAATTTATCTGGAGGGCAAAAGCAAAGAGTTGCTATAGCTAGAGCTCTTATGAATTCACCGAAGGTCATATTAGCTGATGAACCTACAGGAGCCTTAGATTATGATAATGGATTACAAGTTATGAATATTTTTAAGGATATTGTAAAAAATGAGGGGGTTACAGTGATAATGGTAACTCATAATCAAGAATTCGCAAAACTAGCGGATCAAATGTTAACTATTAAAGATGGAAGATTATATACAAGATAAAAAGTAAATAATAAAGATTAATAGCGAGTTAAATATACAAAATCTGTAATGTAAAAGTTGCAGATTTTTTATTTTTAGATAATAATATTACTAAACATATAGAAGGAGGAAATTATGTTTAAGTATTTACAAAAAATAGGTAAAGCATTTATGTTGCCGATAGGATTATTGCCAGATGCGGGGTTGTTACTAGGTATCGGTGGGGAATTTACAGCCGAAGCAACAGTAAAGGCTTATCCTATTTTACAAAATCAGGTATTGCGGTTAATTTATGGTGCTAAGGCAATTTTATATAAAAATGAAATTAGCAATATGATGGGCTTGGAAGATTAGTAGGAGTAAGTATGTTAGAAAAATTAAGAGGAAAGTTAATAGTTTCATGTCAGGCTCTACCTGAAGAGCCACTACATTCAAGTTTTATTATGGGAAGAATGGCAATTGCAGCAAAGCAAGGCGGTGCAGCAGGTATAAGGGCTCAATCAGTAGAAGATATTAATGAAATTTCAAAGGTAGTAGATTTGCCAATCATTGGGATTATTAAAAAAGTATATCCCGATTCGCCAATTCACATTACTGCAAGTAGAAAAGAAGTGGAAGATTTGCTTACAACAAAATGTGAAATTATCGCACTTGATGCAACTCCAAGACCTCGTCCAAATGGCGATAAACTTGAAGACTTATTAAAATTAATTCACGATAATGGTAGAATTGCGATGGCAGACTGCTCAACTTACGAAGAATGTATTGAAGCGGACAAAATGGGATTTGACATTGTATCCACAACACTTTTTGGTTATACTCCATATTCTGTAAAGTTAACAGGTCCAGACTTTGAAACAACAAAGAAAATTGTTGAAAATGTAAAAGCGTTTGTAATTGCCGAAGGGAAAATCAATACTCCCGAAGACCTGAAAAAAGTCTATGAATATTGCAAAGTAGACAGTGCTGTTGTAGGTACTGCAATCACAAGGCCTCAAGACATTACCAAAACATTCACAAGAGTATTATAATGCAACCTTACATTTCGTATTATTTATTTATAATAAATTTAATTGCAATTTTAGTTACTATTTATGATAAGACCACAAGTAAGTATTTTTCTAAAAGTAGAGTTAGGGAAAGTGTACTTTTATTAATTTCTGCTCTTGGAGGCTCGATATTTATGTACTTCACTATGAAGCTTATTAGACACAAGACTAAACATAAAAAGTTTATGGTAGGAATACCACTGATTATAATATTTCAGATTTTAGTAGGAATATTTTTGATTACACAAAAAGTCCTATGACTTTTGCAACTTAAGACGCAAAAGTCATAGGACTTTTGTTGTTGAATAGTTTTATAAACTATTCAAATTATTAATTTTTGCATACATTTTTTCAAGTAATCCGGAATAAATAGGTTTTAAGTTTATCAATTCAACTACCATGTAAGAAGTTAGGACAACTACTGAAATTGGTAGGAAGAATGTGAAAGATCCGGTTAATTCTAACAATAAAATAATGCCTGTTAATGGCGAACGTACAATGGCTGCGAAGTTAGCCGCCATAGCAATTGATGAGAATAGTACAATATAGTTACTGTCAATGATACCAAACATAACTAATGTCTGACCGAAAGCATTCCCTATTAATGATCCTAAAACTAGCATTGGTAAAAATATTCCTCCCGGCATACCTGATGAAAAAGCAATGATTAAAAGTATAAATTTTGCGATAATAATTTCAAAAATTTTAAATCCATCAGCATTGTTTTTAATAGGTAAAAATATAAAATGTTCTCCTGAGCCAAAAGCATTAGGAAATATTATTATTATAATACCAGTTAAAATAAAAGGAATTATAATCTGTATATATTTTGGAATAGTTAGGTTGTCGTAAAAATCTTTTAATTTGTATATTGAAAGTGTAAATATCGGAGCAAGCAGTCCGATTATTAATCCCATTAAAATCAAATAAGAATATAATGAAGGGCTGAGCTTTGTCATTTTTCCTAAGTTTATTACAGGGTCTACTCCTAACATAAGTCCTGAAACATAATTTGCAAAAATTGATGAAGAAGTAACGGCAATAAATACATATTTGTTGAAACTGTGATGTAACTCTTCTAAAGCAAATAATATCCCTGAAATAGGAGCGTTGAATGCTGCGGATAAACCAGCCGCTGCTCCTGCCGATATTAATATTTTGGATTCTTCATCTTTGCACTTCCCAAGCTCTGAATATGCTTGTCCAACACTTGCACCCATTTGCACTGAAGGACCTTCTCTACCTAAAGTTAAACCACTTGCAAGTCCGATTATTCCACCTATGAACTTAAAAGGAAGGACTTTCTGCCATTTTATTGTCAGTAATCCTTTAATTTGTCCCATAACTTGAGGAATTCCAGATCCTCCAATCATAGGTTCTTTATATGTAAGAATCCCTACTATAAAACCAAGAAATGCTAAAAAAATCAAAACTATGATTGCATTTAATAAATTTTGTCTTGCAAAAATATATAAATTTTGCATTTTTCCTTGCAACAATACTACCAATAACCTGTAAATTGTAAGCATAAATCCACAAATTATACCAATTGCAGTACCGGAAACAAGAAATTTAATTTTGTCATTATCTTTTAAAAACATAACTGCCTCCGGTAATTAATTTTATCACAATAAGTTTTTTATGTTAAGAAAAATGATATAATTTTATTTAGAAACCCTTAGGAGGAATAATGTCATTTGAAAAAGATTTAAAATTTATAATTTTATTGGAAAATATGAAAAAAATTTATAGAAAAACTAAAATAATTGGCGAAAGCAGGAGAGAAAATGATGCAGAACATTCATGGCATATTGCAACAATGGCAATGTTTTTGGAAAAGTATTCTAAAAATAAAATTGATGTTAATAAAGTAATCAAGATGCTTTTAGTTCACGATTTAGTTGAAATATTTGCAGGGGATACTTTTGCATTTGATGTAAATGCAAATAAAGATAAAAAGAACAGAGAATTGGAATCTATGTCTAAATTGAAATCTCATTTAGATATTTACGAAGCTAAAATGCTTGAAAATTTATGGCTAGAATTTGAAGAAAAGGCTACATCAGAGGCAATATATGCTAATGCCATGGATAGATTACAGCCTTTAATCAGCAACGTTTTTGCTGAAAATGGGGGAACATGGAAAGAAGGTAATGTTAGACTTTCTCAAGTTTTAGCTAGAGCTTCACTGATAAAAGATGTAAATGAAGAAATCTACGAATTTATATATGAAAAGATAATTGAAAATGTCGAGAAAGGTAATATTGTGAATGATTGATAATTGAAATTATATTTAATAATAGATAGGTAAAAAATTAGGATCCATTATTTGATATAAGCTTAAGTGAAAATGCCAACGCCCCAGCAAAAGCAAGAAATTGGAAAAAGCTAGGATTGGATCTTGTGAGGAAATTAAGGGATTGCCCTAGCAAAAGCACGAAGTTAGGAAAAGTAGGGGCTAAAATTTTATAGAAAAATAAAGTACGGCCCCAGCAAAAGTAAGAAATTGGAAAAAGCTAGGGTTGGATCTTGTACGGAAATTAAGGGATTGCCCCAGCAAAAGCACGAAGTTAGGAAAAGTAGGGGCTAAAATTTTATAGAAAAATAAAGTACGGTCCCAGCAAAAGTAAGAAATTGGAAAAAGCTAGGGTTGGATCTTGTGCGAAAATTAAGGGATTGCCCCAGCAAAAGCACGAAACTAAAAAAAGCTGGGGCAAATTCAAGTGCCCCAGGCCCATTTTCTACAATATCATTTGAGACGGTAATAGACTTATACTCAAAATATATTTATATATCCACCATATGTAAAAGTAACTTAATATTTTATGGCAATTTTTATAAATTATTTAATTAAATTTTTTTTGTTAATAACAAATAATGTTACCATACCAGAAATTCCAATTATTAAAGTATTTAATTTAGCATCATCTCCGGTTTCTGGATTTGCATTGTTGGAATTGTTTATATTTTGATTATCCTTAATTATATTTCCTGATTTATTGTCATTATTTACAACGGAACCATCATTTCTAATGGAATCATCACTGCCAGCAGTACTGTTATTTTCATTAGAAATATTTTTATCTGAACCTGATGATTTTTTATTTAATTTAAGTTCTAATATTGTACTATAATCTACAGGACTTAATTTTTGGATGTAGGTTTTACTTAAATTTGAAATTATACTTTTTTCTTTAAATTTTTTTGTTTCAGGATTAAATGTTGAAATAGTATATGTTTCATTTAATAATCTTATAGTATAAACACCTTTGCCTTTTAAGGTTAGATTCTCATCAATCCTAAATGTTGTATTGTCGTCATAAATTACAACACCCCATACATTATTTTTAACATCTTTTACAGCTTGAATTTTATTATCATTTTGTAAAACTTTTATATTATTTTCTGAAACTTTATCAAATTCAGATTTTGAAATGTTTGGATACATTACATAAGCATAGTCTTTATTACTATTATTGTGATTCGTTGTAACGGTAACGAAATTATTTGTAAAGCTAGTATTAGCAGAAGCTTTTCTCAAATCAGACCATTTACCTGTTCTTTGTTCTTTATATGCATTTATTGTTTCACCATTTAAGAACATATATCCAATATTTCTATTTTTCACATTATTTTCAAGTAGTAATTTATTTATCTTTTGATTATTTAATGAATCTACTTTTTTACCATCAGCTATTAAATTGTACAACTCACCAGATTTAACTTTTCTGTTTTCAATAGTTGTAATTGCCTCATCAGAAGAATTATTTTGTAAATCAGATCCTAAAAATACAATTTTATCATCCATTATAAACCAAGCTTTTTTAATTTTTAGTTTTTCGTTAAAATTATTAAATTGCATAGCTGCTGTTGCAAATTTTTCATCTAATTTTGTTGCACCAGAAAATTTACTCTTTAAAAGTACTTCATAAGATTTTGGATCATTATTTTTTCTTTCAGGACTTTCTTCAAGCTTTGTAGTAAGTTCTGTTGTTCCGGGCAATTTGTAGCTGTCAACTGTTGGCCAGTAGTTATCGCTATAATGAGAAACGTCTCCATTATATAAGTAAATTGTGCCATCTGATGTGAACCAGCCTTTAGCATTTTCATTGTTCATGTATTCATAATTCTTAATTGTATCAGAATGCATGCTTAATCCGATTGCAAAGCCTTTTTTAATATTTTTAAATATAAGTTTATTCATATTTGTAAATACATTTAGACTTGTTTTTTCTGTGCCATAAATTGATTGATTTGCTTTTAATTTATTCATTAAATCAATATCTTTGTATGTTGCAAGTGAGTTTTCAATATTGTAGAAATCATCCTTTTCAATCCAAGATTTTACAAGTGATAGAAGTTTTTGTTTTTTGTTTGAATCAGTTGTTGCATCAGCAATTCTTAAAACGCCTCTTACAACCTCTCCGGCGGCAACGTGTGACTGACCATTTTCACGACTAATTGATCTACCTCTTAACATATCCATTAAATCACCCCTGAAGATTATAGGGCTAAATGACTTATAAATTATGTCATATAGTACATCTAAGTCTGATTTTTCAGTTTTATTTTCAATTGTAGGGAATAGCTGTGAAAGAGCATCTAATACAACATTTCCATAAGCTCCCGTATATGCAACATTTGTGTGATCTACATATGATCCATCTTTATAAAATCCCTCGCATTTACCTGGAACACAAGGTACAACTTCTTTATTTTCTCTTTGAACATAAAGTTTTTTCAAAGCGTTTATTGTTTCATTTAAGGAAGTTTCGTCTTCTCGCAAGAATGCAGCTATAATCTTCGCTCTTCCCATATCGGTTAAGTTTCCACCTAAAGCATCAAAAGGATTTCCTGTTGTTACTCTAAATTTTGTTGGATCCGGAACTAGTAAATTAATAGGGCTTGTGTATTTGTTTATTAATTCTTGAGAGAAGTAGTCCCACATTAGTGTTAGGGTATTATTAATAGCTCTTGGAACACCTATTTCATAATCCCACCAATTACCATTTACATTTGTATTGTCATTATATTGTGTTTTGTACAACCATTCCATACCTTCAAGTACCATTTTTATAGCTTCAGGACTTTGATAATATGGTGAATTTGGTTGATTAATTTGCTTTGCTAAGCTTTCAAGCCTTCTATATGATTTTGTTAAAGCACTTGAAACTTTGTAGTTATCAATATCTTTCCAGAATGTTCTGTAGTCAGTATCATCAGATTTTTTAGATAATATATTTGCAACTTCTTTATCTAACTTTTCTTTTAATGCTTTCATGTATTTATCAGCATCATCGTATTTTTTATTTGCAACTACAGATTCTTCCCATAAATCAAGTTTATCCTTAAATTTGTTATTTTCTGGATCTGTAATAGTTAATTTTAGTTTTTCAACTTTTCCATCTTTTTTTGTAACTGTAATATCTGTAGAACCTGGCTTTAATGCAGTAATAACTTTATTATCATATTTTGCAATACTTTCATCAGTTATTTTATATTTTGCATCAAAATCTCTTACAAGATACTTTTTATTAGTTGGAAGTTTTATTTCAGATTCTTCTTTAAGTTTTTTGTCTAAATCTGGTTTGTTGATTTCTTTTAGATAAACATTATCAAATATTGCTGTTCCTGTTTTTGGTTCATACCAGATTTCAAAGTCTACATTTTTAACATTCTTAGCAGGAATATATTGTTTTGAAAAAGTTTTTTCATCTGAAGTTCCGAAATGGTCTTTAGAATATAATAAATTTTGAGCTTTTGAGTTTGAAGGATCATTAAGATGTTCAATAATCCTAATCCTTACAGACCCATCTTTATTTTTTGTAGCAACTTTATATCCAAACTCATAGAATTTACTTGGATCAATTGTAATACCTTTTTGAACTACAGCCATTCTAAAATTTTCAGGACTTGAAAGTTCAAGTTTTTTATCATTGTTTACTTTTGCTGTATATTTTTTTGATTTATATGTATCTTTTTCTTTTAAATCATTAGGAATGTAGACTTGCCAGTCGCTAGCTTGTGTTCCAGTCCAATCCTTTTGATTGCTATCATTAGAAGTTTTTTCAAAATCTCCATTTTTTATTAATTCGTCATTTTTGGTAGTGTTTTTTTCGGCGTTACTAATATTTCCAACATTAAATATAGTGGTAAATATAAGAATAAATGCCATGAATGAGGCAATGGTTTTATTTTTTACAATTGTTTTTGTTCTCATTTTTATGCTCCTTTTTTAATGTAGTAAACTAGTTTATCAATGATATTATATATATTAATATAGTTTATGTCAACGTATTCATAAATAAAAGTAGAGAATGTTAATATCCTATAAATTTATTAGTTATTTTATAATAGCCCTTTAATAATAAAATTAATATTTAAATTAATCTAATTTGTAGTAAATATTTAATTTTGTTATTAAACTTAAAAATATTAATATTATATTTTTTAATAACATTATTAAAATTATCGCATAAATTAGATTTTCCAAAAAGAGATAATGAAAATTAGCATTAAAGTTATCGCAAATATCAGATTGAAAAAATGAGATGATAGAATAGATAAAAATCATCAAAATTTATCCATGAAAAATACCAGCAAAGTAAAAAATATTGAAAATGAGATAAAAATTAGCGCTAAAAAATACCCACAAAATAGAGTTTCTAAAAATTGAGATAATTTTTTAGTGAAAAATATTACCCACAAAATTTATAAGTTAAAAATTGAGATAACGCTATCTATATAAATTAAAATTTTTAATAGTTAAAATCTATTATTTATTTTGCGACAATTTCATCTTTTCCAAAATAGTAATTTATCCCAAATTGTCTTTTTTATTTCATCTTCCATTAATGTTACAAAATAATTTAAGCCTTGAGATAAAAGAGTATATTCTTCTGAGTTTTCATCTATTTTTCTTTTAAGGGAAATGATTGATTTTAATCTATTTTCGTTCATTTCCTGCATATTTTTATATCCACATTCTTCAATTAGATTAAAAAGTTGATTTATTATTAAATTTCTTTCATTTTCAGAGAATTCTTTCATCCATTTATTTATTGCGGTATTTGTATGTTTTGAAAAGGAGTTAACTTCTTTTATAGTTTTTAATTTTGTTCCATTTATATGCCAATAATATATAAAATGTTGATTAGCAAAAAAAGAAGAACTTTCTATTACTTGAATTTTACCGACACTTTCAAGCATCATTCCAAAAATTGAACTTCCAGGTATGAATTTACAAATTTTGTCACTTATGTCAGAATAATCATGACGATTATAAAATTCAGGAAGAAATCCTGGTCCATCAAAGTCATATATTTTAATTATTCTTTTTTGAATAAAACTATCCTGAGTGCTTCCTGCAAAAACAGCTAAATTTCCTCCTTTTGAGTGCCCGCATAAAATAATTTTATTTGAATAATTTTGAGCTATTTTTGTAACATATTCCTTAGCTCTAACTTGAGATGGTATTTCCTCATCAAAAGACATTGAAAGGCTTTCAATCCATCCATTGAAAGTTGTATCTGTACCTCTAAATGTAATTAATATTTGATCTGCTATTTCTACAGAAATCGCATAAAACTGCTCTTTTATTTGTTCATTGTTATATTTTGCTATATCCAGGATTTTCAAATTTTTATATCTTGAAGAGTTTATTAGAAGTTCAATGGAGGTTTTATCATTATGATTTAACATATTGTTTCTAACCATTTTATCAATATTTTGATTTTTTAAATCTTTTATTTTGAATGGCAGGGAATCATTACTTAAATTTAAATTAGAATATACTAATTGTGCGAATATTAACGCATCTAATTCATTAAAATTTAATTTGCAAAAGCTATTTTCACCATGTTTTTTTATATAGTTAATTATGTTTTTCATATTTTTTCCTTTACATATTTATGATATAATTTTATCAAAAAATATATCTATAATAAATAATTTTTTCGATAAAAAACCCCGAAAATTGAATTTTTGATTCAAATTTTCGGGGAATATGATTTAAATAAGTTTATTAACTATTTTAATACTTCTTTGATGTAGTCGGCTATTTCTTGTACTTGGCAATTTTTGAAAAATAGTTCTTGGAAATGAGCACCGCTAACTGTTTCTTTTAAGAAATCTTGATCTATGTTTTTTAATACATACATAATATCTTGATGTGTTACTTTTTTTACTTCATCTAAGATTTTTTTATTTCTTTGTTCAGGTATTACTCTTTCTTTTGGATATCCATTTCCACCTTCTTCAGCGAAAAGTCTTTCAAAGATTAATTTTAAGTTTAATTCTGCTCCCCATCCAAATCCTTTTGCATAAGGAATTGATAGTGCATTTCCATTGTTTATTTGAGCAAATAGATATGCATCTGTTGGTTCTGATGCAAATCCACATAGTACATTTGGGAATGAATTTAATGCCAACATTGCACCAACTCCTGTACCACAACCTGTTATAACAAAATCAGCCGCTTTTGAATTTAGTAAAATCGCTGCTAATAGACCATTTTGAACGTATGTTAGTTGTGATTCATCTTCTGTAGAATACATACCATAGTTATCTAATTCAAATCCTTTTTCGTCTGTTACTGACTTTAATGTGTTATAAATTAATTCATTTTTTGCAGCTTGGCTATTTTCATTTATTAATGCTATTCTCATTTATTTTCTCCTTTTATATTATTTTGGTTGCTTACCAATATATGCTAGTATACCACCGTCAACATACAATACATGTCCGTTTACAAAATTTGAAGCATCTGATGCTAAGAATATTGCTGGACCCATTAAGTCTTCAGGTGTACCCCATCTTTCAGCCGGTGTTTTGCTGATTATAAAGTTATTGAATGGGTGCCCATCTTCTCTTAGGGGGGCTGTTTGAGGTGTTGCTATATATCCCGGTCCTATACCATTACATTGAATATTGTATTTTCCGTATTCTGATGCTATGTTTCTTGTTAACATCTTTAATCCACCTTTAGCAGCGGCGTATGCACTAACAGTTTCTCTACCTAATTCTGACATCATTGAACAAATATTGATTATTTTTCCTGATCTTCTTTCAATCATGCTAGGTAATACTGCTTTTGCCATTATAAATGGTCCATTTAAATCAATGTCAACAACTTGTCTAAATTCTTCAGCAGTCATTTCGATCATAGGTATTCTTTTAATTATCCCGGCATTATTTACTAAAATATCAATTGGTCCTACTTCTGACTCTATTTTCTTTATATTTTCTTCTACAGCTTTTTCGTCTGTTACGTCAAATAAATATCCGTGAGCATCTATTCCTTCTTTTTTGTATGATTCTAAACCTTGGTCAAGAGATTCTTGAGTTCTGTTATTAAATACAATAGTAGCTCCTGCTTTATGAAATGCCTTTGCGATAGCAAATCCAATTCCATATGTTGCACCTGTAACTAGTGCTACTTTCCCTTCTAGAGAGAATGATTTATTTATATAATCCATTTTTAACCTCCATAAATTTTATAGTAAACTTAATGGTAAACTAGTTAAATATATTATAGTAAATAAAAATATAATTGTCAATTTTGTAATGAAAATAGAGATATCATTTATTATCTTCTTACAATCCTTGTATAAAAATATTGGAAATTTAACATTTACAAAGAAAATAATTTAAAAATTAAAAAAAAGTAATATTTTATAGAAAATGTTTTCAAAAAATTAAAATAATATTGACAATTATAAAATTAATGAATATACTATTTATCAAGTAAACTAGTTTAAAAGATATGGAGGAGATATGGATGTATTATTAGTAGCTCATGGTAGATACTCTGAAGGGCTATTAAGTTCAGCAGAATTGATTGCTGGTAAACAAGAAAATGTTGGAATTATTAATTTTCTTGAAGGTATGTCACAGGAAGATGTAAAAGAGAAAATCGAAAACTACATAGAAGATAAAAATAATGTTTTGATTTTAGTTGATTTATTAGGGGGGACTCCTTTTAAAATGGCAAGTATGGTTGTAAATGAAAACTCAGAAAAAAATTTAAATGTAGTTACAGGGATGAATTTGAATATGCTTTTAGAAGCTGTATTTAATTCAACAGAGGAAAATATAGACGTTTTAACCAGTTCCGTAAAATCTGCAGCGATTTCAGGTATAGATGATTTAAGAAATATATTAAATCCGGGTATCGAGGAAGATGATGTATTTGAAGATGGAATTTAGAGGGGATTATGATAAAAAATATAAAAATAGAAGATATAAAAAAAAATAAAGAATTTTTATCTTCTGATTTATTGAGTAGAGATGAAGTTAAGAAAGCTTTAGATTTAGCTTTAGAAAAAACTAAAATAAATTTAAGTTATTTTGGTGAAAATTATCCTACTCCGGCTACAAAAGAAAATATTTATCCTGTAATGGATAATACTGAATGGACTAATGGTTTTTGGACAGGAGTATTGTGGATACTATATGAATATTCTAAAGATGAATCTATTAAAGAGATTGCTCATAAAAATGTTTTATCATTTTTAGATAGAGTAAATAAGAGAATCGAACTTGATCATCATGATTTAGGATTTTTATATACACCATCATGTATGGCAGAATATAGGATAAATAAAAATGAAGAAGCATTAGAAGCATCTATAAAGGCGGCTGATAAGCTTATAGAAAGATATCAAGAAAAAGGACAATTTATTCAAGCGTGGGGTGAATTAGGAAACAAAGACAATTATAGACTAATAATAGATTGTTTATTGAATATACAATTATTGTTTTTTGTTTCAGAAAAAACCGGTGATTCTAAGTATTATGAAATTGCTAAAAATCATTTTTATTCATCAGTAAATAATGTAATTAGAGATGATGCTTCAACATTCCATACATTTTATTTTGATCCGCAAACAGGAAAACCATTAAAAGGTGTTACAAGACAAGGCTTTAGTGATGATTCCAGTTGGGCAAGAGGTCAAGCATGGGGAATTTATGGAAGTTCATTAAGTTATAGAAAATTAAAAGATGAAAAGATTTTTGATGTGTTTAAGGCAGTTACAAATTATTTCTTAAATAGATTGCCTAAAGATAATGTATCTTATTGGGATTTAATTTTTTTAGATGAAAGTGGACATAGTAGAGATTCATCTGCTACTGCAATTGCTGTATGTGGTATTCATGAAATGTTAAAATATATGCCTGAAGTTTATTCTGAAAAAGAAGTGTATAAAAAGGCAATGCATGTGATGTTAAAATCACTGATTGAAAATTATGCGAATAGGGATAAAATTGAAGGAGCACCATTGCTAGATCATGGAGTATATTCTTGGCATAGCGGAAAAGGTGTTGATGAAGGAAATATTTGGGGTGACTACTATTATGTAGAAGCTTTAATAAGATTTTATAAAGATTGGGAAATTTATTGGTAGGAGGAAATATGACACAACCTAACATAGTAATGACAAGAATAGATGAAAGATTGATTCATGGACAAGGTCAAATGTGGGTAAAAGCATTAGGGTGCAACACTGTTATTGTAGCGAATGATGATGTTTGCAATGATAAAATGCAACAAACTTTAATGACAACTGTAGTTCCAAAATCAATTTTTGTTAGATTTTATGATGTTCAAAAAGTTATCGACATCATTGGGAAAGCAAATCCTAAGCAAAGTATTTTTATAATCATCAAAGATGTTAAAGATGCTTATAGATTAGTAAAGGGTGGAGTTCCGATTAAAGAATTAAATATTGGGAATATTCATGCCGCACCTAATAAAGAAAGTATTTCTAGATTTATCAATTTAAGTGATGAAGAAAAGAAAATGCTTAGAGAATTGCATGATGAATTTGGATTAACCTTCAATACTAAAACAACACCAAATGGTGATGATGGAGGTAAAGAAGTTAATATATTAAATTACATATAGGAGGGAAGAATGGAATTATCATTAATTCAAGCAATTTTAATTGGCTTATGGACAGCGTTCTGTTTATCCGGGATGCTTCTAGGTATTTATTCCAATAGATGTATTGTGTTATCATTCGGTGTAGGTGTAATAACGGGTGATATCCAAACAGCTCTTTCAGTAGGAGCCATTTCTGAATTAGCATATATGGGATTCGGTGTTGGCCCAGGGGGTTCAGTTCCACCAAATCCAATCGGACCGGGGATATTTGGTACATTGATGGCTATAACGAGTGGAGGTAAAATTACACCTGAAGCTGCATTAGCATTATCAACACCAATAGCTGTTGCAATTCAATTTTTACAAACAGCAGCATATACTGTAAGATCTGGAGCACAAGGAGCAGCTATTAAAGCATTAGAAGAAAAAAACTTAAATAAATTTAAATTTGAAGCTAATGCAACAATTTGGTTATTTGCGTTAATAGGTTTGGTTTTAGGTATTTTAGGAGCCGTATCAATGACTACATTAACATCATTAGTAGATTATATTCCACAATGGTTAATGAAAGGTTTGACAATAGCAGGTAAGATGTTGCCGGCAATCGGTTTTGCTATGATATTAGCAACAATGGTAAAGAAAGAAGTTATACCATTTGCAATTTTAGGATACGTATTAGCAGCATATTTCAAATTACCTGTTATAGGTATTGCTTTGGTTGGTACAATTTTTGCATTGAATGAATTATATAATAAACCAAAAGTTGTTGTTGAAACAACAGAAACAAATGAAGGAGGAACAGATGACTGGATCTAAATGGACATTAAAAGATTATATTAAAACCGGTTTAAGAGGTTTCTTCTTGCAAAATGGTTTTAATTATAGTAATTTTCAAGGTTTAGGATATGCAAATATGCTATATCCAGCATTAAAGAAAAAATATGGAAATGATAAAGATAAATTATGTGAAGTTTTAAAAGATAACTGTGAATTTTATAATACAAATCCACATTTTGTACCATTTATTACAAGTATGCACATGGTAATGTTGGAAAATGATAGAACAGATGAAGAAATTCGTGGTATTAAAATGGCTTTAATGGGACCATTAGCGGGTATTGGTGATTCATTATCACAATTTATGATTGCTCCATTAATGTCAACAATTGCAGCTTCTTTAGCTGGACAAGGTTTAATTTTAGGACCTATCTTATTTTTTGTAGCAATTAATGCTATTTTAACAATTATAAAAATATTAAATGCTACATATGGATATAAAGTTGGTACAAGCATTATTGATAAAATGAGTGATAAAATGGCTACAGTTTCAAGAGTAGCAAATATTATAGGTGTTACAGTAATTGCTGGTTTAGCAGCAACATTTGTAAAAATAAATATTCCAATTCAATTAGCTGCAGGTAAAGTTGAACAAGGAGTAAAGCAACAAATATTATCTATCCAAGGTATGATGGATAAAATTGCACCGGCATTATTACCAATATTATTTACATTCTTTATTTATTGGTTAATCAAAAATAAAAAGTGGAGCACATATAAACTTGTATTACTTATTGTTGCAATAGGGATATTAGGTAGTGTAACAGGAATTTTAGCATAATATAATAAGGATTAAAAGGTGGTGTTGAGAGTGTTAAACATTTTCGATACCATCTATTTTTATATGAAGGTGTATTTTGAAAAAAGAAGTTATTATAAACTATATAAAAAAATTTAATATTGAAGAATATAAATTGATAAAGGAAAATGCAGATTTTTTGTTGGAAGACAAAGTTAGATTTGTAAATAATTGGGCTATGGAAAGATGTGAGGATATTGTAGATTTTTCTGATTTTAATTGGAATAAAATTTATAATAATGATCCTGAGTGGGCATTTATGGTTAATCGTCAAGAGTATTTGATAGATTTATTTGTTACATATGTGTTGGAAAATGATATAAAATATTTGGATAAAATAAAGAGACATATTTTTGAAAAAATAAAAAGCCTAAATCAAAATGAAATGAATAATAAAAAATTATATTCTAGAACATTGGATACAGGAATAAGAATTTCTCAGTGGATTTTTCTATTAAAAAATAATTATCAATACGAACTATTTACAGATTTTGAAGTAAGTTTAATTAAAGACAGTATAGTGAAACAAATAGAATTTTTATATGAAAGTTTTGAAGAAAGATATTATTTAAGTAATTGGGGAAGTATACAAATTGTTGCTGTTTTACAATTTAACTCACTTTATAAAGGAATTTTAAACGAAAAAGTAATAAGTTTTTTTGAAAATGCTCTTGTTAAAAATGTAAATATTTCTATATATGAAGACGGAACTCAATGGGAACAATCAATAATGTATCATAATGATGTTATGATGTATTTATTATTTTTACTTATTTTTGATGAAAAATATTCAAATATTTTAAGGGATAAAGTATATAAAATGGGACAATATTTGTATCACGCTATAGGGCCGGATAATATTCAATTTGCTATTGGTGATTCAGATTTTACAGATACGAGAGATATTATGACTTGGTTATCTATATATTTTAAGGATAAGAAATTTAAGTCAAAGGCATTTAAACACCCGGACATTATAAGCTATTTTAGATTTTCTGAAGAAGATATATTGTATTTTGAGATGATGAGTCCAAATCCGGAAAAAAATTTTAATAAATTTTATAAAGATAGTGGACATATATTTTTAAAAGATGAGAATTTTCATGTATTTTTCAAAAATGGAGTAATGGGAAGCTCGCATACTCATAGTGATTTAAATAGTATAAATTTTTATTACAAAGGAAAACCGATTGTTATAGATTCGGGAAGATATACATATGTTGATGGTAATTATAGGAATTTATTAAAAAGCATGGAGGCACATTCTTCTTTGATAGTTGATGATGAATGTCCGGAAATTGTAAAAGGTTCATGGGATTATAATAGATATCCGGAATCATTATCTCTAGAGCTTATTCAAAATGAATTTATTCAATATATTGAGTCAGTTGTATATGGAGAAATAAGTAATTATAATTACATTCATACTAGATATTTAATAAAATTTAAGGATAAGTGCTTATTTGTAATAGATAAGGTTAAAATGAAAGGGAAACATAAGGCTAATATTAGATTTATTTTAGATGAAAATATTAATGAAATAAAAAATTATGGGTTAAAAATATTAGGTGAAGAAAAATATTTTTGTAAAGAAACAAAGATATCCAAAAAATATAATACTTTGGGAAATTCACAAATGTTGGTTAGAGAAGAGGAGTTTGAAGATTCTTTATATGTTTCTACAGTTTTTTATGATGAAAGTATTGATATTGAAAAAATTAGTATAAGTCAAACTAATAAAGGGGAAGAATTAATGGGTTCCTTTGCATGGAAGATAAGAGATGAAAAAGAATACATATTGAATCTTAATACTGAGCAAATAATAACAGGAAGTAAAATTTTAAAAATTTATGAAAATGATATTCTAACAAGAGGAAAATGTGTTATTATAAATAATACAGATAGTAAATATTGTAGAATAAAATCATAAAATATGAGGAAAAGATGGCACAAAAATTAACTA
This sequence comes from Helcococcus ovis, assembly GCF_004524775.2. Classification (NCBI taxonomy): domain Bacteria; kingdom Bacillati; phylum Bacillota; class Tissierellia; order Tissierellales; family Peptoniphilaceae; genus Helcococcus; species Helcococcus ovis. The sequence goes on along the minus strand of NZ_CP119081.1, from coordinate 1,622,224 downwards.
TTAAAGATATTGCAGAGATGGCAAACACATCTAAGACGACGGTTTCATTTTATTTAAATGGTAGAACTGATAAAATGTCTAAAGATACATATGAGAGAATAAAAAAAGTAATTGATATTACAAATTTTGTACCCAATAGATTAGCAAGGTCTTTAAACTTAAAAAATTCAAATTTGATTGGGGTTTTGATAGGTGATATAACTAATGTATTTTCAAATCAAATAGTAAAGGGTATTGAAGAAATGGCTAGTAAAAATGGATATCAAATTATAGTTGGAAATAGTAATTATTCCCCTGCAACTGAAGAAAAATATATTGATAGGATGTTGCAAATGGGTGTTGATGGATTTATAATTCAACCTACTACAAATTTTGTTAAGATATCTTCTAAAATTGCTAGATCAAACAAACCTATGGTTTTCTTTGATTCGAAATTGTATGATAAGGAAAATAACTGGGTCAAAACTAATAATTTTGATGCGGTTTATAATGCTATAAATAGTTGTATTGATAGAGGATATGAAGATTTTTATTTAATAGCTGCGGATCCGTCTATGCTAAGTACTAGATTAGAAAGATCTCAAGGGTTTATAGATGCATTAAATAATAGAGGATTAACATATAAAAATCTTGTTATAGAAGATAATGTAACAGAGATTGAAGAAATAAGAAAATTTTTTAATTCAAATATAGATTTAAATAAAAATTCTTTGATTTTCGTTCCGAATTGCTGGGCTTTACAAAATGTAAGGACTGCATTACAAGATTACATGAAATATTCTCCTAAGGTAGGGCTTTTAGGATTTGATAATACTGAATGGACTAATTTTACAAATCCAAGTATTTCAACTATTGTTCAACCAGCATATGACGAGGGGAAGGAAACAGCAAGAATTTTGATTGATTTAATCAAAAATGATGATGAAAAATTACATCAACATATATTGGATTGTCATGTAAATTGGAATGATAGTACGGATTTAAAAATATAGGGATGAGTAATTTATGGTTACAGTAGGAATTTATGATATTAATGATGAAATAAGATATGCGGTATCAAGTACAAAAAATAAAAAAATGTTAGTTTCTGGGAAAGATGAAATTATACTTGCTACTAGGACGCTGGAATATAACCCCGGAGATTACATAAAAGTTTCTGTATCAGATAAAAATAGTTTTTTATTTGTGAAATTAGATGAAACATTTGAAGAATCATTAATTTATTTTGGTGATACAACAGAGTTTATTTATAAAATTCCTTTTGGTTCTCAAAAAGAAGCTATGAAAGCCGAATCTTTTTCAGGTAGGTCGGTGTTAATAAGTGCTAGGTTTCCTGATGAATCAGAAATTAAGTCTTATCAAAATTTAAGTAAAAATAGACATGCGGTGGATGTTAATCAAAATGTATATCCTTTTGCATCTACAAATTCCGGGACATCAAGACCGGCATTTATGGCTAAAAATGCTATAGATGGTATTTATGCAAATGATGATCACGGGGTGTATCCATATCAATCTTGGGGAACAAATCAAAAAGATGATGCTAAATTAAAAATTGAATTTGGCAGAAATGTAAAAATAAATAAATTAGGAATTACCTTAAGAGCAGATTTTCCTCATGATACATATTGGAAAAATTTAACCTTACATTTTTCAGATAATAGTAAACTGAAAATTAATTTAGAAAAATCTTCAAAGACTCAATATTTTGATATTGATGAAAAAGAAATTTCTTGGGTTGAGGTAAAAGATTTAATTAAAGGGCAAGAGGGAGATTTTGCTGCATTGACCCAAATTGAATTATGGGGATATAATTTATAGAAATATTTTATTATAATTTTAAAAAGTTGTTGTTGCATAATAAAAATTTTAGTTATTTTGCAACAGCAACTTTTTTGATTTTATAATTATTTTCTAACTTCTTTTAGTATTTTTCTTGCTTCTAAACATAATTTTGTAATTTCATCCCATTTTTTTTCTTCAATAAGTTTTTTATCACATATCCATGATCCTCCAACGGAAATAATTTTATCAAATTCTAAGTATTCTCTTAAATTGTTTATATTTATAGATCCTGTCGGCATAAATAATAGATTTCCAAATGGGGCTGATAATGATTTAATAGTTTTTAGCCCGCCATAATTTCCGGCGGGGAAAAATTTTACAACTGATAAATCTGAATTTATTGCTTGCATTACTTCTGAAGGAGTAATGGCACCGGGTATAACGGTAATATTATTTTTTTGAGAAGTTTCAACTACATTTTTATCAAAACCTGGAGAAACAATAAATTTTGCTCCGGCATTAATTACATCAAGTGCTTGGTGGGAATTTAATATTGTGCCGGCTCCAACAATCATTTCTGGAACATTATTTGAAATTTCTTTTATACTATCAATAGCTGCGTTTGTTCTAAAAGTAATTTCTGCAACATCTATTCCCCCTTTTAATAATGCTTTAGCAAGTGGAACTGCATCTTCCTTATTTTCTAGTACTACTACAGGAATTATTCCACAATTTTTAAATCTTTCTAATATATCCATATTTTTCTCCTTGTATGATTTATTTAACTAAATTATATCATTTTAACAAACTTTAGTAAACTAGTTAATTATATTGAAAAACCAACATTTTAATAATATAATAATATATAGAAAAAGTGTGTTTGGAGGCATAAATTGAAAAATATAGTAACTTTAGGTGAAATAATGATGAGACTTTCTACAAGTGGTTTTGAAAGATTTGTAGGTGCTAAAAATTTAGAAATACATTATGGTGGAGGAGAGGCCAATGTTGCGATAGGATTGTCTAATTTTGGACATAACGCAAAATTTGTAACAAAATTACCATTGAATGATTGGGGAAAATCTGCAATTAATACCCTGAAATATTATGGAGTAGATACTTCAAATATTATTGGAGGGGGAGATAGAATTGGCATATATTATGTTGAACCTGGAGTTTCTATGAGATCTTCAAAAGTTATATATGATAGGAAAAATTCTTCATTTTCAAAATCAAATTTTGATGAGTATGATTTTGATTCTATCTTTGAAAATTGTGACTTATTTAATATTTCGGGCATTACTGCAGCAATTTCTAAAGAATGTAAAGAATTGACAAAATTTGCTATAAAAAAAGCTAAAGAAAAGGGGTGTTTGGTAAGTTATGATTATAATTACAGAAAAATGCTTTGGGAAAGAGAGGAAAGTATTGAATTTTTAGAAGAAATTTTACCATATGTGGATATTTTAATTGGTTATATTCCAAAAGGGATAGATTGGGAAACTAATGAAATTAATTTTGATGAAGTAAAAAATGGTTTTGAAAATCTTAAAAAATTATATAATATTAAGCTAATTACAAGTACCATAAGGGAATCAGAATCAGCTTCCGATAATAAATTGTACGCTATTTTATATGATGGGAATGATTTATTGGTATCAAAAAAATATAAAATAAGGGTTGCAAACAGAATCGGTGCTGGAGATGCTTATACAGCAGGATTTTTATCAGAATATTTATATGATTCATCAAGTAGAGATATTTTAGAATTTGCTATAGCTTGTTCTTCATTTAAGCATACAGTAATGGAGGATTTTAATATTTGTACTAGAGAAGAAATATTAAAGATTTCAAAAGGAGATGCATCAGGAAAAGTTGAAAGATAGAAAATATTAGATTTGGTAGTAATAGCCTATATCTATTTTTGTATTGTGCTATAATAATATAAAATAATACATTTTATATAGGAGAAATTATGTTTAAGAATAAATCTAAAAAGCTATTCATTATATTTGCATTAATGGCTTTAATATCAGGCATTATAATATTTATAACAAAAACTAAATATCCGGAAACGCTTTTTAGTATTTTGCTAAGTTTATTTATTTTATTTCTTTCAATAGCACTAATTTTTCTTGTGATTTACTCATTTATTGATATTAAGGAAAAGATAAAGAATAAAGATTACATTGGTATAGTAATTTGGATTGTTTTTATAATTGTTATTGTGCTTATAAGATATTTTCGTAAAGTATAATTAACAAAAATATAAAAAACTTATTTTGTAAATTATATTTAATGAAAATTTAAATAAACCCTATTTTGTAAATTATACTTTACAAAAACATTATTGACTGGCTACTTGAAGAATAGGAAAGTGAGGGATATATGAACTTACATGGTATAGAAATTCCTAATAAAATAATTGACGCACTAAGAGACGATAAGCTTGTAATATTTGCCGGGGCTGGGGTATCTGTTGATATGCCCACAAATTTGCCTAAATTTAACGATTTAGTAAGGTTTTTCTCAAAAGGAAGATTTAAAAATTTTATTACATATGATGACAATTTTAATCGAAATGATCAATATTTGGGAAAAATTGAAAATGAAAATGCACTTGTGCATACAAGCGTTGCAGATATGTTTTCTAAAGAAAACTTACAATATAATGATTGGCATAAATCATTGGTGGATCTTTTTGGAAGAAGAAAAAAGGTTAAGATAGTTACAACTAATTATGATAAAATGTTTGAAAAAGTTTGTGAGGAAAAAGGTTTAAATGTAAATATATATTCAAATCCGGCATTACCATATGGAGATGATTTTAGTGGAATAGTTCATATTCATGGGATTGTAGATGAACCTAAAAATATTGTAATTACTGATAAAGATTTTGGAAGAGTATATATGTATCATTCAAATGTAACGAAGTTTTTATCTGATTTATTTAATTCTAATTATGTAGTTTTATTCGTTGGTTATAGCTATAATGATTTAATTATGAGATATTTTACTAGAGCGATTCCTAATTTAGATGAGTCGAATAGATTTATATTTATTGAAAAAAGCCTGGTAGGGACAGTGTCTTCTTTGGGAGTTACACCAATTTTATATGAAGATGAAGATTATGAAACAGTTCACAAGGCTATAAGGAAAATAATTGAATTTACAAATAGGGATGCTTTTTCGTGGGAAAGTAGAATTACTGAAATTTCAAGTGCGAATCCAAGCTTTTTAGATTTACAAACTGATGAAGAGTTAAAACACATCTTAAATGATATTCATTTAATGGATAAATTTTTGAAAAATGTGAACAATTTAGGTTGGTTAGTTTATTTTAATTACAAGGGATATTTATCTAATTTGTTTAAAAATGATAATTTTACGGACTTTGATTATATATTCGGTAATTGGATTTTGAAAAACTTTTTGGGAAAGGATTTTGAAGAATTCAAGTATCTATGTGTTAAAAATAATTTTAATTTAAATTTAAATTTTCAAAAAATGATTATCGATGACTTTGAAAATATTAGTGATGATAAAATTGAACAGATATTATCTTTTATTAAGTTAGAAAAAATGGATGTAGAAATAATAAAAAAAATATCTGAAAGAATTTCAATGACTAAACTTGAATATTATAAGTTGAAAGTTTTTAAAAATTTAATACGATTTAAGTACGAATATAGGAAACTTACAAACTTTTTAGAAAAAAATTCTGGAAATAAGCAAATAGAGATAAATGCTACTACATTTGCTAATAAAAATTCTATAATGAAATACTGGAATTTATTTTCTAATTTTTCTGATGAAAGTTTGATTGATTTGCTCTATTTTATGACTAATCAAATTATAAATTTATATAACAAAAAATCTTTGGGTAGTATAGACATGACTTTTTCGAACTTTGATGTTTTTAAGAATGATGAAGTTAATACTGAGATTGATGCATATATAAATGTTATGAAACAAATAACTACTAAGATTGTAAATGACACCGAACTTAAAATATGGATTAATAAGTTTTTTAATTCGGACATAAAAATTCTTAGAAGATTAAGTTCTTATGTGTATATTTTGAGAAATAATGAAAATCTTATAAGTTTATTTGATAATATGAGAAAACTTTCTGATTTTGAAAAGGAAGAAATAACATTTTTGATTAAAAAGTTTTATCCGAGTGAAAAAAATGAAAGTTTATTAAAATATAAAAATAGTAATATAGAAATAAGAAACATCACAAAATCTGATTTAGAGGCGAATGTTGTAGAAAATATTAATTATATATTAAATTATGAGGGGGCGAATAAATCCAGAAAATCTATATTGAAGGATATTTCGGAAATTTCCGTTAAAAATTATGATTTTGCAATGAAAGTTTTGGATGTTTTAATATATAAAAATAAGCTAAATTCAGATATTTGGGATTATTTAATAAAGGGATTAAGTGAAAATGAAATTGTATTAATTAAGTTGATGGATGTTTTGAAAAAGCTTGATCATCCTATGATTCTTAAAGAAAAGACTTATATTTTATCTCTTTTTATAAAAAGAATTATTGAAAAAAATGATTTTTCAAAATATAAGGATATGATTTATATTTTGGTAGAATTTTTAATAAAATTGATACAAAATGCTAAGAATTATAATCCTGATAAAGTATTGGCATGGTCTGATATAACGTTTAGTTCTACATATGGTGTGATTGCTCATTGTTATATAAGAATTACTCAAAAAAATTATGAATTTAATTTTAACAATGAAGAAATAAAATTATTTATGGAAAAAAATATTCTTTCTTTGTTAAATAATTCTGAAGCGAAGGATTCAAAATTTGTCATAGTTGGGAATTTGTCAAATTTATATACAATAGATAAAAACTGGACTTGTGAAAATTTGATAGAAATATTTAGCAGTGAAGATTCATCAGAATTTGAAATTGCTTGGAAGGGATTTTTAACATTTTCACGTATATATCCGGAAATTTCTATATTGATGAATAGTAATTTTCAATCTGCTATAAGAAGAATTGGTGAATTAAGAGATTTGAAATATCATCAAGAATTTGTAAAATCATATTCAAAGCACATTTTAAATATAACGGATAATCCACTAGATAATTATATTCCAAATATATTTCTATTAAAAAAAGAATATGTAATCGTATTTTATCAAGTTTTAGTAAATTATTTGAGTGAAAATGGTGAAGAAAATAAATTAGTAATGTGGAAAAATTGGATTAAGGAGTTTATTTTTAATAGATTAAACAATTTGCCTATAAAATTAAAAGCTGATGAATTAGAATATATTATTCAAATACTGGTAAATATTTCTGATAAATCAGATGCTTTTAGATTGTTCAATAAATTGCCGAAATATGAAAATCAAAGATTTGATTTTATTTTGAATATTGATGTTTATGATTATGTGAAAAGTCATCCTAAATCTATGAATTATTTAATTACCTATATTACAGATGTTTTTGTAGTTCAAAAAAAACAAACGCCTGATGTAAGAGTTTTAGATAAAGTTAAGGAAATTGCTTCTATGTATGAAAAATTGGAATTACAAGACAATTTTGTTTATAATAGTAAAATATTAGGAATTTAGTAAAGGTAGTACTATGGACGATTTACATTTAAAAAATGCAATTTCTTTGAAAGAAATTGAAAGGTCTATTCAAAAAACATATAAAATAGAGACGTTTTCAAAATTTTTAAAAGCACTCGATGAGTATAATTTAATAGAGAATGGAGATAAAATAGCAGTGGGAGTAAGTGGGGGAAAAGATTCTCTCCTTTTGGCTAAGATGTTTCAAATGCTTCAAAGATTTTCCAGAGTGAAATTTGAGGTGGAATACATCGCTATGGATCCTGGATTCAGACAAAGTGATAGAAAAAAATTAGAAGAAATTTGCCGATATTTAGATATACCTGTAAAAGTTTTTGAAACCAACATATTTGATGTGGTTTCAGAAGTTGCAAAAGATAGTCCTTGCTATTTATGTGCGAGAATGAGAAGAGGGAGTCTGTATAGTAAGGCTAAGGAATTAGGGTGTAACAAGCTTGCACTTGGACATCATTTTAACGATGTAATTGAAACAATTATGCTAAATATTTTATGGGCTGGAGCATACAAATCAATGTTACCTAAAATAAAAAGTCAAAATTTTGAGGGACTTGAGCTTATTAGACCTTTATATCTTGTGGAAGAACGAGATATTATTAGGTGGATAAATAACACTGGTATAGTGCCGATGGACGAAGCTTGCCCAATAACAAAAAAAGAAAAAGATAGTCAAAGGGCAAATATTAAAGAACTCATTGAAAATATGAAAAAAACAAATCCAAATGTAGAAAAGTCTATTTTTAAATCATCAGAAAATGTAGGGATTAAAGCTGTATTAGGATATATAGATGATGGAGAAAAACATTCATTTTTAGATGAATATGAAAAATGAAAATATTATAAAAACCTGTGGTCAAATGATTTTAAGTTTATTTGATCACAGGTTTAAATTTTATTTAATTATTAAATTATTATTTTAAATTTTTTAACATACTTGATAAGAACCACTTATGTTTTAAATATGCTGTTGAATGATCTTCCATCATGTTTGCTACATAGAAATTACCTTCTTCATCAGCTGCTTTTCTTACATCTAAAGCGAATTCGTTCATTTCTTTTACGTATTCCAAAGCTAATTCTATAGCTTCTCTATCTGTAAAAGATCTTTGTTCTAAATCTGATAGTGTTGTTTCAGCAACGTATTCTTTCATTGATGATAGAGGAGTTATTCCCTGCATTTTTAATAATTCTGCAACTTCATCTAAATATGCAAAACCTTCATCATAAAGAACTTCTAAATATTCATGTACTTGTTTGAATTGACTACCTTCTAAGTTCCAGTGTAAGTTGTGTAACTTTACGTTTCCAAATGCTAGATTTGCTAAATATGTGTTTAATTTTTTCATTATATACCTCTTTCTTATAACATTATTTTATTATTACTTATATTTTATATTATACCCAAATTAAAAATATTAAACTTTTTATGATATAATTAATAAAAATATAGGAGTAAATATGATTTATATAGTTTTGATATTATTTTTATCGATAGGGATAGTTTATAATTTAGTAAAATACGTTGATATTCAATATAGAACTGCAATTACAAAATCTAATTATATTTCATTTATAACAATGGCGATATTGTTATTTGTGGTTATAAGTTTTGCAAGATATAATTTTTATAATTATATTTTGGCTATCTTGTTATTATTATTTTCAATTTCGGGTATTATTGGTAAAGGATTTAATAGAAGAGGGATTATTACAACGGGGAATATAACTTTCCTAGCAAAATTTATAAGATGGGATAGTGTGAAAAATATGGAATTAACTTATCTAAGTGAGGGTTATGTGGACTTGATATTATCTACAGACACTTTTGCTTTAAAACATAGATATCCTGAAGAATATGAAGAACTTTTATTAAAAATAAAGAAAGAATTAAAATTATAAGGGGAATTATGAAATTTTATGGAACAATGATTTGTGGTGACACAATACACGCAGATAAAGTTTTAAGAAAAAACAAAATAGAAGTAGAATATATTGACATTACAGCTAAGACAAGATTTATGAAAGAATTTTTAGCATTAAGAGATTCTAGGGTTGAATTTGACAAAGCAAAGTCAGATGGGAAAATTGGTATACCGGCATTTTTATTAGATGATGGTACAATTGAATTCGATGTATACAAATTAGAAGGTGTTACAGAAAAAATTGATGAAGATAAGGAAGATGAGGCACCTCAAATGTGTGGATTTTAATAGCTTTACAGGGGGAATAATGAATAAAATTAAATATTTTTCATTTTTAATATTTATTCTTATGTTAATAGTGGGCTGTTCTAATAATTCTGGTAAGGTATCACATATTACCGTTAAAAAACAACAAGAAATTCAAGAGCAAGATTTATATATTAATGGAAAAAAAGAAAAAGTTAAAGTATTTAAAAACGTTAAGAAATATAATGTTGAATATAAGGATAAATTATTTGTTTTAGATGAAAGTCAATATGAAAAATTAAAAAAAGAGGATAATAAATTACTTTTAACATTTGATAAAAAGATTATTGAAAATTTTGATAAAAATAATATTGATACATATAGAAAATATGGTACATTTTATCAAGTATTATTAAAAAATGGAGAAACTTTACAATTTTTTGATAAGCCAAGTGCAGGTAAAGAGGCGAGTGGAGATGATTTAAATTCAAGAATTGTTGGAGTTTATAAGCATGGAGATCATTGGCATGTAAAATTGGATGATGGTAGTGAATATATTACACATGATGATCCTACACAAATTATTCCTAATGTAAAAGTTGGAAAATATGAAGGAAGCCATGACGAAAAAGAAAAAAATATAAATTTAACTAAAAATAAAGAGAAAAAAGAAAAACCTAAAAAGAGCCTAAATCTTATGAGATATTATAAGATTGAAGAATTGAAAGATAAGGGGATTGTAAAAGCTTCTGTTCATGGAGATCATTGGCATTTATTTGATGCTAATGGTAAAGAATATATTACTCATGAAGATCCTCGTGGAAAATTAGATGGAGTAAAAATAGAAGAATATACTGGTAAAGGTGAATAATATAATAACTATAGTCTAATCTGAAATATGATTAGACTATTTTTGTATTCTACTATTTAGCTATAGTGTTTTGTGTTAAAATATATATAATAAAAAATTACAGGAGTTAAAATTGAGAAAATTAATAGCGTTAGATTTAGATGGTACACTTCTAAATTGGAGAAAAAAAATAACTAAAAGAACAATTGATGCTTTGGAAAAGGCTCAACAACAAGGACATGTGGTTATGATTGCAACAGGACGTCCTTTTGAATCTTCATTAAAGCATGCTGTAACTGTTAAAGTTGATAAATATGGAGGATTCATATCTAATTTTAATGGAGGTCTAATTACAAATATAAAGACTAATGAAATAATCTCAGATACAAAGTTTGAAATTAATTTGCTTAAAGAGATTATTGAGTTTATAGATGAACTTTGTGTAGATTATTCAATTTTACATGATAAAAATCTATACACAAATTATCATAGCAAGTGGTTATTTAGACTTTATAGAAAGGCAATTGGGCAAAATGTAATTAAAGATGACAGACATTTTGATAAAATAAATTTTTCAGTAAATAAAATTTTATTAAATGACTCAATGAAAAATTTGAAAATCACAAGAAAATTAATAGAAGAAAAATTTAAGGGAAAATTAGAAATTAGTTTTTCATCTTCAGTATCTATAGAAATAACTCCAGCAAATACATCTAAAGGCCGAAGTGTATTAAAAGTTGCTGAAAAATTAGGTATACCTAGAGAGGATACTATTGCATTTGGTAATTATGGTAATGATATTTCAATGATTACTTTATGCGGAACCGGTGTTGCTATGAAAAACTCTTCAAAAGAATTAATTAAGGTAGCAGACTATGTAACCGATACAAATAATAGAGATGGGATTGCTAAATATTTAGAAAAATATGTATTAAAATAAAGACACTATCTAAATTAAGCAAACTAAAATAACTGTTAGATAGACTGTTATAGATGATATTAATATAAATAAATTGTATCACGAATGTTTAACAACGGTAATACAAAAAAGATTTTTTATATGTAAAGGAGAAAAAATGAAAAAATTAATAGCGATAGATATTGATGGTACGCTGATAAACAGTAAACATGAAATATCTGAAAGAACTAAAAAAACTTTACTTGAAGCTCAAAAGCAAGGTCATAAAATTATGATTTCATCAGGTCGTTCGCAAAGAGGTGTTGAAAAATACTATAAAGAATTAGAGTTAGACAAATATGAGGGATATATTTGTAATTATAATGGTGCTGTTGTCACAGATGTAAAAACAAATGAAATTATTATAAATCACACATTAAATCTTGAAAAAATGAGGGAAATGCTTAAATTTTCAAAAACTCAGGATATTTATTTTGTTATTTATTTTAATAATATAGTATATACAGATAATTTATCTACATATAATTTAGATGATATTTTAATTAAAAATGATACATTATTAAAATATGTACCTAATCTTGTGGATTCAATAGATTTTAAGCCTAATAATATTTTATTTACACAAGATGCTTCAAAAATGACTGAACCATCTAAAAATATTTTTGAAAAATTTAAATATGATTTTGAATTTGTATATTCTGAACCATTTTATTTTGAAGCAATGCCTAAAAATGTTTCAAAAGGAGAAACATTAGTAGAAGTTGCTGAAAAATTAGGATATAACATTTCTGATACAGTGTCTTTTGGAGATCAAGGTAATGATTTTACAATGATAAAATTAGCTGGTACTGGTGTAGCTATGGGAAATTCCATTGATGAATTAAAAGAAATTGCTGATTTTGTTACAAAAACTAATGATGAAGATGGAGTGGCAGAATATATTGAAAAATATATTTTAAATTAGAGTTTTACAAAATTTAAATTGCAAATAGAGCTTTTTTTAAAGGAGAATAAGGATGAATGTTTTAGTTTACCTAGGCTCAAAACTAGGAAATAATGAAATTTTTAAGGATGCAGCTGTGGAGCTTGCAGATTGGATAGCTTTTAATAGATATGGATTAGTATATGGTGGAAATGAAAAAGGACTTATGGGTATTTTGGCGGAAAGAGCAATATCTAAAAATGTAGAAGTTATAGGAGTGATGCCAACTTATTTAAAGGAAATTGAAACTGTTAAAAAAAATCTTACTCAATTTATAGAAACTGAAACTATGCAGGAAAGAAAAGATATTATGAGAGAAATGTCGGAAGTATGTATTGCTCTGCCTGGAGGACCGGGTACAATGGAAGAAATCACAGAAGCTTTTTCACTTCATTTGGTAGGTCAAAACCCGAATGCCTGTATTTTGTTTAATAAAAATGGATATTATGATGATCTGAAAAACATGTATGACAATATGGTTAAAAATGGTTTTTTAACAAAAGAAGATAGAAGTAAATTGTTATTTTCTGAGGATTTTGATGAAATAGATCAATTTATAAAAATGGTGTTAAAAAAATAATTTTATATATTCTGGAAAAATTTTTATAGATTGTGTGCAAGAAAAAGTGGATTATTTAGTTATAAAAAAATAATATATAGTATATTTATAATAAAATAACTAAAAAATATACAAAATGTGATTGAGATCACATTTAAAGAATGAAATTCGTGACCGTTATCACAAATGTTCGTTAATAATATACTTATTGGAAAAACTGGGAAATATGAGGTATAATAATAAATGAAGCAATACGCTATAAAAAATTTGAAGGGAGACTTTAATGGGTAAATATTCAGATAAGCTAACTAAAGAACAAAAATTAGAAATGCTTAAATTAATGGAAGTTTGTAGACATTTTGATTTACAATTATCAAAATTGTTTGCAAGAGGTTTAGTTGCGGGTATGACACACTATTCAGTGGGAGAAGAAGCAGCTAATGTAGGTGGTATATATGCAATGAGAAAAGAAGACTTGATGTATTCAAATCACAGAGGTCACGGGCAAACTATTACTAAAGGTATAGATATTAATAGAATGATGGCTGAAATCCTAGGTAGGGAACCGGGATATTGTAAAGGTCGTGGTGGTTCGATGCACGTGTTTAACTTAGAAGTAAATAATATGGGATGTAATGGTATTGTAGGTGGTGGACATGGTATAAGTATCGGAGCTGCATTTGTACAAAAACAAAAGAAAACAGGTAATGTAGTAGTTTCATGTATGGGTGATGGAGCAACAAATGAAGGTTCATTCCACGAAACATTAAATATGGCTTCAATTTGGGATTTACCAGTTGTTTACTATGTAATTAATAATAAATATGGTATTTCAATGGATATACATGATGCTATAAATGTTGAACATATTACAGATAGAGCTTCAGCTTATGGGGTTAAAGCTATTCATGTTGAAGATGGTAATGATGTTTTAGCAGTTTATGATGCCATGAATGAAGCAATTGAACATGCAAGATCAGGTAAAGGACCGGTTTTAATGGAAGTTGAAACATATAGATGGTTTGGTCATTCAGCAAGTGATGCAGGGGCATATAGATCAAGAGAAGAAATAAATTCATGGAAAGAAAGAGATCCAATCGAAGCTTATAGAAAAGTTTTATTAGATACAAAAGTAGCTAATATTGATGAATTAGATAAAATTAGAGATGAAGCAATTAAAGAAGTTGATGAGGCGGTAGTATTTGCTAAAAATGCACCATTCCCACAAGAAAATGTTGCTTTTGAAGATAATTTAGCAGAATAGTAAAGAGTTTATATATTTAGATTAAGCAGAGAAAAGGAGAAAAGTATGGGTGAAAAGAAAATAATGCAATTTCGTGAAGCGATAAAATACGCTATGGTAGACGAAATGCGTTTAGATGAAAATGTATTTTTAATTGGTGAAGATGTAGGTATTTTTGGTGGTGATTTTGGTACAACAGTAGGAATGATTGAAGAATTTGGACCAAAAAGAGTTATTGATACACCAATTTCAGAAGCAGCAATAAGTGGTTTAGCTACAGGTGCTGCTTCAGTAGGTATGAGACCAATTGTTGATATGACATTTATGGATTTTGTTACAATTGCTATGGATTCGATTGTTAACCAAGCTGCACCTATGAGATATATGTTAGGTGGAGAAGTACAAGTTCCGGTGGTATTTAGATGTGCTAATGGGGCAGGTACAGGGGCTTCATCACAACATAGTAAAACTTTAGAATCATGGTTTACACATATTCCGGGATTAAAAGTTGTTGCACCATCAAATCCAAATGATGCATATGGATTATTAAGAGCAGCTATTAGAGATAATAATCCGGTAATTTATTTAGAACCAAAATCACACTTTGGTATGAAGGGTGAAGTTGATGCAAGTGATGATAATATTGCTGAAATCGGTAAAGGTAAGATTGTTAGAGAAGGTAAAGATGTAACAATTGTATCTTGGGGGAAAGCTTTTGTTTTATGTGAAAAAGCTGCTGAAGAATTAGCTAAGGAAGGCGTTGATGTAGAATTAGTGGATATTATGACATTAATTCCATTAGATGAAAAAATAATTTTTGATTCTGTAAAGAAAACAGGAAAATTAGTTGTTGTACATGATTCATTCAAAACTAGTGGTTTTGGTGGTGAAATAGTAGCAAGAGTGGTTGAAAGTGAAGCATTTGATTTTATTGATGCTCCAATCAGACGTGTTGCCAGTGCGGATACACATGTACCATCAGCTCCAAATTTAGAAAAAGCAGTTCAACCAAGTGTTGAAAAAGTTAAAGAGGCAGTATTATTAACAGTTAATAAAAAGTAAAAGGAGAAGCTATGTCAGACAAAAAATTTAGAGCTACTCCAGCCGCAAGAAGATATGCTAAAGAACACGGTATTGACTTGTCACAAGTTAAAGGTACTGGAGCAAAAGGTCGTGTGCATTTAGATGATATAACAGAATTTAAGTTACATGGAAGAATTAAAATTTCTCCATTAGCATTAAAAATTGCAGAAGTCGAAGGGCTAAATGTTCAAGTAATTCAAGGTACAGGACCAAAAGGTAAGATCATGAAAGAAGATGTATTGGCACTTCTACATGGTGAAGATAATAAAGAAGAAAAAGCTGTAGCAGCAAAATCGGAGGCAAAACCGGTTGAAAAAGAAGAAAATCCAGACTATGAAGTAGTTAAGATTTCACCGGTTAAGAAGGTTGTTGGTAAGAGAATGAGGGAATCTGTAGATATTTCACCAACATATATGGTAAGTGTTTCTGTTGATATGACAAACTTATTAGCATTTAGAAAACAAACGGTTGATATGGTTGTTGATAGAGTTGGACAAAAACCATCTGTTACAGATTATATTTCATTAGCTACAGTTAAAACATTACAAAAACATCCATATGTAAATTCATCAGTCAGCGAAGATGGACAAAATATCTTATTACATAAACATGTAAGCTTAGCGATAGCTGTAGGTACAGATGAAGGTTTATATGTACCAGTTGTAAAAAATGCTGATGAAATGAGTTTTACAGAATTAGTTGTTGAAAGTAAGAGAGTAATTAAAGCGACGTTGGATAAAAAATTAAAACCTGCAGAAATGCAAGGCTCAACATTTACAATATCTAACCTAGGTATGTATGGTGTTGATAACTTTACATCAATAATTAATCAACCAAATACAGCTATTTTGAGTGTGAGTGCAACAATTCAAAAACCGGTTGTAGTAAATGGTGAAATTGTAGTTAGACCTATGATGAATGTATCCTTAAATGCTGACCACAGGGTAATTGATGGTTTAGAAGGAGCTAAATTCATGCAAACATTGAAGAATAATTTAGAAAATCCAGTTGGATTGTTAATTTAATTAGGAGGATAAAATATGGCATATGAAGTTATCATGCCCAAAGCCGGCTCAGAAATGGAAGAGGGCGAAATTGTACAATGGCTTAAAAATGAAGGTGATAAAGTAGAAGTTGGGGAACCTTTATTAGAAATCGTAACAGATAAAGTAAATATGGAAGTTGAAGCAGAAGATGCTGGTACATTATTAAAAATATTACACAAAGCAGGAGAAGTAGTTCCGGTTGTAACTACAATAGCTTGGATTGGTGAACCGGGAGAAGAAATTCCGGCAGCTGGGGGAGCAGCACCGGCATCAGATTCAGCTCAAGTAGAAGAAGTTGTAGAAAAAGCGAAAGAAGATGTTATGCCTGCATCAGTAGCAAAAGCAGCAGAAGAAGCAGCACCAAAGAGAGAAAGAAAAGGTGAATACGATGTTGTCGTTATTGGTGGTGGACCAGCTGGTTATGTGGCTGCAATTAAAGCTGCTCAATTAGGTGGTAAAGTTGCTGTTGTTGAAAATAGTGTAGTTGGAGGTACTTGCTTAAACAGAGGATGTATTCCGACAAAAGCATACTTACACAATGCAGAAATTATTCATAGCATTAAAGAAGCTGAAAGTAGAGGTATTAAGTTAGTTAACGATGCATTCTCAGTAGATATGGCTAAAACAGTTGCTGTAAAAAATGGTGTTGTTAAGAAACTTACAGGTGGTATCGCCGGTTTATTTAAATCATACGGAATTAAGTTATTCAACGGTTTAGGAACAATTACTAAAGATAAGAAAGTTTTAGTAAATGGTGGTGAACATGTAATTGATGCTGATAAGATTATCATGGCTGGTGGTTCTAATGTAAGAATGTTAAACTTACCAGGTTTAGACAGCAAGAGAGTATTAACATCTGATACAATATTAGATTTAGAAGAATTACCAAATAGATTAGTTGTTGTTGGTGGTGGTGTAATCGGTGCTGAAATTGGGCAAGCATTCTCATCATTTGGGTCAAAAGTTACAATAGTTCAAGGTTCAGATAGAATCTTAAATGTGTTAGATAAAGATTTATCAGATGTTGTAACAAAGAGATTCCAAAAAGATGGAATTGAAATTATCACGGATGCAAGATTTGCTGGTGTTGAAGAAAATGGAAATGAAATTAAAGTTAAATTAGAAGGTAAAGATGATATAGTTGCTGATTATTTACTATTGTCAGTAGGTCGTGTACCAAACTTAAGTGGTTTAGGTGAAATCGAACTAAAACAGGAAAGAGGAAGATTAGTAGTTAACGAATACATGGAAACATCTGATCCGGATATCTACGCACCAGGTGATGTAAATGGTGAATTGATGCTAGCTCATGCTGCGTTTAAGATGGGTGAAAGAGCTGCTGAAAATGCAATGGGACACCGTAAGAAAGTAAGCTTGAAGTCAATTCCTTCAGCAGTATATACATTCCCGGAAGTTGCAACAGTTGGTTTAACAGAAGAAGATGCTAAGAAGAAATACGATATTAAAGTAGGTAAATTCTCATTTGCAGGTAATGGTAGAGCATTAGGTGCAAACAAGGCTGAAGGATTTATTAAAGTAATCATGGATACAAAATATCATGAAATTTTAGGTGTACACATTGTAGGACCAAGTGCAGCAGAAATTATCAATGAAGCTGTAACAATTATAGAAACAGAAATGACAGTAGATGATGTATTGGAAGCAATGCATGGACATCCAACATATTCAGAAGCTTTATACGAGGCATTTGCTGATTGTTTAGATATTAGTATACATTTACCTAAAAAGAAAAAATAATTTTAATGTGGAAGAAGTGAGAAATGATATATTTAGAAGCTAAAGGTAATGATCCTGCATATAATACAGCTTTAGAGCTATTTGCTTTTAATGAACTTGCGAAAAAAGATAATGTATTTATGTTATGGATTAATCAACCATGTATTGTTGTTGGAAAAAATCAAAACACAAGGGAAGAAATAGATCAACATTACTGTGATGAAAATGACATAAAGATTGTTAGAAGAATTAGCGGAGGTGGAGCAGTCTACCACGACTATAATAATCTAAATTATACAATTATTTCAAATGAAGACGATGAAGCGGACTTTAACTTTAAGTCATTGAGTCAACCGGTAATAGATACTCTTGCGGAAATGGGAGTAAAGGCTGAGTTTACAGGAAGAAATGATTTGCAAATTGGAGATCAAAAATTTTGCGGAAATGCTCAGTACATTAAAGGTAAGAGAATAATGCATCATGGGTGTATTATGTTTGATGTTGATTTATCGGTTCTTACAAAAGCTTTAACAGTCTCAAAAGATAAATATGAGTCGAAAGGTAAGAAATCAGTAAGAGCTAGAGTTACAAACATTAAGCCACATTTGGAAGATCAAACTTTAACAGTTAAAGATTTTATGAATACTTTAAGAAACTTTATGGATAAGAAGTATCATATGGAAGAGTACGTTTTAACTGAAGAAGATGAAAAGAAGGTTTTAGCTATTAAAGCTGAAAAAAATGATTCTTGGGATTGGGTTTATGGAAAAAATCCTGAATTCACAGTTCAAAGAAAGAGAAAATTACCTACTGGTAAGGTGGAAGCTAATATTAATGTAATTAATAATGTTATAGAAAATGTTAAATTTTATGGAGATTTTTTTGGAGTTAAGGATGTTGTTGAATTAGCTCAAAAATTACAAGGAATCAGATATGATAGAAAATCAGTAGAAAAAGTTATAAATAGCGTAAATATTAATGAATATTTCATGGGAGTAACTAATGAAGAAGCCATAGATGTTTTAGTTGATTAATAACTTGAAGGGCTGCAACAAAATAATTATAGAGGTTATTTTGTTGCAGCTTTTAATTTTATTAAAATTAAATTTGACAAATAATGTAAATATTAATTTTATAAGAATTACAGGAAATTTTTTTAATAAATAATTAAATTTTATCATTTACTTAATTTTATAAGTTGATTTTAAAAAATATATTTATATTTAGTTTAATAAAGGAGATTTAAAAAATCTTTTGTATTAAGTAAGTATTTAAAATTTTTTTGTTATATGTTATCATTTTAAAAGTAAAATATATTAGGAGGAATTTATGAAAAAAATTATAAGTTCAATTATGGCTTTAGTGATGGTTTTTTCTTTAGTTGCTTGTAGTTCTACTACAAAAAAAGAAACAAAGAAAGAAACTAAAAAAGAAACAATGGAAGTAGAAAAAAAGGTAGAAAATTCTTCGGAAAAGAAATATACATCAGTAGCTATTGATGATAAACATGCTATTGCAACGAATGATAATAAAACATTTGAAATATATGAATTAAGTTCAAAATATCATCCAACATTAACAATGGGTAATAAATATGAATTTAAGATTGATCCTGCAAAGATTCAAGGTAATAAATTAAAATTTGATAAAGAATTAGAAATGTTGGGAGTTAAAGTAGGATTTCCATTATCAATTCAAGGTTATCAAAAATTAACAGAAAAAGTTAAAAATGTAAAAGTTGTTGACACAAGAGATGCTAAATCTTTCGGTGAAAAAACAATTGAAGGAGCTATTAATTTAAATGGTGCTGAAGCTTTAAAAGCAGTTGCATCAAAAAAATTGGCAAATTTCAAAAACGATAGTTTAAAAGATTTTACATCAAAAGATATTGTTGTTATATTTGGTAAATCTCCAGAGGAAAATGCGGCAGTTGCAGAAATATTATTTAATGTTTCACATGTAATGGTAACATTTAATGGTGGGGATATTAAAGAAGTTTTAAAATAAAATAATAAAAAATTCCACTTTAGAATATTTTAATCTTTAATGAGATTTTAATATATTTAAGTGGAATTTTTATTTTATTTTAATTTGAAGTTATCAACTCTTTCTTTGTTAAGTTTGTCGGTTAATTTTTTAAATGATAAATATATATTTTTATAGGCCTCTTCGGCAGATTTTGGTTTTAATGTATTCCATGATAAAACAGCATTTTTCCATGTTGTCCATACTTCATCATATTCCTTAAATATAGGTTTGTTTTTTGATTTTGCATAAGAATCTATAACTATTTTTATCAGATCTTTATCCTTTTTATTAAGTTCGGATTCTTCATATGTCTTATAACTTACATTTTCTAATATTTTACCTGTTGATTTATATAGTTCGATTGCATTTTTAGGATTTACCAGCTCTGTGATTAATTTTATAGCTAATTTCTTTTGTTCTAATTTATCATTAAGTCTGGAATTTATACCCAGTCCCCATCCACTTTTCCAATGAGAAAGAGAGTTGTTAAATATAGTTATATTAGATAGAGGGTATATATCAACATTTCCTTTATATATTTCATTGGATATTATCCCATCGCTAGATGAGACCCATGGGCCATCTATCACTACAACTCCTTTTTTTCCGGTTTGAAAGTTCTCATTTATATATTTAGAACTAGATGTAGGATTTAGTATATCAATCGACTTTTCACTATGTTTTTTCCAATAATCAAATATAGCGTTGAATGCTTGTTGTTTGTTTTTTTCTAATTTGTTGTATTCAATAGCATAATCAGATGTAAATTTTCCCCCTTCAAGATTTAATAATTTAATACTGGATGCATTATTTAATGATGCAGTATACCATCCATCAAAAATTGGAAATAAAATATTGTCTTTATCTTTTACTTTAGTAAATTCAATTTTTTTATTTAGGTCTATATTTTCACTCTTTGCGTTTTTAGTATTTACAAACGCTATTAGAGTTTCTAAATTATAAGGAAAACCATAATATTTATCATTTACTTTCATATTTCCTGCTAATCCCTTATCAAAATTTTCAAAACCTCCAAGTTTATTTGATATTTCTTTAGCTGGAATTGATGATAAAACATTTTTAGAATATAGATTTGAAAATTTATCTAAAGGAAATGCAAAAACATCAGGGGCATCAGGATTTAACATATCTATATTTATGACATTAAGTGCCTCAAAAGCTGATATTTCCTTTATATTTATCTTTGCATCAGGATTTTTTCTCATTATCTCATTAGCAATTTTTTCATAATAGGGAATCCATTTTTTATCTGCTGTTACAGATATCGTTCCTTTTAATTTTTTTTCAGTTTTTAACTCTTTTTTTGGTTCATCTATTTTTTTATATTGGGAACATGCGTTTAAACACAATATAAAGATCAGTAAAAAAGCTAATACTTTATTTTGTTTTTTCATATTGTCTCCTAGTTTTTTATTTATATAAAAATTGTACAACTATTAAAATAAATTTGCAAATTTGATATAATTAATAGCATATAATAAAAGTATAAAGATATTGGAGTAAATATGAATGTTTCGGCAATTTTTCATAATCATGAATCAAATTATTCATTTGCAATGGAAAATAATAAAATAGTAATAAGGTTAAGAGTTAGTAAGTTTGATGATTTAAGGGTTTATCTAGTTTATGGTAAAAAATATGATTATCAAAATGAGCAAAATGAAATGGAAATGTATATAAAATATGAGGATCAATTTTTTGCTTATTTTGAAACTACAATAGAGGTTGAAGATAAAAGGTTTGCATATATTTTTAAGATTATTGAAAATGGTGAAACATATTATTACAGTGAAGATGGATTAAGTGAAAACTATGATTTCTTTAATAGTTTTTATAATTTTTTTCAAATACCTTATATAAATGAAGTTGATGTACATAAAGAAGTAAAATGGCTTAAAAATGCTGTTTTTTACCAAATCTTCGTAGATAGATTTTTAATGGGTGATGAAGAAAAAGACAAATCATATATTAATCTTAAATGGGGAGAAAAACCTAACCCTAAAAGTTTTGCTGGAGGAGATTTAAGAGGGATTATAGAAAAACTTGATTATATTAAGTCTTTGGGGGTTAATGTAATTTATTTAACACCAATATTTTCATCAATATCAAACCATAAATATGATATAAATGATTTTTTTGAAGTTGATAAACATTTTGGGAGCAAAAAAGTTTTAAGAGAATTAGTGGATAAGGCACATTCTTTAGGTATAAGAATAGTTTTAGATGCTGTGTTTAATCACTGTTCAGATCAATTAATGCAATTTGAAGATGTTAAGAAAAATGGATTGAAATCAAAATATCATAATTGGTTTATTATAGATGGTGATTATCCTGATATGGAAAATGTGAATTATGAGACTTTTGCTTCAGTTGTATATATGCCAAAATTTAATACGTCAAATTCAGAAGTAGCTTCATTTTTATTAAGAGTTGCAAAATATTGGACAAATGAAATTGGAATAGATGGTTGGAGACTTGATGTTTCTGATGAATTGTCACATGATTTTTGGAGACAATTTAGAAAAGAGATAAAATCTATTAATGAAGATATAGCAATAATTGGTGAATCTTGGCATAATTCATATTCTTTTTTACAAGGAGATCAATTTGATTCAATAATGAATTATGCATTTACAAAATCATGTTTAGATTATTTTGCTTGGGAAAATATAAATGTTGAGAAAATGGCAAATATGTTAAACTCAATTTTAATCAGAAATAAGACTCAGGTAAATAATATGATGTTAAATCTTTTAGATTCTCATGATACTTTAAGATTCTATACACAGGTACAAAAAGATAGTAAAAAACTATTGTCAGCTATTGCACTAATGACATTTTTCCCAGGGTCTTCAATGATTTATTACGGGACTGAAATTAAAATGGAGGGAGGATTTGACCCTGATTCAAGAAGAACTTTCAATTGGAATGAGGGGGAATGGGATAGCAAATTTATGGATGAAATAAAGACTTTATTAAATATAAAATCTGAAAATGAATTGCTGAAAAATGGAGATGTTAAGATATATTCTAAAGATAAAACTTTATTTGTTGAAAGGTATATTGATAACTTTAAAATTACTTTGAAAATTAATGAAAACTTTGAATTTAAAATAGATTTTTAATATTTAAAATGAAGGAATCATAATGAAGAAAATATCAATACTGGTTAAACCGGCATCATCATTTTGTAATATGAGATGTAAATATTGTTTTTATTCGAATGTTTCATCACTTCGAGAAGTAAGAACATTTGGTAATATGACGAAAGAAACAACAGAAAAGATGATAGAAAATATATATAAAGATTTAGATGATGGAGATGAATTGAATATGGCATTTCAAGGAGGAGAGCCTACTATGGCGGGATTGCCATATTTTGAACATTTAATAGTATGTATCAATAATCAAATCAAAGATGTAAGAGTAAATTTTGCTATTCAAACAAATGGTATGCTTATAAATGAAAAATGGTGTGAATTTTTAAAAAAATATAATTTTCTTGTAGGATTATCAATAGATGCTGAAAAAAAATATCATGACTCAAATCGTTTAGATATTTGTAAAAACGGGACTTATAATAAAGTGATAAATACAAAAAAACTATTTGATAAATATGAAATAGAATACAATGTTTTAATAGTATTAACTGAACAATTATCACACTGTGGAAAAGAAGTATTTGATTTTTTATTGGAAAATAAAATAAAATATGTTCAATTTATTCCTTGTTTAGACAAACTTTACATAAATCCGGATGAAGAAAGAAGTGAATATGCCTTAACACCTCAAGGATTTTATAGATTTTATTCTGAGCTTTTACCATTATGGTTAAATGAATTAAAAAATAAAAATTATATATCAATAAAATATTTCGATGACATATTTAATTTAGTTGTAAAAAGACAAGTTACAGCTTGTGGAGTAGTGGGATTTTGTCGAGTTCAATTTGTAATTGAAGGCGATGGAAGTGTATATCCTTGTGATTTCTTTGCACTTGATGAATATCGAATGGGATATATACAAGAAATGGGAATAAAAGAGATGTTTTATCAAAAATCTGCTCAAATATTCTTAAACAGCAGAAAACCGATTAATTTACCATTAAAATGTAAAAATTGTAAATATTACAATATTTGTAGGGGAGGTTGTAAGAGAATGAGAGATGCCCAATACGTTGATAATACTTTTGATTTTTGTGGTCATCAATCTTTCTTGGATGAGTTTATACCCAAGATTAATGATATAATAAAGATTACAAGAGAGTATGTTTCTTAAAAGTTTTAATTTATGTATATGTAAATAATATTTTTATTCACCAATTTTATTATAAATAGATTATAATAGTATTATATTGGTTTTAGGTAAAGTAAATTACATAAGGAGTTGAAATGAATCAAAAGAAAACCACGATTAGTATTGCCAAGATGTTTATGATTTTTTTGAAAATAGCATCATTTACATTTGGTGGAGGATATACAATTGTTCCTGTTATGAAGGATGAATTTTCAGTAAAAAGAAAATTAATTGATGAAAAAGAAATGCTGGATATAGTTTCTATTTCTACTTCCGGTCCCGGACCTATGGCGATAAATTGTGCTATTATTACCGGATATAGATTGCATGGTGTTTTTGGAGCAATTATGGCTGCTATTTCTTCAGCAATTCCATCTTTGGTTATTATTACAATAATTTCATATTTTTATAAAGAATTTTCTGAAAATTATTATGTGAAGGCTGCTTTAACAGGGATGGGGGGTGCTATTGCAGGGGTACTTTTAATTACTTCATATGATATGGCAAAGCAAGCTCTAAAAACTCATACTTTTGTAAGTGCTTTTATTATTATCTGTACATTTGTTGCAAGTTATGTAGTAAGTGTAAATACAGGGATAATAATTTTAGTTACTGCAATTTTTGGGCTATTTGTGTATTCTTTAATAAAAGATGAAGAAAAATCTAAGGGAGTAAGATAATGTTAGTAATTTTTACCTTATTTATAACATTCCTTCAAATTGGTGTATTTGCGTTTGGTGGAGGTTATGCAATTTTGCCGTTTATTCAAGAATTAGTTGTAAATAAACATAGTTGGTTGACTTTACGAGAAATGACTGATGTAGTTACCATTTCTCAAATGACACCGGGTCCTATAGCATTAAATGGGGCAACATTTGTCGGTACGAAGGTAGCCGGGTTAATGGGTTCAATCGTAGCAACTACAGCAATTATACTACCTCAGCTTATTATTATGATAATTTTAGCTAAATTATATTTTTCGGATAAAGAAATGGAATTTATGAATAAAATTATTAAAGCATTAAGACCGGCAGTTGCGGGACTGATTTTTATCGCAACAATACAAATGATAAAGGGTTCTGTGTTTAATGGATTAATATTTAAATTTGAAAATATATCGTATGTAGCACTAATAACGTTTTTTGTGGGATTTTTTTTATACATAAAAAAAATAGGAATGATAAAATTAATTTCTATCGGTGCAGTTTTAGGAGTTATATTTACCGTTATTTTTGATAAAATAATGTAAAAATCAGGCAGATTCAAAACAACACTTTTAATTGTTTTGAATCTGCCTGTTTTTTTATATTGGTGCTGGAAACAGGAGTCGAACCCGCAACCCACTGATTACGATTCAGTAGCTCTACCAATTGAGCCATTCCAGCATATTAAATGGCGGAAAGGATGGGATTTGAACCCATGTGAGCTGTAACACTCTAACGGTTTTCGAGGCCGCCCCGTTATGACCACTTCGGTACCTTTCCACTTACAAAAAATATTATACCATTTATATCAAATTATTAAAAGGAAAAAATAAAACTATAAATGGACGGAGAATTTATCGACTTTTAGTACATTTGAAATATAATTACTGAAAGAATTTTGTTAATGTCAACATAAAAATGTACAAAATTGATTATATAAGAATGTACACTTATTCCTCCTTCATATATTCTTTAAGTCTGTATGAATTTCCAGTTATAGATACGACTGTTGCGTGGTGTAACAGTCTATCTATAATTGCTGAAGCTATTTTCTCATCATAAAATAGCTTTGACCATTCATTAAAGTTTAAATTTGTAGTTATTATCGTACTTTTCTTTTCATATCTTTTATCAATAAGTTGAAATAACAATCTTTCATCGCCATCATTTAGCGGTAAATAGCCCATTTCGTCAATTATTAATAATCTATATCCTGTGTAATGTTTTATTCGTTGTTCTAGCTTATTTTCTAACTTTGCTCGTTTTAAGTTTTCTATTAAATCATGACATTTAATGAAATATGTGCTTATTCGTTTTTTAGCACTTTCTATTCCTATCGATGTTGCTAAATGAGTTTTTCCAACTCCACTATTTCCAAGAAATATTATATTTTCATTCTTTTCTAAAAATTTTAATGAACAAAGCATTTTTATTTGATTTTCATTTATTTCTTGATTAAAACTAAAATCAAAGTCATTTATTGTTTTTATATGTGGAAAACTAGCCACTTTTATCATTTGATTTGCTGCAACATATTTTTTATTTTCAACTTCATAATCAGTTAACTTTAACAATCCATCAATTAATGATATATTTGGTTGATTTAATTCATTTTCTAAATAAATTAACATTTGTTTTAAATTCAAATATTCTAAATTTGAAACTAATCTTTCATAATTGATACTATTTTCCATAATTTCCTCCAATTTTACTTAAATTTTCATTTACTAAAATTTGAACTTTTTTCTCATCATAACTAGGTAAATTATTCTTGAAAATTTCTAGATAATGGCTTTTATGATAGTTTAATTTATTTTTAGAAATATTGTGAACTGTTATTACTTTTGTGTTATCATATATGTGTAGTTTATTATCTTTAACTATTAAATTAACTCTTTTATTTTTATATTCTGGTGGTAGAGAATATTGATTACTTTTGTATGAAATCATACAACTAGAGTTAACTTTAAGAATTGTTGAAGATATTTTGTAAAGATTTCTTAGTGATTCATTTGGTAATGGCATTAAGGAATCTTTTTCAATTTCTAACAAACTTAATGGTATATTATTTGTGCCTTGATGAATATTTAAGTTTACTCTATTATTAATTTTTTCTACTAATTTTAATAATTGTTCATAATTAATTTTTGTTTGATAAGCATAAATTTCTTCAAGTATTTTCATACTTGATTCAACTTTGCCTTTAGTTTGAGGTCTTCTAGCCATACATGGTTTTAAGCTTATATTAAAATCATTTAAGAATTGATTAAATTTATTATTAATTTTTCCATCAGAATCCTTAGTTCTTGGTTCATCCATAATTGTTTTCATATTATCTGATAAAATTGTTTTTGGAACCCCTTGTATTAATTCAAAAGATCTTGTTAAAAAGTCTAAAACCACATCTTGCTTTTTATCTAAAGATACATGAAAAATTCTATATCTAGAGTATGAAAGTTGAAATACAAAAATATTTAATTTAATTATTTCACAATCACTAGTGATAAAGGTCATATCTTCTTTCCAATCAATTTGAGCTTGTTCACCTGGAGAAGTTTCAAATCTAATTTTTGCACCATCTTTATATTTTTTCTTAGAAAAATATTTTTGGAATTTATCATTGTTTAATATATATCTTCTAAAACTTGATTCGCTTACATTTAAGTTATGATTTTCTTTCAAATATCTGTAAAGTATTGATTTAGAGTAAAATCTTTGAATTGAATTTTCATCTAAAAGTTCTTCGATTATATTCTTAAAATTGTCTATTTTTGAAGATTTATTTCTAGTTTTTTTCTTTTCATATCCTTCGTAATATTTTTTTATTGTTCTTCTATCCACATTTAGTTCATTAGCTAATTGTGAGTAATTAACTTTTAAGTTGTTTGCATCCATAATTGTTTTTAATGTTGATAAGTCTTCTAAATTTTTAATTTCAAAATTTATATTATTTAGAATTAATGAATATTTCATATATGTCTCCTAATATTTAATATTCATTTATTTTATCAAATTGTACATTTTTATTTAATCGTTTTTGTACATTGTTATATTAGCATTTACAAGAATTTTAATAATTTATGGAATTAGAGTGGTAATTGTGAATAATAAAATTAAATTAGAATTTGTAAATTATAGCATGTTTATCCACTATATTAATCATTCCTTTTATCTACTTACAAATTATGTATTACATGTGGTGATTTTAAATAATAGAACCATTTTTCGGCTATCATTATTCGATTATTAACATTTACAAGTAGGCAATTTCACATACTTTTTTTATATTACATTCTCCTTTGCTTCATTACTGTTCTTATAAGTTTTTTTATCATTAGAGTTTATTACATTTGACTGTATAATTTTTGGTATGGCCATTTAATATATACTGTCAAAATGTAATTTTATGTGTCCGGCTTATAGGTAGTAGTTTAAACCTTTTTTACCTGTAATATAAAAAAATTATTATAATACATGATTTTTAAAAAAATTTACCTGTATATCATTAAAAAATTAAAATTACATGTTTTTAGTTAGCTTTATTAGAAATAAGTCATAAAATATACATCATATCACCAAGGACATCATATCACCATTTATTTAATATATGAAAAAATAGATGAAAATTTTTTGCCTATTTTTTTAAAAATTTAAAAAGTCTAGTAAATATGTAAGCATAAGGTATATGGAGTGGTCAAGCCTTAAAAGTAGTGCTAAATCATAAACACGGGAAATATTTTTTGCAAAAACTTAATAAATGAATTTTTTTAATTGATATGGTATTATTAATATAGCAAATGTTGTGGAGTTTTTTATGAATGAAGAAAATAGAATTGAATTATTGAAGTTGCTGGAAACCAATAATTATAGAGAATTAAAAAACAATTTAATAAAATATAACGAAGTTGATATTGCTGAATTTTTACAAGAGATAGATAAATTAGAGGCTTTGGCGATATTTAGATTGTTGCCGGAAGCTATTGCGATTGAAACTTTTTCATATTTAGAATCTGATGTTCAAGAACAATTTATTTCTGCTATGACAAGTTATGAAACTGTAGAATTGGTTGACAAGTTGTATATTGACGATATGGTTGATTTGCTTGAAGAAATGCCTAATAGTATTGTTAACAAGATTATGCGAAATCTTAAAGGAGAAAAAAGAAATTTAATTAATGAGTATTTAAATTATCCTAAAGATTCTGCAGGATCCATAATGACATCAGCATTTTTTTCTGTTAATGAAAATAGAACTATTGAAGATATTTTGAAAAAAATGAGAAAGTTGGACTTGTTAGATGAAACTTTCTATACATTATATATTACTGATAATAACAATGTGTTAAAGGGATATGTTGAAATTAGAGAAATGTTGATCAATCAACCTGATACAAAGATTAGTGATATATTAAACGAAAATGTTGTATATGTTGAAACTACAGAGGATAAAGAGGAAGTTGCAAAGCTTATTGATAAGTATGAATTTTTGACAATTCCTGTAGTAGATAAAGAGAAAAAACTGGTAGGGGTAGTAACATTTGATGATGCTATTCAAGTTTTAAATGAAGAAACTGAGGAAGATTTTTCAAAGATGGCGGCTATTACACCAAATGAAAATAAGTATTTGGATACATCTATTTTTGAGTTGTCCAAGATGAGATTTTTATGGCTTTTATTACTTATGATGTCATCTACTTTATCACAATTTGTTATTAATAGTTTTAATGATGTAATTACAGCATTAACTGGACTTGTTGCATTTATGCCTATGCTTACAGATTCAGCGGGTAATGCAGGCTCACAATCATCTACGACTATTATTCGTGGTTTATCCATAGGAGAAATAGAATTGAGCGATACGCCAAAAATTTTAGCAAAAGAATTTATGATTGCTTTAGTAGTTGGCTTTGGATTAGCAGCTATTAATTTTGTAAGAATAATTTTATTTGGTGGAGTTAGTACAACAATGGCATTTTCAGTATCATTGTCGCTATTAATTACAATAATTTTTTCAAAATTAATAGGTGCATTGCTTCCGGTTGGAGCAACATTATTAAAATGGGATCCAACAATTATGGCGGCTCCATTATTAACTACAATAGTTGACTCTATGTCATTATTTGTTTATTTTACAATTGCAAAATTATTATTACTTTAGGGGGATTTATGGAAAAGGAAAATAGAGAATTTTTATTAGATCTTCTTAAGGAAAAAAATGTTAGAAAACTTAGAGAAGAATTACTTAAATATAATGAGGCTGATATCGCTGAATTTATAGAAGAAATTGATGAAGTTCAGACATTGGCTGTATTTAGAATTTTACCAAAAGATATTGCATCAGAAGTATTTGCATATTTTGATTCTGATATGAAATTGCATTTATTAAACTTGATGACTAACACGGAGTTGACAGAGATAGTTGACGATTTGTATATTGATGATTTTGTTGATATGTTGGAAGAGTTACCGGCAAATATTGTAAAAAGAGTCATGAAGGATATTAATCCTGAAAAGAGAAATATCATCAATCAATATTTACAATATCCTGAAGAATCTGCAGGTTCTATAATGACTGCTGAGTTTATAGATATAAAGAAAAATATGACGGTTGGACAAACTTTAGAACATATTAGAAAAGTAGGAATGAAGAGTGAAACAGTTTATACTTTATATATAACAGATGCAAGTAGGAAGCTTGAAGGATATTTGTCCATAAGGACTATATTAAAAAATGACGAAAGCGTTGTAGTTGAAACTCTTATGGAAGAAGATGTAATTTATGCAAATACATTTGATGATCAGGAAGATATTGCTAAGTTATTTAAGAAATACGGATTTTTAGCTATTCCTGTTGTTGATAATGAAAAGAGATTGGTAGGGGTAGTAACATTCGATGATGCTGTTGATGTTATGAAAGAGGAAAGTACTGAAGACTTTGAGCTTATGGCAGCTATGACACCATCAGAAAAACCATATTTAAAGTCATCTGTATTAGAAATTGCAAAAAATAGATTTGTTTGGCTTATAATCTTATTACTTACAGCTACAATTACTGGTTCAATAATTAGTAAATATGAGGAAATACTTACAGCTGTTACAGGGGTTATAGCGTTTTTACCTATGATTATCGGTACAGGAGGAAATGCAGGTTCTCAATCTTCTACAATAGTTATTCGTGGACTTTCAGTAGGAGAAATTGAATTATGTGATTATCACAGAGTTTTTTTAAAAGAATTGGGGGTATCATTAGTAGTAGGTGTAGGTCTATCATTATTTAATTATTTTAGAATAATAGTTTTTGGCGGAAGTAAAGAAATTGCATTAACAGTATCTTTAACACTTGTATTTACAATACTTATAGCAAAATCTGTAGGTGGTTTGTTGCCAATTATAGCTCAAAAGCTTAATATGGATCCTGCTGTGATGGCTGCACCACTTATTACTACAATAGTTGATACACTTTCATTAATTATTTATGTAATTTTTGTAAGTTTAATTTTAATTTAGGAGAATTTGATGAAAGAATTTATAAAAGTTAAACCAAATGGTCCTTTAAGGGGAGAAGTTGTAATTGAAGGCGCAAAAAATTCTGGTTTAAAATTATTGGCGGCTACGTTACTGACAAAAGAAGAAGTTGTAATTAATAATTTACCAATGTTAAGAGATGTAAAAGTAATGTTGGATTTATTAAAATATTTAGGTTCTAAAATAGAACAATTAGATGAAAAGACTTATAAAATTAAAAATGATGAAATTTCAGATTACATAACACCTTACGAGTTAATGAATAAGATGAGAGCTTCTTTTGTTGTTACAGGTCCTCTTTTATCAAGATTTGGACGATCTGTGACATATATGCCGGGAGGATGTAGCATTGGAGCTAGACCTGTTGATTTACATTTAAAAGGATTTAAGGCATTGGGGGCTGATATTCATATGGGAATAGATGCAATAGATGTAAATGCTAAAAATGGATTAAAGGGAAATTATGTATATCTTGATTTTCCATCAGTTGGTGCTACGGAAAATATTTTGATGGCAGCGATTTTAGCAGATGGAGTAACTACTATTGATAATGCTGCTCAAGAGCCTGAAATTACCGATTTAGCAAATTTTTTAAATAAATTAGGAGCTAAAGTTATAGGTGCTGGTACAAGGACGATTAAAATTACTGGAGTAAAAGAATTAAAAGGTGGCGAACATTCAGTTATGCCGGACAGAATTGAAGCTGCAACATATATGATTGCAGCAGCTATGACGAGAGGAAATATACTAGTTAAAAATGTTGTTGCTTCGCATTTGGTACCAATAATTGCTAAATTAAGAGAAATAGGGTGTACTGTTGAAATTAATGAAGACGAAGATGAAATCAGAGTTATAGGGACAGATAAATTACAGGCAACTGATATTAAAACATTGCCATATCCAGGATTACCAACAGATGTTCAATCACAATTTATGACGTTGTTAACTATTTCAGAAGGAGATTCATTAGTTAAAGAAACTGTTTTTGAAAATAGATTTATGCATGTTTCTGAATTACAAAAGATGAAAGCTTTGATTATAACAGAAGGTAATGAAGCTAGGATTAAAGGGGTAAATAAGTTGCAGGCAGCAGAAGTTAGAGCCACAGATTTAAGAGCCGGGGCATCTTGTGTATTAGCAGGCTTAGTTGCAGAAGGTGAAACAAGAGTTTATGATGTTTATCACATATATAGAGGATACTATAATTTTGTAGAAAAATTAAGAAAGTTAGGGGCGGATATTGAGTCAATAACAATCGAGGACTAAAATGATACAAATAAATGGAACGGTTATTGATATTATCTATAGAAATGAAGAAAATTTATATAGTGTATTTAGACTAGAAACTGATGATGGTGATATAACAGCAGTAGGCAAAATTTTAGATTTAAATGTTGGAGACATCTTAAAGTTAGATGGAGATATAGTTTATCATCAAAGTTATGGAGAACAAGTTCAAATAAAATGTTATGAAAAAATTATACCAAGTTCTATATCTCAAATTGAGAGATATCTGAGCTCAGGTATAATTTCTCATATAAAGAAAAAAAGAGCTAAAGAGATAGTTAAGTTATTTGGAGAAGACACTATAAGAGTTTTGACCGAAGAACCTGAAAAATTGTTAAATATTAATGGCATAGGTAAAAAAACTGTTGAAAAAATACATGAAAGTATAATTAATCTTCAGGATAGTAGACAAGTATCAATGTATTTACAAAAATTTAATATGGGAAATAAGCTTGTTTCTAGCATTTATGCAAAATATAAAAATCATACTATTGAAGTTATTGAAAATAATCCGTATCAACTTGTAGAGGATATAAAAGGCATAGGGTTTCCTACAGCTGATAAGATTGCACGTATGATTGGAATAAAATTTGATTCTGAATTTAGGATAAGATCAGGTATTGTTTATGTGTTAAATGTATCAGCCAATAGGGATGGTAATTGTTATTTAGAATATGATATTCTTATTTCTTATGCTGTAAAATTATTGAGTTTAGATAAAAATTTAGTTGAAAATCAAATTCCATATTTAATAATATCGGATATTGTAAAAAAAGTTTCGATTGATGGTAAAACTTTAATATATAGTAGTTATATTTATGATTTGGAAATAGATATTACGAATAGATTGATAAATATTTTATATACTAAAAATATTTTAAAAGAAATTGATATAAAAAAAGAAATTGGTTATATTGAAAAATTAGAAAATATCTCATATTCTGAAATGCAGAAAAAAGCTATTTCTACAGCTATTATTGAAAAATTATTAATAATTACAGGTGGACCGGGTACAGGTAAAACTACGATTATTAAAGCTATTATTTCTATAGTAAAAAATTTAAAAATGAAATATGTTTTATGTGCTCCTACAGGGAGAGCTGCAAAGAGGATGGAAGAATCTACAGGAAATTCAGCATTTACTATTCATAGAATGTTGGGATATAAGTCTTTTGATGAAGATTTAATTTTAGAATATAACGAATCAAATCCTTTAGACTATGATGTTATAATTGTTGATGAAGTTTCAATGGTTGATATTTATTTGATGGATAATTTATTAAAAGCGGTAAAAGATGATTCAATTATTATTTTTGTAGGGGATGCGGATCAGCTTCCAAGTGTTGGACCAGGAAATATTTTAAATGATATGATTGATTCGGAAGTTATTCCTACTATCAAGTTGGATACTATTTTTAGACAGGGCGAAGATTCAAATATTGTAAAAAATGCTCATTTAATAAATAGAGGGGAAAAGCCAATATTAAATGAAGAAAATAAAGACTTCTTTTTTGTCAATACAAAAAATGATTTTGAAACATTAAATACAGTTGTAGATTTAGTTGTAAATAGGCTTCCAAATCACTATAATGTAAACCCGTTGACAGATATTCAAGTTTTAACACCTACTAGAAAAGGTATTTGTGGGGTTGATTCCATTAATAGAGAATTGCAGATGAAACTTAATGCACCACAATTTAATAAATCGGAAATTAAATTTTCAGACTTTATTTTTAGAGAAAATGATAAAATAATGCAAATTAAAAATAATTATGATATTGAATTGAAGGATAAGAATTTGAATATTACAAAAGGTTTGTATAATGGGGATATGGGATTCATTCGAAATATATTTTTGGATAATAATACTATGGAAGCTAATTATGATGATAAGATTGTAACATATACAAGCAAAGAATTTAGTGAAATTGTTTTGGCATATACAGCGACTATACATAAATCTCAAGGATCAGAATTTCCTATTGTAGTAATACCTATGGCTACATCTCCATATATGCTGCTTACAAGAAATATTTTATATACGGGCATAACTAGAGGTAAAAGTTTGGTGGTAATTGTTGGAAACCAAGAAATTATGAATAAAATGATTGAGAATTCTTACAAAAAACCTAGAAATTCATCTCTTAATTATAGTTTAAGAAATGCAAAATTAAAAATTGAGGAATTTTATGCTTAATTATTTATTCTATTCAACTGAATATTGCTATTTTTGTAAAGAAAATAAATCCAATTCATATATTTGTGATGAATGCATGGAAAGATTAGAATTTATTCTTGGAAATAGATATATTGATAATTCAAGATGTTTATACCCGTTATTTTATAATAATTATATAAAAGGAATTATTAAAAGGTTTAAATATAATAGTGATACATATTTAGTAAAACCTTTATCTGAAATTTTAATTAATTTTTACAAAGAAAATAGATTAGAGTTTGATTATGTATCATATATTCCTATGTATAAAAAAGATGAGTTTGATAGAGGGTATAATCAATCAAAATTATTAGCACAAGAATTTTCTAAACAAACAGGCATAAAATTAATAGATATTTTAGAAAAAGTGAATTCTACAAAGCATCAAAACAAATTAAGCAGAAAAGATAGATTTACAAATTTATCTAATAGTTTTAAGATAATAGATGGTTTAGAAATAAATAACAGAAAAATATTAATAATTGATGATGTTGTAACTACTGGTTCAACGTTTAAGGCAGTTTCAAGTGAAATATTAAATGAATATGATGTTGATATAACATTTTTTGCTGTCGCATCTAGTAAAACAGAAAATGAGGATAATTAAAAATGATAAGTTTTTTAAATGACTATAACGAAGTTTCTCATCCTAAAATTTTGGATGAATTACAAAAATATCAAAATGAAAAGTTTGAGGGATATTCCAAAGATGAGTTGGTTCAAGAAGCTATTTCAAATATAAAAGATAACTTACAAAATCATGATGTTGAAATACATTTTCTGCATGGTGGGACAATCGCCAACGTTATTGGATTAATGATGACTATGCAGAGACATGAAAGTGTAATTTCGGTCGATACAGGGCATATTGTAAATACTGAAAATGCTTCTATAGAAGCTATTGGACATCAAATTGTTTTAGTGAAAGAAAAAAATGGGAAAATGACAGTTGAGGAAATAGAAAAGGCATTAAATTCTCATTCATATGAATATAATTCTAAGCCTAAGGTGGTATATATTTCAAATGCTACTGAATTGGGAACTGTTTATAAAAGGGACGAATTAAAAAAATTATATGAATATTGTAAATCACGAAATTTGTATCTTTTTATGGATGGTGCCAGAATAGCAAATGCAATTATGTCAAAACATTCGGATTTAGAGTTTTCTGATTTACCAAAATATCTTGATGTATTTACAATAGGTGGAACTAAAAATGGATTTATGTTTGGTGAAGCAGTAGTTTTTGTTAATGAAGAATTAAAAAATATTTATGCTAGAATGGTAATAAAACAAAGAGGTGCATTGTTAGCTAAAGGATTTTTATATGGAATTCAATTTAAGACAATGTTTGAAAATGGATTATTTTTTAAAATTGCAAAGAATGCTGTAGATATGGCTCAAAAGTTAGTATATGTTTTTGAAAAATATAATATTTCTACTGTTTATAATACAGAAGCAAATTTAGTTTTTGTAGAATTAGATAATCAAATACATGATAAATTGTCAGAAAAATTTATGTATCAATATGATGCAATAGATGAAAATAAAGGTTTATGTAGGTTTGTAACAACATGGAATACAAATGAATCTGAAATTGTAGAATTGGATAGAGTTTTAGAGAAGATAATTTACTAAATGGAGGTAAATTTGAATAAAAATATATTTATAATTTTAGCTTGTTTTTCAATATTAATATTATCTTCTTGCACAAGATTTGAAGATAAAAAAGTAGAAACAAAAAAAGAAGTTAAAGTGATAAAAGAAAAAGTTTCCTATTTGTGGGTTAATAAGGATAAAAAAGTATTGGATAAAGATATAAAGAAAAAATCAATACAAGTAGTGAATTCTGCATTAAAGGAAATCTTTGAATTAAAATCTAAAGATAAGCTTTATGAAGAAGAAATAAAAGTATTACCATCCAATATAAGAACGCTTGCGATAGCTACATTTAATACATTTTCAACAGGATTTACAATGACTGGAGAAAAAGGTGTTGAAACATTAAATGAAAAAAATATTGATGAAATTAAGTATATAGATGAAAATAGTTTTTTAATGGATTTGCATTTTAAATATAAAACGCAGGATAATTATGGAAAAGTAATAAACGTAAATGATGGAGATTTAAAGGTTAAATTTGGATTTAAGAATAATACACTTACAATAGAATCATTTATATTTGATTAATTATTTTTTTGTAAAGGAAATGTTGCAAAATAGACAAGAGATTATAACTTGTAAAAATTTTAATAAAATACATATAGAAGCTCTAGATTTAAATATCTAGGGCTTCTATATTAATATAAACAGTATTATCTCATTTTTTATAACCTAACATTTACTATTAATTTTTTTTAATAAATTCAAAAACTTTATCCCAATATTCCTTATTCGAAATGTATATTGATTTAGTATGTCCGGCACCTTTGGAAACTAATTTATCTTTTACACCATTAGTTTTAGCTTCGAAAAGTTTATTCATCATTTCAAATGGAACAAAATCATCTTTATCGCCGTGAATAAATAATATAGGTTTTGTTGATTTTTTTACTGCATCAATAGGAGATGCATCACTAAATTTGTAACCTGCCATTATTCTTGAAAAGATATTAGATGTGTACATTAGTGGGAACTCCGGTAATTTAAATCTAAGTTTTAATTCTGAAGAAAATATATCCCAAGCATTGGTATATCCTGAATCTTCAATAAATAATTTTACTTGATGTGGAGTTTTTTCTCCTGCAACCATCATCGTAGTAGCAGCTCCCATTGACATGCCGTGAATTATTATTTCAGCATTTGGATCTTTTTTTATTATCCAATCTATCCATAATAAAATATCATTTTTTTCCAATAATCCCATCCCAACATAATTTCCTTCTGAATTTCCTGAAGCTCTTAAATCGGGATTTAGTATATTATAACCATTTTCAAAATAATTTTGTGCATAATCATAATTATGTTTGTGGTTTGTTCTATAACCATGTAATAAAATAACCCATTTATTTGTGGTATTTTCAAAATAGTAACCTTTTAATTTAAGATTATCATTTGATTTGATTTCCGTATCTTTTTCTATATTCGCATTTAAAAATATTTTTGTACGTTCCTTTTGAAGTTTGTAGTTTTTATTATTATTAATTGAAACTATGTTAGTTTTTACTTTTCTATTTTTCCCATCTCCCTTTTTTGCAAGGGCATAATTTACGAGAAATGCCGATGCAACTCCTAGTAAAATTAATGATATTATCAATATTGATAATGCAAATAATTTTAATTTAAATTTTATATTTTTCTTTTTCATTTACTTTTATCCTCTAAATATTTAATATTTTTCTTATCTATAATAACATCTTTATAAGTTTTAATAAAGACTGCACCATAAATAATTATTTGACAAATTCCTAGTAACCATACTAAAGCGACTAAGATACTACCAAGTGATCCATAATAGCTGGGAGATCTTTGTAAAGTATCATTTGTAAATTTATAAAAAAATGTTATTAAAGCTATGCCTATAGTAGCAATTATAGAACCAATTAAGGATAGCTTAAACGAAATTCTTTTCCCTTTTTCAAAAGATGGGGCATATCTATAGAAAAATACAAATAGAATTGTAGAAATTATCATAGGCATTAAATTTCCAATTCCGTCAATTAAGTATGCAGAAATCTTGTCAATTATAATTATATTATTAGTAAAATTTTTTACAAGTGAAAGAATTTTTTCATTATATACAGAAAACAGTAAAAGAGATCCTATTACAATCATAAAACCAATTGTATAAAATATAGAAAAAATAACTTCATAATATGGAATTTTACCTTTAGTGTTCACATCAAATATTTTATTAAGAGATCGCACTAGTCCTAAAAATCCTCTTGATCCTAACCATATGGAAGAACCAATTGCAATCAATGAAAGTGATGATGATTGCCCGTTAAAAATACTTTTTACAATTGGCATAAAAATTTTATTTACATCATTTGGTAGGCTTTTCATTAGATTATATATAAATGATTCAAAATTTGGTGTAACATATATTAAAACCTGAGAAAGAAAAGCTAATAGAGGTATAAAAGATAAAAGTAAATAATATGCCAAAAATGAAGAGGCAAAATCTGATTCACTTACAGTTAATAGCTTTATAAAGTACATTACAAAGTTTTTAATTTTTTTCATAATTAATCCTTTCATAATATTAATTTAATAAAAATATGTATAATATATTATATACTATATCATAAATTTGTATGTTATAAAAATCATCAAATATATGTTATAATCATCATGAGGTGTTTATGAAAAGAGATGATAAAGATAAAATATTAATAGAAAAGAGAAATACAAGGTATAAAAAAAGAAATATAAAAATAAAATATAATTATAAAAAGCTTGTTATTTTTGGTTTTGTATTGTTATTTTTTATAATAATATTATTGCTTATTTTTACAAAGATATTTAGTTTAATTGGAAATCTAACAAGTAAATCTGCTATTAAAAATAGCAATAATCAAATCAAAGATAAAAATCTAATTTCAAATGATAGTAAATTAAAAAATGAAAATTCAAAAGTATTAATTAAAAAAATTGAAGATATTATGAAAAATTCAGAAAATGTATTGAAAACAGAAATTAAATCGTTTATTGATAATCAAAAATTGAAAAAACAAAATATTAATATTGGATATTTAAATTTAAAAGATAAAGATAAAAAGATTATAAAAATTAGTGAAACTAATTTAATACCTATGAATAACAACAACGTATTTATAATTTCAATGATTGCTGAGGATTTGTTTAAAGAAAAAAAATTGGATTATAGTATGAATATTGATATATCTAAATTTGTTGAAAAAGATGAAAAAACAATTATTACATTACAGCAATTAATCAGTGATATGATTATAAAAGGAGGAAATTGGAGAATAAATTTGGTTTTAGAAAAATTAAAGACTAATGTAAATGATTGGAAAACATATGCTAATAAAAAATATAAAATTTTAATCAACAAAGAAAATGAAATGAAAATTGAAGATATTTTTAAGATTTTAAATTTAGTTTTGAGTAAAAAAAACAATGAATTTATTTATCCATATACATATAATAATTTATCAAATTCAGCAGAACATTATGATAGTATATATAAAATTTATTTAAATAATTTTATGGGCTTTGTTGGAAGTTATGAATATGCTTATAATTTAGAATTGGGATTTATTTTAGGAGAAAAGCCATTTATGTTTTTGATACAAACGGATTATTCTGATTCAGGTATTCCTTCTGCTATAAGAGAGATTTTATTCAATTGGAATCAAAAATATAATAAATAGTTGACTTTTATAAAATAAATTGTTAATATATGTTTATTAAACGCAAAGATGAGAAGAGTATTTATATCCTCTTTATTTACAGAGAGTCTAGCAAGGTGAAAGTAGACAATAAATGGTATAAAGAATAAAGACTTTGAGCAGCGTTTCGGATACATTATTTGTTGATGAGGCGACGTGGTTTGCACGTTACAGCAAAGGAGTATGGTAGTACTTGCTAAGGTATATATTGTGAAATATATATAAATTTAGGTGGTAACACGGAGTTTATGCACTTCGTCCTAAGTCGAAAGACCGGACGAGGTGTTTTTTAGTTTAAATTGAATATCTATGTGAAATAAATAAATATATTTTTGGAGGGGAAATGAGAAAGAGAGTTTTTATATTATTGCTTTTATTTGCAACATTTTTGACAGTTATTCCATTTCAGAAAATAAATGCTGGTAATAAAAAAGTTTTAAGAGTAGGAATGGAAGCTGCATATGCTCCGTTTAATTGGACACAGAAAGATAACTCTAATGGTGCGATAAAAATTGAAGGATCAAATTCATTTGCAAATGGATATGATGTGCAAATTGCAAGAAAAATTGCAGATAAATTAGGAATGGATTTAGTAGTTGTAAAGACTGAGTGGGATGGATTACTTCCGTCTGTACAATCAGGGAAAATTGATGTAATTATTGCAGGAATGAGTCCAACTTCTGAAAGAAAGAAGGAATTAGATTTCACACAAAATTATTACGAATCAAAATTAGTTTTAGTTACAAAAAATGGTGGAAAATATTCAAATGCCAAAAATATTAATGAGTTAAAGGGGGCTAACGTTGTTGCCCAATTAAATACATTTCATGATACTGTAATAGATCAAATTCCAGGGGTAAATCATGGAAAGCCTATGACAGATTTTGCAGCGATGAGAGTTGCAGTTGAAAGTGGAAAAGTTGATGCTTATGTTGCTGAGAAACCTGAAGGAGTTTCAGCTGAAATATCAAATAAAGCATTCAAATATATTGAATTAAATCCCGGATTTAAGACAAATCCGGAAGATACATCAATTGCAATTGGAGTGAAAAAAAATTCTAAACTTCTTGCTCCTATAAATAAGGTTCTTGCTGAAATAAGTTTAGAAGAAAAAGAAAAGATAATGGATAAAGTTATTAAAATACAACTTGGAAAAGATAAAGAAGAAAGTATTTGGAATATTGCGATTAACAATAAGTCAGCTTTTATTTCAGGTACAATCAATACAATTGTAATTTCATTTATTGGTACAATTATTGGACTTTTTATAGGTATGCTTGTCGGTATAATTAAGACAATTCCAAAAGTAAAAAATGTGGTATTGAAAATTTTTGTAAATATAGCGAAATTATTCGTTAATATTTATGTTCAAGTTACAAGGGGAACACCAATGATGGTACAAGCTGTTTTATTCTATTACGGATTACAGTTATTTTATGATATAAATATGTCCCCTATGACGTCAGCATTCATAATA
Organism: Helcococcus ovis; assembly: GCF_004524775.2. Lineage (NCBI taxonomy): Bacteria > Bacillati > Bacillota > Tissierellia > Tissierellales > Peptoniphilaceae > Helcococcus > Helcococcus ovis. The sequence goes on along the minus strand of NZ_CP119081.1, from coordinate 1,580,311 downwards.
GTTTCTGTAAATACAGGAGCTTACATGGCAGAAGTTGTTAGAGCTGGGATAAATTCGATAGATAAAGGACAGGTTGAAGCTGCAAAAGCATTGGGGATGAATCATCTACAAACAATGGTTTATGTAATCCTGCCACAAGTTTTTAGAAATATAATTCCAAATGTTGGAAATGAATTTATCGTTAACATCAAGGATACATCTGTACTGAATGTAATCTCAGTACAAGAGCTATTCTTTTCGACAAAGTCAATTGCCGGAGCAAATTTTAAGTTTTTCCAAACATACTTTATAACATCATTAATATATTTAGTTTTAACATTGAGTATAACATCACTATTACACTTGCTTGAAAGATACTTAAGAGGAAATTCTTCATATAAGAAAATAGAACATGATGTATTAAGCAGTAGTAATTAGGAGGAATATATGGGTATATTAGAAGTTAGAAATATTCATAAATCATTCGGTGAGAATGAAGTATTAAAAGGTATAGATTTTTCCGTAAATGAAGGAGAAGTAATTACAATTATTGGTTCATCAGGATCTGGGAAGTCAACACTTTTAAGATGTTTAAATCTTTTAGAAGAACCAAATTCCGGAGAAATTTTTTTTGAAGGAAAAAATGTTTTAGATAAAAATGTAGATCAAAATAATCATAGAAAAAATTTGGGTATGGTATTTCAACAATTTAACTTATTTGATAATATGAATGTGTTGAAAAATTGCACAATAGGTCAAATAAGGGTATTGAAAAAAAGTCAGAAAGATGCAGAAGAAAAAGCGAAGTATTACTTAAATCTAGTAGGAATGCATGCTTTTCAAAACGCAAAACCATCTCAACTTTCTGGTGGACAAAAGCAAAGAGTTGCAATAGCAAGGGCTTTGGCAATGGAACCAAAAGTTTTATTATTTGATGAGCCGACATCAGCACTTGATCCGGAGATGGTTGGAGAAGTTTTAAATACGATGAAACAACTAGCTGATCTAGGATTTACAATGATAGTGGTAACTCATGAAATGGAGTTTGCGAGAAAAGTTTCAGACAGGGTAGTATTTATGGAAAAAGGAAAAATTTTGGAAGATTTACCAGCGGAAGAAATGTTCACAAATCCAAAATTTGAAAGAACAAGAGAATTCTTGAAATTAGTTTAATTAGAGAGAGATATGGACGAAGATTAACTGTTTATATCTCTTTTTTGTTTAGATTTGTTAAATGGGTAGTTATTTATAATAAAGATTTTTTAGTAGAAAATGGTATAACTTATTTTCTGATATATAACATACTTTATTTAAATAAATAATATATTATTTAAGGGAATGCTGTAAAATAATTAAAAATGTAATTTTATATGTTCAGCTTATAGGCAGTAGTTTAAAATAACTAAAAAAATTTATTTTATTCAAACCATTTTTTTTATAAAAAATAAAAAATATTTGACAAATTTACTAAAAGTATATAATATATTTAGTTGAATGAACATTCATTCAAGAAAAGAATGAAAATATTCATCAAATAAATATGGAGGTAAATAAAATTTAAATATTTTATAAAGTTTAATTATGAAGAAAAATTTTAGTAATAAAATGTTGGTGATTTCTATAATTGCTGTAATGTTTATTCCTTTTATATACTCAGCAATGTTTTCATTGTCTGTTTGGGATCCATATGGTAGAATTGATAGATTATCAGTAGCATTGGTAAATGAAGACAAGGGAACGATAAGTAATGGAAAAGAGATAAATATTGGTAAAAGTTTAGAAAATAAGCTTAAATCCGCTAAAAGTTTTAATTGGAGTTTTGTAAGTAAGGATGAAGCAAAGGAAGGAATTAAAAAAGAAAAATATTATATGGCATTATTTTTAGATGAAAATTTTTCTAAAGATTCTGTAAAGCTCCTTGATACAAACAGAAAAATTAAAATGAACTATATTACAAATCAAAGTAGGGATTATGTAGCAGATTTAATTACATCAAATGGGGTTAAGTCTATTTCTGAAAAATTAAATGATGAGATAACAAAAAAATATTTAGAAACAATCGCAGAAAAAATTGATGGAATAAAAGAAAGTATTGGAAAAGCTAAAGATGGTACTAAAAAGTTACATAATGGGTCTATTAAATTAGGTAATGGTTTAGTTCAATTAGTTGAGGGATTGTCAAAAGTTGCAGATGGTCATGATACTGTAATCGAAAAGGTTAAATTTGCTGAAGAAAAATACGGACAAATTTCGAGTGGATTAAATTTATTAAATTCTAAATATCAAGAGTTTAATAATGGACAATTAAAAATTAAAGATGGAATATATAAAGCTAAAGAAGGAACTACAAAATTAGTAAATAATGGACATAAAATTTCTGATGGATTAAATAAAATTCAAAGTGGATTGACAAATGTTGACTCTAAATTAAAATCATCTATTCAAGAATCTGGTAGTTCAGAAAATATTAAAAAATTAGCAAAACTTCAGGAGGGAAGTGGAAAAATTTCAAAAGGTATTAGTGATTTAGCTGAAGGGTCTGTTAAGCTAAATGATGCTATAAAGAAGATAAATCAAGGGATTCCTAGTGCAGAAATTTTAGAAAAATCTAAAAAAGATGTAAAAAATAAATCTATAGGTTTAAGTAATAGTGAAAAATTTGCCATAATTAGAGCTGTTAATAATGAAGTTAAGAAAATGAGTGACAATTTTTATAATGAGCTTAAATATGATAAAAGTTTCCTATCTTTGAAAAAGGATGAACAAAATAATATATTAGAAAAAGTTAAAAAAGTAGAAAATAATAATATTCAAAGTATTTTGGCAACAGCTCAAAAAGAAATTGGTAAAAAAATAAAGGAAAAATCAGAAGAACAGAAAACTAAAGTAATGGGCTTAATAGATGGGTTAATAAAAATTAGAGACGGACTGGATAAAGGGTTGGTACAAGGGACTGAAAAATTATCTAATGGATTAAGTGAACTAAATACGAAATATCCAGAATTTGATAATGGTGTAAGTCTACTTATTTCTAAAGTAAATGAATCAAAATTATCTATTGGAAAATTAGTTGATGGAATTTCTCAATTAAAAGAGGGCAGTACAAAAATAAATACTGGGTATAATAAATATCAGTCTGGAATAGAAGCTCTTGATAAAAGTATGGGAGAAATTTCAAATGGTGGAGATAAGTTAGTTGATGGAAGTTCAAAGATCCAAGATGGAATTCAAAAAATATCAGATGGGTCAGATAGATTTGGTAATGAGTTATTTTCAAAATTACAAACGGGATTTTCAGAATTATCAGAAGGGGATAAAAAAATTAAAGATGGAACTACTAAGCTAACTGATGGAAATACACAAATTTCGAATGGGTTAAATAAATTGCATAATGGATTAAAAGATGGAAAAGAAAAATTGGATAAATCTAATTTTTCATCAAAGTCATCAAATATTTTAACATCACCAATTTCATTGGAGAAACAGACAAATAAAGTTGCAAATTATGGAACAAGCTTCTTAGCATATCAACTTCCATTAGGATTATACTTAGCATCAATAGCATTAGTATTGGTATTCCCATTAATTAATAAAAATGGAACAAAGGGCATAATTGATAAATTGAAAGTATTGACAATACACGCTGTAGTTTCTGCAATAATTGCAGGAATCGGTTTGCAATATTTTGTTAAAGTACAAATTGCAAATCCATTGCTATTTTACTTATTGATTGTTATAATTTCATTAGCATATACTTATTTTATAGCATTTTTCACATATACAATGGGAGATGTCGGTAAATTTGTTGTGCTACTATTCTTTATATTACAATTATCCACCGCAGGAGGAACATTCCCAATAGAACTTTCAAATAGTATTTATGTATTTTTAAATAAACTAATTCCATTGACATATGCTATGAAAGGAATAACTTATACATTATTTACTTCTACAGGATTTGTTCACTATATAAATGCTGTAATTTACATGGGTGTAATGTTTATAATATTCCTAGTATTGATGATAATTGCTTATGTAAAGAATATTAGGAAAATAGAGGATTAATGTAAAAAAGGAGTTTTGACATGGCAGAAAAAAGGAATTCTATTATTGAGGCGACAATTGAATTATTTTCAGATAGGCATTATGATGGAATGACAATACCGATGATTGCAAAAAAAGCAAATATAGCTGTCGGTACAATGTATAATTATTTTGAAAATAAGGAATCTTTAATTAATGAAATATATCGTCAAATCTTTGAAAAATTAAATCAATATTTAATTGAAAATAGTGTAGAAACAGAAGATTATAAAGAAGAATTCAAGCTATGTTATAAAAATTTTTATGAATTTAGCATTGCAAATTCTAAGATAATATTATTTCTAAAATATAATAGTAATGCATATTACATTTCTGAGAAAAGCAAGGAAAGTAAACAAAAAATGGTTTTATTTTTAAATAATTTTATACAAAAGGGAATAAGACTAAATAAAGTAAAAAATATTTCTAAAGAATTATTTTTACCATTGATTTATGCACCTATAGAAATGATAGTAACGAATTATGTAAAAAAAGAAATAGATGATCCTAATAAATATTTTGAAGAAATGTTTGAAATAGTTTGGAATTCTATAAAAAAATAAAATTAAAACAGGGGTATTGCAAAATTTTTTTTAAGAAGTTATTTATTAAACTTTATAGGCATAAATATTTTAATTCTATTTGGTAAATAATTTATATATAGAATTTGGTTATTTATATGATTTATCAAATTGAATTTTTAATAAAATTGAAAGTTGTAACAAATTAATTTTTTGATTATTTTGTTACAGCTTTTATTTTTGTGATAAAATATAATAAAATATTGATAAAGAATAGGAGAAAATCATGAAAAGAGAAGATGCGAAAATTGAACAAACATGGGATATTTCTTTAATTTATAAATCAGTTGGAGAGTATGAACAACAATTAGAAAGATATAAAGATTTAATTTTGAAATTTATAGAAAATTATAAAGGGAAGATTAATTCATTAGAAATATTGAAATCATCAATAAGGGATATGATTGAATTTTCAGAAATTGCTTCAAAAATAAGTCACTATGCAACTTTACCGGTTGAAGCAAATACATTTGATGAAGAAGCCGAAAATAGAGCTAATGATTTAAATCAAATATTTGCGGAATATGGTGCAATGTTAAGCTTTTATGAAAGTGAAATTTTAGAATTAGATACAAAGATTTTAGAAGAAGCAAAGAAAGAAAAAGATTTTAAGGTATTTATTGAAGATATTTTAGAGCAAAAAGCACATACTTTAAGTCCTGATGTTGAAAAAGCATTGAAAAGTTTATCACCAATATTAAATTCACCATATAGATTATATGGTGAAACAAAGTTCAAAGATATAGAATTTCCGGATTTTGAAGCAAATGGGGAAAAGCATTCCTTATCATATAATAAATTTGAAGGAAGTTTAGAATATAGTAAGAATACAGAAATACGAAGAAATGCATTTGAAGCTTTTTCAAATACATTAAGAAAATATGAAAATACAACAGCTTCAGTATATAATACACAAGTTCAAAAAGAAAAAATTATTTCAAAATTAAGAGGGTATGATTCAGTTTTTGATTATTTATTAAGCAGCCAAAAAGTTTCTAAAGAATTATATAACAGACAAATGGATATAATTATGGAAGAGCTTGCTCCGCATATGAGAAAATACGCAAGTATATTAAAGAGAGTTCATAAATTAGATACTATAAAATATTCTGACTTAAAGATGGAAGTAGATCCAGATTATTCGAAAAAAGTTTCATACGAAGAAGCAGAAAAATATGTATTGGAGGGTTTGTCAATTCTTGGAGATGATTATTTAGCAATAATGAAAGAAGCTTTTGAAAATAGATGGATTGATTATGTTGATAGTGAAGGAAAATCAACAGGGGCATTTTGTGCATCACCATATGGCACAAATTCATATATTTTGATGTCATTTAATGAAAATATGTCGGATGTAATGACTTTAGCTCATGAATTAGGTCATGCTGGACATTTTCAATTAACACATAAACACCAAAGCATACTAAACTCTGAACCTTCTATGTATTTTGTTGAATCACCATCAACTACGAATGAATTAATTGTAGAAAATCATTTATTAAATGTTGCTGAAAAAGATAACGATTTAAGAATGAAGAGATGGGTATTATCTCAAATGGTTGCTAAAACATATTACCACAATTTTGTAACACATTTGTTGGAAGCATATTATCAAAGAGAAGTTTACAAATTAGTCGATGAAGGTAGACAAGTTAATGCTAAAATTTTAAATAAAATATTTAGAGAAACTCTAGAGAAATTCTGGGGAGATGCAGTAGAACTTGTAGAAGGATCAGAATTAACATGGATGAGACAACCCCACTATTACATGGGACTATATCCATACACATATTCAGCTGGATTGACAATTGGTACACAAGTTTCTAAAAAAATTAGAGCGGAAGGCAAAGAAGTTGCAAATAAATGGAAAGAGGTTTTAAAACTTGGAGGTTCTAAATCACCTCAGGAATTAGCACAGTTAGCAGGGGTTGATGTGTCAACAGATGCTCCATTAAAAGACACGGTAGCATATATTGGATCACTAATTTCAGAGATTGAAGAAATTTCAGTAAAATTAGGAGAAATTTAGGATATAAGAGCTTGCATAGAGTATAATCATATAAATTTTAGGGTTTATTCTTTAGCAAGCTCTTATTTTTATTTTATTATGTTTAATTTTTAATTTAATTTATTATGCTCTTCAAATCTCAATTTTATAATTTTTTTAATTATTTCTATTACTTCAAATTTCATTATATTCCCATTTATGTATAGAGTTTCAAATTTTTTTGATTTTGGTATATTGAAATCTGCTATAATTAATTCGTAATTTTTATCTTTTATATTTTTATAATATATATCATTATTATTAGATAAGTGCAAATCTAAAAAATTGGGGAATAAAATTTCAAGTTGATTTTTTAGTGAGATAGATTTTTTGTAATTAAATCTACTAATAACAAGGGTTTTAATTTTTTTATTATACTTGTAAAGTTGAGGTAATAAATTATCCCAAGTAGATATAACTGTATATATAAGGTATTCAATATGACATTTTTTTACTTCTCCTTTAATAATTAGTAAATATTTTTTTATAGTTTTTGAAAGTTCCTTCATAAATTCAGGAAATACAATTTGTAATTTTGAAATATATATATTATGTTTATCAAATACTATATAATTTGAATTAAAATTATCATATAAAAAAACATTAGCATTATGTATATATGTTATTAATTCATAAGGATTATTTAGTTTTAAATTAAATTTATCAGATAATTTATATGTTGATTCAAGTGCTTGATAAATTGAAAAATTAATAAGAGTATTTGATTTAGTCTTTTTTATTAAATCTAAAAAAGAAAAAGCAATATCTTTATGTAAGTAATAGTAAAATATATCCATTATATTTTCTTTTGTAAATTCAAGTTCAAACTCTTCAAATAAATTTTTTAATTCTGAGCAATTGTATGCTTCTTGCACTTTTATGGTGTTAAAGTTTTCCTTTATTAAATAAGGTAATACACAATGTCCAGATTTTAATCTTTCAATATGTATAGGATATAAAATAGTCATAATTTCGTTATCTATATATGGAAATTTTTTAACACCGATACTTTTTAAAAAAGTATTTTGCAATTTAATTATTTTTTCTTTATCATATTTTTCAAATGGCCATTCATTATAAGAATATTTTTCTCTAAATAAATGAAACAAAAATGTTCTTATATTGTCTTCATTTCCCTCAAATTGAAAAAGTTTTCTATTTATTTTAAAATCGTAAATTTTACTAACAGATTTATTAAATTTTTTTAGTGCTCTGTAAACAGTTGTTATACTGAAAAATTCATGTTTTGCTATATCATTTAATGTGTTAAAATCATTAAAAAATATCGCTTCAACTATTTTAAAAATAGAAGAGTTTTTTATTATACAACTAAAAAACATCTCTATATTTGCGTTTTTTTTATATTTAACTTCTATATCTGAATTATGAATATTAATATTTAATATTGCACTGTATTTTTGATTAATGGTATTAATATCATTTTTTAGTGTTTTTTCATCAATTTTTAGTTTTTTCATTAAAAATTTTTTATTTACTTTGTCAGAATAAATATTTAATGTCTTTATTAAATTTAAATTTCTTGTAATATTTTTGTTGAAAATACTTATCATTTTTAGTCTCATTTCTAGAAATTTTTTCAAAAATTTGGTTTATATTTTTTTTTAGAAAAAATTTCATGGTTAAAAATTTAATTATTTACTATAAATATTATATCATAAATATTTAATTTGATAAAAAAATATTTATCTACATTTTTTAGCCTTATTATTATAAATATTGCTTTAAACTATTGAAAAAATCTTCTTTTATAAAAAAATAATTTTTTAAATTTTAAATTTTTTTTATAAAAAAAAAAATTTAAACATTTGTAAATATTAAAACACATGTAATACAATGTAAAAAAATAAAGGATAACTTTAATTAAATTATTTTTTGTTTTGAGTAAGAAAGTAACAATAATTTATATACGAAAATATATAAGTTATAAACCGTATAATTAAAATTAAAATTTGAGGAGAAGAATTTATTTTAATTATAAAAAAGGGAGGTAATTGTGTATAATCGCAATAATTTAAATAAAAAATCAGAAATAGTCAGAAAGCCTATATATTCAATGCGTAAATTAAGCATTGGATTTGTGTCATGCATGTTAGGGGTTACAATTTTGTTTGGAGGAGTTTCAGTATTAAATACTGGACTGAATGTAGAGTCGGTTGTTATGGCTGAGTCTAATCAAGATTTTAGATTTGTTACACCAACTAAGATAGATAATCAAGAATTACCTGTTGTTTATTTTGTAAAAAATGAAGATAAATTAACATATGAAAAAGCAAGTAAAAGTACTAGGGTAGAAACACAAATTTTAAGTGAAAATAGAGCACCAAGTAAGAAAATTTTTAGAATACATCAAGGTAAATTTTATGAACAAGGAAGGAATAATGAATCAGCATATGAAATGAAAGCTTTGTTATATAGTAATACAAATTATAAGTTAGAATTTTCATATAAGGATAATAAAAATGGAACTATAGGTATAAAAGGGACTAAAAAAGTTGAAGGATCTAGCTATGGAAATAATACATCTGAAGGATACGAAAAAGGTAAAACTAATGATTATAATGTTAAAACTTATAAAATATTAACAGGAAATAGTAAAAATGATTTTCAAAAAGTAGCTAGTGAAAATGCAATATTTTACGGATATTTTAATAAAGGTAGAAAAGATAAAGGAAAGGATTTAGATATTTATATCGCCTATGCTCGTTTAGTTCCGGAAACACCAGTTTTAAATGTTCAAAATAATATAATAAAACTTCCTATAAGTAAATATAGTGGGATGTCACAAAAAGAAGTATTAAATTCTATTAGAAATCAGGAAATAACACCAAAATTGTCTACTAAAAATATTGGAGAAGGATTTGTAATTGATACTGCTAATAATAACAATCCTGTTCCATCAAAAATTAATGAAGAACAATTAGAAGATAAAACAATAAATAGTGTAAATGATACATTTGAAATACCATTAACGGCAGAAAAATGGGGTATAAATATACAAAATAAATTAAATATTTTATTTTATGATGATCTGAAAGATGATAAAGACTTGGGAGCAAAAACACCTGAAGAAAAAGTAGAAGTAAAAGAACTAGGTAAGTTGACAGAAGCTGAACAAGAAAAAGTAAGAGAAGCAATAATAAAAGCAAATCCAGAATTACAGTTAAGTACTGAAAATATTACAGTGGATGAACAAGGAAACACAGTAATAACAAAAGATGGAAAGACAACAAAAATCTTAGGAAAAGACTTAGTAACAAAATCAGCAGAAGAAGACAAAGAAAAATACCCGGTAGTAGAACCTGATAAAGTAAAAGTAAACAACAAAAAAGAACTAAGCAGTGAAGAAAAGAAAGAAGTAGAAGAAGCAGTAAAAGCAAGTAATCCAAAAGCAAAAACAGTAACTGTAAAAGAAAATGGAGATGTGGAAATAGAGTACGAAGATGGTTCAAAAAACAACTTATCAGGAGAAAAGACAGTAGTAGAAAAATCAGACAAAGAAAAATACCCAGTGGTAGAACCTGATAAAGTAAAAGTAAACAACAAAAAAGAACTAAGCAGTGAAGAAAAGAAAGAAGTAGAAGAAGCAGTAAAAGCAAGTAATCCAAAAGCAAAAACAGTAACTGTAAAAGAAAATGGAGATGTAGAAATAGAGTACGAAGATGGTTCAAAAAACAACTTATCAGGAGAAAAGACAGTAGTAGAAAAATCAGACAAAGAAAAATACCCAGTGGTAGAACCTGATAAAGTAAAAGTAAATAACAAAAAAGAACTAAGCAGTGAAGAAAAGAAAGAAGTAGAAGAAGCAGTAAGAGCAAGTAATCCAAAAGCAAAAACAGTAACTGTAAAAGAAAATGGAGATGTGGAAATAGAGTACGAAGATGGTTCAAAAAACAACTTATCAGGAGAAAAGACAGTAGTAGAAAAATCAGACAAAGAAAAATACCCAGTGGTAGAACCTGATAAAGTAAAAGTAAACAATCTTGAAAAATTAAGCGAAGAAGAAAAGAAAGAAGTAGAAGAAGCAGTAAGAGCAAGTAATCCAAAAGCAAAAACAGTAACTGTAAAAGAAAATGGAGATGTAGAAATAGAGTACGAAGATGGTTCAAAAAACAACTTATCAGGAGAAAAGACAGTAGTAGAAAAATCAGACAAAGAAAAATACCCGGTAGTAGAACCTGATAAAGTAAAAGTAAACAATCTTGAAAAATTAAGCGAAGAAGAAAAGAAAGAAGTAGAAGAAGCAGTAAAAGCAAGTAATCCAAAAGCAAAAACAGTAACTGTAAAAGAAAATGGAGATGTGGAAATAGAGTACGAAGATGGTTCAAAAAATAACTTATCAGGAGAAAAGACAGTAGTAGAAAAATCAGACAAAGAAAAATACCCGGTAGTAGAACCTGATAAAGTAAAAGTAAATAACAAAAAAGAACTAAGCAGTGAAGAAAAGAAAGAAGTAGAAGAAGCAGTAAGAGCAAGTAATCCAAAAGCAAAAACAGTAACTGTAAAAGAAAATGGAGATGTAGAAATAGAGTACGAAGATGGTTCAAAAAACAACTTATCAGGAGAAAAGACAGTAATAGAAAAAGAAAACAAAGACTTGGGAGCAAAAACACCTGAAGAAAAAGTAGAAGTAAAAGAACTAGGTAAGTTGACAAAAGCTGAACAAGAAAAAGTAAGAGAAGCAATAATAAAAGCAAATCCAGAATTACAGTTAAGTACTGAAAATATTACAGTGGATGAACAAGGAAACACAGTAATAACAAAAGATGGAAAGACAACAAAAATCTCAGGAAAAGACTTAGTATTTGAAAATGTTGTAACATATGAAATTGGAAACATAAATACAACTGTAAATTCTAATCCAAATCCAAATACAGGAGATTCATCAATATTTTCATCAATTGCTACATTAGTTACAGCAGCTGCTGCATTTGTAGGGATTAAAAAGAAAAAAGATTAATAGAAATATTTAAATATATTAAAATTAATTTTTATTTAATGATAGGCAAATAATGCTTATTAAATAATAGTGAAAAGATTAGAGATTGAAGGATTTCTAATCTTTTTGCGTATAAATGTTATAATGTTAGCATGATGGAGTAGTGTTTATAAAATATTGTAGAAAAGAGTCCAAATTTTTACTAGATATTAGGATTAAGTAATAAGTTTGTATTTTTAGTAGAATATTTTATTAATTACTTTTTTGTTAAATATTTGTATTTATAAATGTTATATATTATAAATAACCTATAATATATATAGGAGAGGATGTTATGAAAAAAATTAAAAAATTAAATTTGTTATTTTTTTGTTTCATTATCTTATTAACTTCATGCGGTTTATTTGGTAATAAGACACCAAAGCAAATTAAACAAGGAATAATGAATTACTATAAAAATTATAAAATGTTAGAGTTGGATTTATATATTAAGCAAAAAAATAATAAAGTAAAAAACATTAAAGAAGATTTAAAAGTTAAGCTTAAAATTGATTCAAATAAAAAAATTTTTGCAAATTTAAAAAATCAAGATTTTGTAGCTTCAATCTATTCTGATTTATCTACATTAAATAGTGCTAAATTTTATGTTAATATATTTGGAAAATGGAATAAAATACAACAAGATTTAACCCAAATCATAGATAAGGCAAAAATATCTGGTAAATCAAACGAAGAAAAAATTACTTCTCTAATAAATCAATTATTTGAACGCAAAGCATTTACTGTTTCAAAAGAAAATTCTACTTATGTTTTAGCTACAACTATGGTAAAAATCAAAGAAGAATTATTAGGTGATTTTGATAGAGATTTATTAAAAAAAGATGAAATGTTTAATGATGATAATAAAGTTGAAATTAGAGTAGATGCTTCAAATTATTTTATTAAAGAAATAAAACTATTCAATAAAAATATGCAACTAAATACATCTGAAATTAAGAAAGTTAATGGTGAAATTAAAATTCCAACTGAAGCATTGAATGTAAAATAATTTATCAAATTTTCATAATTTTAGGTATACAAAACTAAAGACACAGTCAAGGGGGGATTTTGGATAAAATGAACCCTTGACTTTGGGTTTGGCAATGTAAATAGAGACCGTAATAATTTTATATATTAGTATATTGATGTTTAAGCAATTTTATTTATTAATCTTTTTAATTTCGGTATTTTTATTTTATCTAATTATGTGAAGCTTAGTATATTAGAGTTTAAAATATCTATATTTTTTCTTTTAATTTTTTTAAGAAAATGATGATAAACTCTTTTAAGTCTGCAACTATACCATAATCACAATTACCAAATATTTTTGCATGTCTATCTGTATTAACTGCAATTATTGTATCAGCATTTATGGCATTTAAGTGGTAAATGGAACCTGATATTCCAAGTGCAAAATAAATCTTGCCATTAAATTTTTTACCGGTAGAACCTATATAGCGTTCATTTGGTAACCATTTAAGTTCTTCTGAAATAGGTTTTGTGCAAGCGATTGTAGCACTGATACTTTTAGCAAGTTTTTCAACTTCTATTATATTATCTTTATCTTCAATTCCTAACCCAAATGAAACAACATTTTCAGCTGACTCTATATTACCGTATAATTTCTCAGAGTTTTTTGAATTTTTTATATCATTTATAATATATTCAATAAGGTTGTCTACGTTTTGTTCTAAATCATTATCTTCGAAAATGATGGATTTTCTTTCTTTTGTGTTTATATCATTTGAGTTTTTATTTAAAATATCTACACATGCAATTTTTTCAATTATTTTATCAGTGATAATTAAATTTATATTTTCTAAATTTGAATTGAAAATATTATTAAAGTTAATATCTTTTTTAGATCTAAGTTCACTTATTAATTTTTCATTATTATAATTTAGCTGAATTTCAAAATTTATAATTTCTAAAGCTAAGTTTTCATTAAATAATTTAGCTAATAATGAATCTTTAGAGGAATCTAAGCCATTTGATTTTATTTCTGCTGCCTTATATGTAAGCAATTTTGCTGCCTCAATATTTGCACTTATTTTTGAAAAACTTTCAAGAATTTTTGAATTATTACTTAAATTTTTAATTTTAGTTAATGACGAAATTATTTTATCATAGTAATCTAGAGAAATACCCAAGTAATGTGCGGCTAATGAAAGATGATTTTCAATAAGTAAATTTATGCAAATTTCATAACCACTATTAAAATCACCTAATACATTCGTCTCCGGTATTTCTACATTATCAAATGAAATATATATATCTTTACCAATATTTTCTATTTTTATTCCATTTAAATCTTTTTCAACAATTAGAAGAGTTAAATTTTTTGATTTATTTTTAGCTAAAACAAGAAATACATCAGCTTCATTTGAATTATATGGAAAATATTTTTTGCCATTAAGTATTAATCTAGTTTTATTTTTAATTATTGATGTTTTTGATTTTTTTAAGTTTAAATTATCTTTTTCTTCCGATAATAGTACTGAAGCAATTAATTCACCATTATCAACAGGAGATAAATATTTTATTTTTTGATTAAAATTGCCATATTTAAATAGTCCATTTATAAAATAATTATTTGAAATAATACTAAATGAGGTATTAGAATTAAATTTAGATATTTCTTGGATTGCTAAAACATGATTTAGATAATCTCTTCCAAAGCTTCCATATATCTTAGGACTATGAAATCCAAACAACTTGTCTTTTTTTAACTTTTTTATTGTTTTTTTTGAGAATGTATTTTTTATTAAAAATTTATTTGTCCAATTTTTTATATTTTTTTCATATTCTACGTATTTTTCTTTTAAACTGTAAAGCATTTCTTCCTCACTTTTTAGATATATATTTATTATACTAAGCAAATATTAAATAATAAAGGATTAATTTTAATATTATGATAAAATGTAGTAAAAGGGGTGCTTATGTCAAATTATTTTAAAACTATAGATGAACAAATTAATATTTTAAAATCAAGAGGATTAGTTATAGATAATGAAGATTATGCAAGGGATATTTTGTTAAGATATAACTATTATAAAATTATAAATGGTACATATAAATTTTTAATTGATAAAAAAACAAATATGTATAAGAAAGGTACAAAATTTAATGATTTGGTAGATTTACATGAGTTTGATAAAGAGTTAAAAAAAATTTTGATAGCAGCTATGTTAGAAATTGAGAGAATTGCCAGAAGTATCATTTCATATAAATTTGTTGAAAAATTTCAAGAACCGGGTGCATATTTAAATCGAAAAAATTTTGATTGTAAAGATTTAGAGCTTGTAAATATTAATATTGAAAGAATGAAGGAATCAATTAAAAAGTTTGAAGAAGAGAAAAATTATAATAGAAGTATAAAATATTATTTGTCAAAATATAATTCTGTACCATTTTGGTTTATTATAAACTTTATGACCTTTGGAAATATAATAAATATATATGAAACTTTTGACTTTTCATTAAAGGAAAAAATAGCAGATGAATTTCAAAAATTTGTTGAAGAAAATATTGAAAAAAATATAGAGGGTCATTTGACCCCATCACAGTTAGAATCATTTTTGAAGAATGCTAAAGATATTAGAAATATTTGTGCTCACGATAATTTAATTTTAGATTTTGAATTTAATCCTATTGAGTATTTTTCGGCTATCCATGAAGTATATGGCATCAATCAAACTTATAAAAGAAATAGATTATTTGATACCGTAGTAGTATTACAAGCATTATTGCCTAAAAAATATTATGTAGAAACTGAAATGAAAATTAAGTATGAAGTTGAAAAATTAAGACAAAATATTGATAAATCAGTATTTGATAAAGTTATGAATCAAGTAGGATATAAAAGAGGTTAAAATGAAGATAATGCATTTGGCAGATTTACACATAGGTAAAAATGTAGACGGATACTCTATGATAGAAGATCAAATTTATGCTTTAAAAGAAATTGTAAATCTATTAGAAAAAGAAGAAGTGGATGTGCTTTTAATCGCAGGAGATATATATCAAAATTCTGTGCCGTCGGCAGAAGCTATTAAGGTTTTTGATGATTTTATAACGTCAGTAAAAAGATTAAATATTAAAATTTTAATTATTAGTGGTAATCATGATTCATCAGAAAGATTGGCATTTGCGTCTGATATTTTATCAAGTGCCGATATATATATTTCCAGACCATATAATAGAGAGATTCAAAAAGTAACTTTTAGTGATAAATATGGAAAAATTAATTTTTATTTATTCCCTTATGTTAAGCCTATTCATGTTAAGCAGTTTTATCCGGAAGAGAAAATTGAAGATTACAGTGATGCAGTAAGAATAGTTTTAGAAAATGTTGAAATTAATAGAAATGAGAGAAATGTAATATTATCACACCAATTTATATTAAATGCGAAACTTTCAGAATCTGAAGAAATATATGCCGGACTTTTAGAAGCTGTGCCGGATTATTACTATGAAAAATTTGATTATATTGCTATGGGACATATTCATAAAAAACAATCATTTTTAAATGGAAAATTGAGATATCCCGGCTCACTATTAAAGTATTCTGCTAGTGAAACAGGTTATGATAAATCTATTACGTTAGTTGATTTTAAGGAAAAGGGAAATATAGAAATATATGAGAAAAAAATTAATTATTTGAGAGATATGAGAACTATTAAAGGTAAATTTGAGGAAATTATAAAGAATTCAATTAATGATAGAAATAAGGATGATTACATTCACCTAGTTTTAGAGGATGAAGATGATATATTAGATGGAATGCAGAAAATCAGAAAAATATATCCAAATACATTAACTATGAAATATATAAATAAAACATATGGAAATGATGATTTTGACAGCTTACAAAAAACTATTAAAAATAAAAATCCTTTGGAAATTTTTGAAGAATTTTATCAACAAAGAACAGGTAAAGATTTAAGTGATGATAAGAAAAAAATTATGAAGGATATAATTGAAAAAATATGGAGTGATAATGAAAATAATTAATCTTACAATGCAAGCATTTGGTCCTTTCAGGGATAAAATAAGCATTGATTTTGATAAATTTAATAATGGAGTATATTTAATAAGTGGAAATACAGGTTCAGGTAAAACTACTATTTTTGATGCGATAACATTTGCATTGTTTGGAGATTCAAGTGGTGGGGAAAGAGATGAAAGTATGATTAGATATATTGCATCAGACCCTAATGTTGAAACTTATGTTCAATTGGAATTTGAATATAAAAGTAAAGTTATTAATATTAGACGTACACCTAAATATGAAAGGGCGAAAAAAAGAGGAGAAGGTTTTACTTCAAAAGGTAGTAAAAAAACAATTATTAAATTATCTGATGGAAAAATAATAGATGATTTAAAGCAAGCAGATCAATTTATAATAAATTTGTTAGGTGTGGATTCTATCCAGTTTAGACAAATAGTTATGTTAGCTCAAGGAAATTTTATGAAATTATTAAAAGCATCAAATGAAGAAAAATCAAGACTCTTTAGAAAAATATTTTTTACGGAAAAGTATAATAAACTGGAATTTGAAATAGCAAATAAACTAAAGGAAATATCTAAAAAAAGAGATGAATTAATTTATATTCGAGAAGAAATTTTTAGTAATTTTAGATATAATTATAAGAATGACGATGAATTTGAAGATTTAAAAAATATTTCTGTTGAAGAAGTGATAAATAATATAGAAAGAGTAAATGTTGAATATAGTACACAATATGAAGTGTTAAATAGAGAAATTGAAAAATTACAAGAAGATATTGACTTAAAGAAACATTCATTGGAAAATGTGAAATCATATAATTTAACAAAAGAGCAAATAATTAAATTAGAAAAAGAATTTAAAAATATAAATAAAAATTTTATTGAGTATAAAGAAAAATATAATAATATCTCAACTATTGAAAATGAAATGGAAAATATAAATGCGAATATAAACTTGCTTAATATTGAAAAGGATAAATTTACTAAATTAAATGAAATTACAAATAAAATAGAATCTGAACAAAAAAATAATGAAAATATATATCAAAATTTAGTCTTGAAAAAGGAAGATATATATAACATTGATATTAAAATTTTGCATATAGAAAACTTTTTAAAAGAAAATAAAAATATTGAAAAACAAATATCTGATAATAAGCTAAAAATAAAAGATTTAGAATTATCTATTGAGCGTTTAGGAAAGTATATAGAAATAATAAATAATATACTAAAAGAAACAAATAATAAAGATAATTTAATAATAGACTATGAAAAGTTGAAGCCGATTATTAAAGAGAAACAATCAAAATATGAAGAAGCAGAAGAGATATTTTTTGAATCCCAAGCAGGCATTTTAGCAAAAAATTTAGAAAAAGGTAGACCTTGTCCGGTCTGTGGTTCTATAGAACATCCTAAATTAGCAATTTTTAAGGACGACTTACCTGATAAAAAATCTGTAGAAAAATTAAAAAAATATTTTGAAAAATCTCGAAAAGAACTAGAAAACTTAAAAAATGAAATAAATTCTTCCGATAAAACTATTAGTATATATAATAAGCAAATTTCAGAATTTGAGGAATATAAAGATTTAAATAACAATGAATCACTAATTTTAAGTGAAAAATTAAATAATGATTATAATTTATTGAAAAACGAAAAATCAAATTTAGAAAATATAAAAAAACTAATTGATGAGAAAATTTATGAAAAGGAAAGAATTTTAATAAGTAAGAAAAATTTTGAAAATGAATTAAAAGAATTAAATGATGATTTGATTAAAAATGAACAAAATATTAAAAATTTAAATGAACAAAAATTTGAAGAAAGTATCAAATTAGGAAATAAATCAGAAATAGATGTTGAAAATGAAATAGATAGATTAGTTCAAAATAAAAATATTCTTACGATGGAAATAAAAGATGTGAGAGATAAATATTTTGAATATTCAAAATATTATACAGAAATTTCTAAAACATTAGATATACTAAAATCACAACTTGATGAAAAATATAATATTGATATTAATGGTTTGGAAAGTGAATTGAAGGGATTGGAAATTCAATTAAAAGATAAAAATATGAAATTATCCGATATTCATTTTAATTTGGAAAATAATAAAACACAATTGAAAAAATTGAAAAGTAATTCAGATAGTTTTAAGAGTGTAGAAAATAAATATTTAAGTATACTTGAACTTAATGATGTTATTAAAGGTAAAGTTAGTGGTACATCAAGAATTAAGTTTGAAACCTTTGTACAAACAATATTTTTGGATGAGATTTTGTATCATGCAAATTTGAGGTTTAATAAGATGACTAATGAAAAGTATAGTTTAAGGAGAAAGACTGAAGCAAGTAATCTTATGGAACAGTGGGGATTGGATTTAGAGGTAGTAGACCATCATAATAAAAGTCAAAGAGATATAAATACATTATCAGGGGGAGAATCATTTCAAGCTGCATTATCACTTGCATTGGGATTATCAGATGTAGTTCAAATGCAAAGAGGGGGTATTGAATTAAATTCAATGTTTATTGATGAAGGATTTGGAACATTAGATAGAGATACACTTTCCAAAGTTATGTCTACATTATTCGATATTAGTCAAGATAATAAATTAATAGGTATAATTTCTCACGTGGAAATGCTTAAAGAGCAAATAGATAAGAAAATAATAGTGGAAAAGTCTGTTGATGGAATTTCTAGAGTAATTTAATATTTAAAACATAAAAAAGGAGCTTTGGGCTCCTTTATTTACTCGATCGATGTCACCTATGAATTTATAAATATGGGTGAGAGTAATCCATAGAGATAAAATTATAAATTCAATATACTATTGACAGCTCTAAATAGCATGGTATCTAAGATGGCGGTGACTCCACCTTAAACAAACACTTCTTTTAGAGAGGACTAAAGGAAGTGTTAGTGATATCAACTCCATATTTATATATTACAACAGATTTTATAATTTGTTAATGTCATTATTGTTACAAAAATTTAATACTTTTTTAAAAAAATGGTACTATTTTGAAAGGTATTCATTCATAACATCTTCAGGGACTAAATTTCCACCGGTTGCCCAACAAATGTGAGTAATATTATCTAATTTATCCATTAAATTATGATTTTCCAAATATTCTTTTGCGTTTTCATAATTAAATAAATCAACAGCACCATCAATTGATGCACATGAAGATGGTTCAATTCTTATATCTTCTAATTCATTTAATTTTTTCAAATGTTCAAATAATACATCATCATTACAAGTGAATATACCGCTTAGAAGTGTTTCCATTGTGAATCCTGAGAATTTTGATGGTCTTGCTACGGATAATCCATCAGCTTCTGTAATACCGTCAATTCCTAAATCATGTACAGAAACTTCAGAGTGTAATTTAGTGGATGCTCCAATTAAGAAACTTGGAATGTGTGTAGTTTCAACAAAAAATGCGTGAACATTATCTCCTAAAACCTTTCTAAATCCAAATGCAACACCTCCTGATGATCCACCTACCCCGCATGGCATGTATAAGAATATAGGATGGTTTTCATCAACTTTTATATTCATTTCTTCCAATTGTTTTTTTACTCTTAATGCAGCTACAGAATATCCTTTAAATAATGTTTTAGAGTTCTCATCATCAACAAAATAACTATAAGGATCTTTAATAGAAATTTCTCTTGCTTGAGTTATTGCACTAGAAAATTCTCCATCATATTCTATAACAGTTGCACCTTTATTTCTTAAGTGAGTTTTTTTCCATTCTTTAGCATCATTTGACATGTGTACTATTGTATTAAAACCTAATGCAGCTCCCATTACTCCAACTGAAATTCCTAAATTACCGGTAGAAGCAACTTGAACTGTATATTTTGAAAATAATTTTTTAAAATTTTTATCTGAAAATTGACTATAATCTTTTGAATCGTCTATTAAATTATTTTCTTTTGCTAAAGTCTCAGCAAAAACTAAAACTTCATATAATCCACCTCTAGCTTTTATAGAACCACAAACAGGTAAGTGAGAATCAAGTTTTAGGTATAAGTTTCCTTTTAAGTTTTTTTCATCCTTATATTTTTTTTCTAAATTTTCTAAGTGTACTAAAGGAGATTCTAATATTCCTTTTGATTCTTCAACACCTTCAACAGCCGAAAAAAGTTTTACCATCAATGGTGCAAATCTTTTCATTCTCTTTTCAGCATCAATTATATCGTCTATAGTAAATTCAACATTTGCCCATGCTTTTTCACCTGTTTCTCTATCTGGATTTATCCAAACTGTTGGCTCTAAATTTGCAACTTTTTCTAGTAGAGGATTAATTGAAATTAATTCTTCTTTTGTATGCATTTTATTTACTCCTTAATTAATATCTACAAATATATATTTTATCAATAAATTTCTAAAATATAAATACTTTATTAAGATAATACTTCTTTTTTAGAATGTTCTACTATTTCTTTAGGAAAATTCATTATTTCTAGTAATTTTATTGCATTTTTTGTTTTAGATGCACCTTTATGTACTTTATAATCAAATATTAAATTATTATTATCTGTAAATGATTCTCTGAAATGTAAATTTACAAGCTTATTTTCAAACTTTTGAGTCAACTCAATATCATGTGTAGCTATAAATGAAAGAACATTTTTATCAATAAAATATTCAATAATACTTGAAGATGCTGCAATTCTTTCTGTAGTATTTGTACCTTTTAGTATTTCATCAATAAAATAATATGATTTATTAATCGCTATATCGTTCATAATTCTTTTTAAGGATTTGATTTCTGCAATAAAATAGCTTTCTCCAGAATCTATATTGTCTTTTATAGCCATTGAGGTTAATACATTTTCCGGTTTTAAAATAAATTCAGAAGCTAATGCCATATAAATTGTTTGAGAAAATATTATATTAATGGCAACAGATTTTACATATGTAGATTTTCCTGATGCATTAGATCCTGAAATCAAGATATTTTCTTTCCAATCTACATCATTTTTTATAGGATTTTTGATAAGTGGGTGGTATATGTTTTTTCCATAAACTTCATATTTTTTTGAAAAACTAGGAATACAATAATCTTTTACAATATTTTTAAAATTTAATATAGCTATTCCTGATTCAACATCACCTAAATTTTTCCATAAATCAAAAATTTCAGTTTTATTTTTAGATATTTCTTTTAATGCAAGTTTATGAAAAATAAGTTGAGTCATAAATATTTTATTTAAGAAATATGCTAAAAAATCAACAGACGAAGAAGCATGTGATTCGGCAACTAAAATCATTTTAGTTAGTTTATTTAATTTTGATATATTTTGTTTTATTTTATTTGTAATTTGTAAATTAAATTTTGAAATTTTTTTAGCAGTTTTAACTACACTAATAATGTAATTAATATTGTTAAAATCAGATTCGGTATTAAGTTTTTTATAATATGAAAAACCGGCATTAATTGCTAAAGATGGTAATAAAAATGCTATAAAAGTTTCAGATATAAAAAAATATCCTAATAGTATAAAAATAGGAAGCAAGCCTAAGATTATATATAAATAAACTTCATAAAACTTTTTAGACTTAGCATTATCCACAAATTCCAATACTTTGTTATTTTCAAATTTACCTAATTTGTAAAAATTATATTGTGTTTTAATCCTATCTTTATCATATTTAGAATAATAATTTTGAATGTTTTCAAAAATTTCTTTATCTTCTTTTGAGGGATTTAAATTTCTTAATCTGTAATATAATATGGCACTTCCAACACTTGAATAAGTAGTATTAATCTTATTAAATATTTTAGTCATATCTAAATCATTCCATGTTAAATCATCGATATAGGTATTTGAATTTGAATATTTTTTTAATGTATAGTAAGAATAATTTAAAAATTCTTCATTTTCTGGAGGTGAAAATTCATAAAATCTATATTTTCCCCATGAAGAAGAGATTTTTTTGATTATATATTTATAATTAGCTATCGCAGAAAATATGATAATAGAAGCTGAAATAGCTAAAAATATAAAAATTTCAGTCAAATTTTCCATGGTATTCCTTTCAAAAAAATGATGTCGCAAAAACACAAGGTTAGGTTGCCACATCATTTTAAATTTTATTTTTTTTCTATTTTCCATCCATTTTCTTTAAGCTTATTTAATATGTTATTTAAATTAATATTTTTTTCTTCAGATGCTTCAGATGGTAATAATTGATTATCTATCAAGCTTTTAATATTTTCTTTACTGCTTAAATCTAAATTTAATATTTCTTTTATTTCTTTGTCATACTTTGAAAAATTGTATTTTAATCCTTTTATACTTTTTTGAGTATCTTCAAATTTTTTTGCTATTTTTTCAATATTTTCAAGAGTTTTAGAATCGATTTTATCTAATTTTAATATATTTGTATGAATTATTTTAGAAACCTTATCTCCATTTTTAAAATATTCTATTTTAGTTTTTTTCCCATCTTGTTCATAAGTTGCAATAGCATCAGCATTAGTATTTATTGTCTTATTTGAACAAGCACTTAATGAAAAAATCATAAATATTGATAATGATATTGAAATTATTTTTTTCCACATATATTTAATTTATACTCCTTAATTATCTTCTTTCTACATTAAATCCAGCTTTTTCGAATTGATTTAATATCTTATCCAATTGAATTTGAGTAGTACCTTTTTCAACTGCTATTAATCTTGAAGCTATTAGATTTTTTAATATTTCAGGATTATCTACATGCATGACTAAAACCTCATGAAGATTATTATTTTCGATATTAACGGAATACTCTATACCTTTTATTTTAGAATACTTTTGTTTAGTTGGTTCTATGTTTTCCTTAAAAATTTTTACAGTTTCCGGATCAAATTTAGATAAATCTGCATCCGTTATTTGTTCAACTTTTGTAACAATATTATTAATTGCATAATAATTTGTTTTAGTTACAGAACCATTTTTATCAGAGGTGACAATTCCTTTTAATTCTTCTTTTCCTAATTTTTCTGAATTAGTTTCTTTTTTATTATCAATCTTATTTTCTGAATTGGTTTCTTTTTTAGTATCCTTTTTATTTTCTGAATTAGTTTCTTTTTTCACTTCCGACTTAGTATCTTTTTTTATTTCTATTTTTGTTTCTTGTATATTTTTTACATTATTTTTGCCACAAGCTACTAGTGAAACTAACGCAAATGAAAGAATTAACAATTTAAATTTTAATTTCATTATTTATCCTTTTTTTCTTTTTCGTCTTCTTTTTCTAAGTCTTCTTTTTCTAAGTCTTCTTTTTCTAAATTACCTTCTTGTTTTTCTGTAATTTCTTGATCTAATTCAACTTCTTTTTCAATTATTAGATCATTTTCCATTTTTTGTCTATTTATATCCATAACATTCTCCTTTTTCTTTTATTATATCATATCAATTCTTTGATTTTGTTAAAAATATCAATTCAATTGCTAAATAATTTAAAAATGCATGCAAAAATCCGAAAGGAATATCTAAAAATACGTGTTGTTTTACTAAAACAGTTGTAGCACATACTAATGTCATATATGCAATTAATAGTATTTTAGCAATGTTATTAAATTTTATTTTTAATAAGTAGAAAATTCCCAAGCTCATTACACATACGTGCATAGAAGGGGCTCCGGAATATGTGCCGTCAATTAAATATGTTTGTTTGATTAGTTGAGAAAAAATATCATTTCCTAAAAGATTAATATCATATCGTGGCACATATGTTTGAAATAACATAAATACAATATAAGCTGTTATTTGAGCTAAAAATAGCGATAAAATCAATTTTTTGTATTCGTTAAAATTCCTTTTATAGATTATATAAGCTGCAACTATTAATGCTGGGATATAGGTATGATATGGAATTATAAACTCTTTTATAAGAGGAATCATATCATCTAATGGTATTTTAATGTTTCTAACTGTACCAAATGGTCTATTGAATAATTCATATGTTGCCGCACAAAATAATATATAAATGATTAGCCATGAGAAAGCATATTTTTTCTCAAATAGTATATTTTTTATTTTTAAAATTGTAGATGTTTTTTGTTTCATATTTCTCCTAAATAAATTGTAATAATATTCATAAATATAATATCAACTTTAATGTAATAATTTCAAGTAAAATAAAAAAATTGTAATAATAGTAGTCTATTTGAAAATTGAATAAAGCTTATTATTGTGATATTATAATGTAAAAATATAAAGATTATTTGGAGGAAATATGGAATTACCGCAGGCCGTTCAAGATATTCATCTCTATAGCGGATCATTAACAGGATATATAATATTATCTATAATTTTAGTTTTAATAAATGCTTTTTTATCAGCATCTGAACTTGCAATATCTTCGGTAGATCAGAATTTACTTGAAGAAAAATCATCAGACGGGGATATAAGAGCAAAAAAAATATTATTGATTTTGGAAAATCAGACTAAGTTTTTGTCAGTAATGCATTTAGTATCTACTTTAGTGTCGTTTTTAAATGTTACACTTACCGCTTTATTGATTTCGCCAAGATTAGCGTTATATTTTAACAAAATTAATATACCTTATCCGTTGTTATTAGCACAAATATTAGTTACTTTGATTTTAACCTTGGTTATAATAATATTTGGAGAATTGATTCCTAGAAGAATTGCTTTTGGAAATATTGAAAGTTTTGCAAAATTCTCCATAGGTTTTGTGTCTTTAATTATATTTATTTTTAAGCCGATAGTTTGGTTTATATCAGGTATAACAAAAGTGTTCATGAAGATTTTAGGCATTGAAACTGATGAATTAGATTCTAAAATTACAATTAATGATATTAAGTCCTTAGTACAATTAGGTCATTCACAGGGCGTGATAGATAAAGTTGAAAGTGAAATGATTAATTCGGTAATAAGTTTTGATGAGACTTACGCAGAAGAGATAATGACTCCTCGTACGGAAGTTTTTATGATAGACATTAATGATGAATTTGTAAATTACAAAGATGATATGATGTCTTTAAAATATTCCAGGATCCCGGTTTATGAGGATGATGTAGATAACATAAAAGGAATTCTATATTTAAAAGATTATCTTTTGGAAAGTTATAGTGTTGGTTTTGAAAATGTTGATATAAAGAAAATTTTAAAGCCGGCGTATTTTGTACCTGAAAGAAAAAATATAAATGAATTATTTTCGGAGTTACAAACAAATAATAAATATATGGCACTACTTATTGATGAATATGGCGGATTTGCAGGAATTGTAACTATGGAAGATTTGATTGAAGAAATAGTAGGTAATATAGATGATGAATATGATTATGATGAGCCTGAATTAATTGAAATATCAGATGATGTGTATAAAGTTGTTGCATCTATTTCTATAAAAGATTTTAACAATCAAACAGGAAGTCAAATAGATGATGATTCGGAAGATTACGACACTATAGGAGGATTTATAATTTATCATTTAGGATACATACCCGAAGATGGGGAAAAACCTTCATTTGATTTTGAAAATTTGAGAGTGGAAGTATTGGAAGTAAAAGATAAAAGGATAGTAGAAGCTAAAATTACAGTGTTTGATGAGTTTACTCATAAAAAAGAGGACGGAGAAAATGAAGACAAATAATTTAAATGTAAAAAAGGCTGTAGTACCAGTTGCAGGATTTGGAACTAGATTTTTACCATTTACAAAGGCTGTTCCAAAAGAAATGTTGCCGATAGTAGATATTCCTACTATTCAATTAATTGTTGAAGAATTAGTAGAATCCGGCATTGAAGAAATTTTATTCATTACAAATAGAAATAAGCATGAAATAGAAGATCATTTTGATTATACAATTGAATTAGAACACTCTCTTCAAAAAAATGGAAAAGAGAAAGAATATGAAGCTATTAGAAAAATTGCAGATCAAGCTAATTTTTATTATAAAAGACAAAAAGAAACTAAAGGATTAGGACATGCTATTTTACAAGCAAAAGAATTTGTAGGTAATGATGCATTTGCTGTTGTTTTAGGTGATGATATTGTTTATAATCCTAAACAACCAGCTATTGGGCAACTTATTGAAAAATTTAATAAAGTAGAAAAAAGTGTTGTTGGATGTAAAAAAGTTCCTATAAGAGAAATTGATAAATATGGAGCGATAGAAGCTGATAAATTAGATGATAGAACATATAAAATAAAATGGTGTGTTGAAAAACCAAAGCCAGAGGAAGCACCATCAGATGTTGCTATATTAGGAAGATATGTTTTTACTAAGGATATCTTTAAATATATTGAAGAAACAAAACCAGGAAAAGGTGGAGAAATTCAAATTACAGATGCAATTGATTTGCTTGCTAAAAATGAAGGTGTTTTGGGTTATATCTATAATGGAAAAAGATATGATATTGGTAGTAAAATTGGATTTTTAGAAGCAACTGTTGAATATGCTTTAAGAGATAATGAACTTAAAGATGAATTTAGAGAATATCTAAAAGGTATATGTAAAGAATTGTAAAATTAAATCGACAATGTATCGCATTTGAAATACATTGTCGATTTTTATTTGTCTAAATTCAGCATTTTTCTGCAATGTAAGCTAATGTGCTTTATTGGGTCATTTTCACAATCTGGATTTCTTGATTTTGAAATTCTTCTTCCATAAAAAATTAAAACATGATGAGCTTTAGACCAATCTTTTTTAGGTATAAGTTCCATAAGTTGTTTTTCGGTATCTAATACATTTTCAGAGTTTACAAGCCCAATTCTGTTGGCGGTTCTGTGTACATGTGTATCAACAGCAATTGCGGGTATACCAAAAGCTACAGACATTACAACATTTGCTGTTTTTCTTCCTACACCTGGCAATTTAATAAGATTTTCTCTATTGTTCGGGACTTTTCCGTTAAAATCTGAAACTAAAATTTCGCACATTTTTTTTAAGTTCTTTGCTTTATTTTTATATAGGCCTAATGATTTTATCTCGTTTTCAATGTCCTTAATGTCAGCATTAATGTAATCTTCAGGAATGTGATATTTTTTAAAAAGACTTGAAGTTACAATATTTACACGTTCATCAGTACATTGAGCAGATAGCATAACGGCAATTAAAAGTTCAAATTCGTTTGAAAAATTTAATTCGGCTTTTGCATCAGGAAAGTAATCATATAAAATTTGTAATGCTTCCAGTTTTTCTTTTTTTGATAATTTATTTTTCATTTAAACTCCTGTAAAATTTTACTTTTTTTTAATTATTATTTGGTCTATAATAAATTATATCATAAAAAAATAATACAAATTATTTTGTAGTTATATCAAGGAGTTTCATTAATGTTTAATTTTTCGTGGAAAAATATAAAAAAATTAGATTTCATATTACTCTTTTCACTAATTATACTGGTTGTATTTGGACTTGTAGTATTAAATGCTGCGATAACACCGGTAGGAAGGACTATTAAATCTCAGATTATATCGACTATATTTGGATTTATAGGGATGGGTTTTATATTTATATTAAATTTGGATATATTCAAGAAATTAAAGTGGCTAATTTACATTGTTTCAGTTGGATTAATTCTTATGACAATATTTTTTGGATATGGTGGAGATAGTTGGGGGGCTAATTTATGGTTAAGGATTGGACCGATAAATTTACAACCCAGCGAAATATCAAAAGTATTACATATATTATTTTTGTCGATTTTATTAGGAGAGAATAAAAATAATATAAATAGTTGGAAATTTATTTTTAAATACTTAATTTTAGCTTTATTTCCAGTAGGCTTGATAATTGTTCAAAGAGATTTAGGTACAGCTATGGTTGTTTTATTTATAGTTGTTTCAATGCTTTTTGTTTCAGGATTAAAATGGAAAAAAATCGGTATATTACTAGGAGTTGCGATTTTAGCTCTTGTAATAAGTCTTCCGTTTATATGGTCAAATCTTGCAGGATATGCAAAGGACAGGATTTTAGATTTTAAGGATTCATCCAGAAATTTATCAACATCAACACATCAAACTGATAGAGGTTTAATCGCCTTAGGCTCTGGACAATTATTAGGAAGAGGATATAAATCCGGGCCATTTTCTCAAAATAGATACATACCGGAGCAACATACAGATTTTATATTTCCTGTGCTGGTAGAGGACTTTGGATTTTTAGGTGGAGCTTTTGCTATGCTGCTTTATTTTATTATATTCACCAGAATGGTTTTAATAGCATATAAATCAGATGATCTCTATCATACTACATTTGTTATAGGGGTATTAGCACTCTTATTTGTACACGTATTTGAAAATATGGGGATGACTATGAAAATTATGCCTGTAACGGGTATCCCGCTTCCATTTTTCTCGCATGGGGGAACATTCCAATTAATTAATTTATTATTGATGGGATTTGTCCTTTCAATCAGTATGAATAAGAAATCATTAGAATTTTAACTATATTTATATAAATTTATTTGTTTTAATTTGACAGGAAAACTTAAAATGTATAAATTAAATGATTTAAAATACTGCTAAACAAAATATTAAAAAATTGACAAAATCATGAAAAATATATATTATTAAAATGATATGAAAATCTGAGACTAAGACAGTAATTAATTGTGGATGAATAGAGAGATCTTGTTAGCTGAAAAAGATACTGAAGCTATTAATGAAAATCACTTATGAGATAATTTCCTGAAATAATTAAGGAAATTCGCTTGGCGGCGTTATGCTATGAGGCTATTATAAATAGTAAATTTGGGTGGTACCACGGATTTTCGTCCCTGCATTTTGCAGGGATTTTTTTATGACGTAACTTTGTCGCTCAGACGATGCGAAGCATCGACTGAAGACAAAAGTACGTCAAACGCAAAGCTACCCAATGAAAAGCGACCGAAGAGGGAGCTTTGAATTGAAGGTAGCAGGCGGGAAATGACGTAAGGGAGAAGTATCAGACGATGCGAAGCATCGACTGAAGACAAAAGTACGTCAAACGCAATTATTTATAATATTAATTAAATTGAAATTATTAACATTCCTACTAAATGTGTAAAATATAATGTAAAAATAAAAATTGGAGGTAGTTATGAAATTTGAAGCATTATCAGAAAGTTCCGTTAAAGATAGAGAAAAACAGATTTCTGATTATTGGAAAGAAATTGATTTGTTGAAACAATCAACAGAAACTAGAAAAGATGGACCTAGTTATGTATTTTTTGATGGACCACCAACAGCTAATGGCAAACCCGGTATTCATCACGTTATATCCAGAACCTTAAAAGATATGACCTGTAGATATAAAACTATGAGAGGATATTATGTTGAAAGAAAGGCAGGATGGGATACTCACGGATTGCCTGTTGAAATTGAAGCTGAAAAGAAATTACACCTAAATTCAAAAAAAGAAATTGAAGAATATGGTGTTGAAAAATTTAATAAAGTGTGTAGAGAATCAGTATTTACATATAGTGGAATGTGGAAAGATATGTCAGATAGAATGGCATTTTTAGCTGATATGGATAATCCATATATTACATTGGATAATGATTATATTGAAACAGCATGGCATTTATTAGATGATTTTAATAAAAAAGGATTGCTATATGAAGGAGCTAAGATTTTACCATATTGTCCAAGATGTGGTACAGGACTTGCTTCTCATGAGGTTGCACAAGGATATAAAATTATTAAATCTCAAACTGCAACAGTTAAATTTAAATTAAAAGATAAAGAAAATGAATATTTTTTAGCGTGGACAACAACTCCATGGACACTACCTTCAAACGTTGCTTTGACTGTAGGTCCGGAAATTGATTATGTAAAAGTTAAGAAAGGTGATGAGTACTATTATCTTGCTGAAAAATTAGCTACAAAAGTTCTTGGTGAAGATTACGAAGTAGTTGAAAATTTAAGAGGTAAAGATATGGAATATATGGAATATGAACAACTTCTTCCATATATCAATGTTAATAAAAAGGCGTTTTTTGTAACATTAGCTGACTATGTAAGTATTGAAGATGGTACGGGTATAGTTCACTCTGCACCTGCATTTGGTGAGGATGACTATCAAGTAGGATTAAAGTACAATTTACCATTAGTAAATCCGGTTGATGAAGAAGGTAAATTTAAGGAAACACCATGGAAAGGTAAATTTGTAATGGATTGTGATTTAGATATCGTAATTTACCTTGGAGAAAATAATAAATTATTTTCGAAACAAAAAATGGAACACAATTACCCACATTGTTGGAGATGTGGTACACCACTGATTTACTATTCAAAACCATCATGGTACTTGAGAGTAACTGATGTTAAAGATAAAATGGTTGAAAACAATAAAGGTGTAAACTGGTTCCCAGCATTTACAGGAGAAAAGAGGTTTGGAAATTGGTTGGAAAATCTAAAAGACTGGGCAATTTCAAGATCAAGATATTGGGGGACTCCACTTCCTGTTTGGAAAAATGAAGCTGGTGATATCATGACTGTCGGTTCAAGAAAAGAATTAGCGGAAAAGGCAATAGAAGATGTTAATATTGAAACTTTAGATATGCATAGACCATTTGTTGATAATATTCACTTAAGAGGTGAAGATGGCTCAGTATATACAAGAGTCCCGGATGTTATGGACGTATGGTTTGATTCAGGAGCAATGCCATTCGCGCAAAATCATTATCCGTTTGAAAATACAGACAAATTTGAAAATCTGTTTCCAGCTGACTTTATTTCAGAAGGAATAGATCAAACAAGAGGATGGTTCTATACGTTGATGGCAATTTCAACAATGTATAAGGGAGTTGCACCATATAAAAACGTTTTAGTAAATGACTTAGTTTTAGACAAAGAAGGGAAGAAAATGTCTAAATCAAGAGGAAATACTCTTGACGTATTTGAAATGTTTGACAAACATGGTGCAGATGCAATTAGATTTTACTCAATTTATGTTTCACCGGCATGGGTGCCAACAAAATTTGATGAAGACGGTGTAAGAGAAGTTGAAGCTAAATTATTTAGAACATTGAGAAACACATATTCATTCTTCCAATTATATGCACAAACAGATAAGGTTGACCCTACATCATTTTTTGTAGACTATAAGGATAGACCTGAAATTGACAGATGGCTAATTTCAAAATATCATTCATTAATTAAATATTATGACAGGGAAATGGATGTATTTGAATATACTAATGTTGCAAGAAAAGTATTAGATTTTCTAGTTGAAGATTTATCAAATTGGTACATTAGAAGAAATAGGAGAAGATTCTGGAAATCGGAAATAAATGATGATAAGAAATCAGTATACAATACAACTTATGAAGTATTAGTTGGACTAACAAAATTACTTGCTCCTATGATACCATTCACTTCTGAAGAATTATATAGAAAACTTGTTGGAGAAAAATCAGTTCATTTGGAAAAATTACCACAGTTAGATGAAAGTTTAATCGATGAAAAATTGGAAGAAAAGATGGATATAGCAAGAAGAATTGTTACACTTGGTAGATCATCAAGAGAAGATGCTGCTATTAAAGTAAGACAACCGCTTAGCGAAATTCTATTAGATAAAAAGTATAAAAATGATTTAGAAACTCTAGTTTCATTGATTAAAGAAGAGTTGAATGTTAAAGAAGTTGTTTTCAGTGATCACATACAAGAATTTATGAATTTTGAATTAAAGCCAAACTTTAAGATTGCAGGAGCTATACTGGGCAAATATGTAGGTCAATTTGGTCAAGTATTAAAAAATGCCGATGCTAGAGAGTTAGTTGAAAAACTTGAAGAAGGTTCTTTAATGATGGATATTAACGGTGAAGAATTTGAAATTAAGAAAGAATATGTTGATATTAGAATCTCAAGTAAAGAAGGCTTTGATATTAAGATGGATAAAAATCTATTTGTAATTTTAGATACAGAATTAACACCTGAGTTATTAAAAGAAGGTTACATGAGAGAATTCATCTCAAAAGTTCAACAAATGAGAAAATCTAACGGGTATGAAGTAATGGATTCAATTGAAATTTTTTATGAAGCAGACGATGAATTAAGTTCTGTATTAGAATCATTTGGTTCAGAAATAATGAAGGAAACTTTGGCTGTTAAATTAGAAAAAATTGAATTATTTGAAGATGAAATACCATTGAATGATAAAGTTGTGAAATTGAAGTTAAATAAAAAATAAAACCAAAAATCCCATAAAGCCACGAGTCCTCGCTGCGAAGTAGATGCTGAGGTGGCTAGTGGGATTTTTGTTTTTTTACAATATTGCAAGTTTTTGTAAGATAAATCGAAGGTTAATATTTTAGAATTTTGCTAATATTTTAATACAAAATTAATATAAAAAATAATATATTTATTGAATTTAATAATGAATATAATTTTAATGAATTTGAAAATATTATATATATGTTTGATAAAGAAACAGATTAGGAATATATGGACTTTCAGGGGTTTTATTTAATTATATTAAGTCGAAAGGTAAATCATATAATCCTTATTTAGTTGATTACGGAATAAATAAAATTATTAATAAATTAATTACAATAAATGGTAATAGGGTTACCCCTATAAGAAGTAATACAGGATCTCCTTACATTGATTCAGGGAGTGCAGGATTTATAAAATTGTTGTTTATGTATAATAAAAAAAATATAGAGATTTAATTATAGAACTATCTGAGAATTTAATAATTGAATTTGCACAAAAACCAAGATATTTTGATGGAATGTTAGGAATTGCAGATACTTTAATTTTGGAAATTTATTGTGGTTGCTTAAATAAAGAAGAATAAAATGTAATTGAATATTTTATATTATTATTAAAATTGAATATTCAATTTTAATTAAATAATTGTAACATTTTTTGTTTTTATTTATTATTGATATTTGCTTCATTATTAGATAAAATGTAATAGACAAGAGGTGAAATATGAAAAATTTAGTTTTAATTACACAATTAGCAATTACTATGTCTGTTCCTATTATTTTAGGACTTTTACTTGGTAATTATATTGATAAATGGATTGGGACTAAATGGATATTTTCTATAATATTGTTAATAATGGGTGTTGCATCAGGATTTATTAATTCATATAAATTGATTATGTCTCTTAATTCTACTGAGAAAGGTGAAAAAGAATGTGATAGAAAATGAAAAATATGTAAATAGTATCATAATTAAAGTTCTTATTCTTTTGATTGTTGAAAGTATTATTATATTGATATTTTTTGATAAGGTTCTGCCTAAAATATTAGGACTTTTACTTGGTGGATTTGTTAGTATAGCATTTTTTAAAATACTTTACCTTAACATTGTTGTGGCAATTGAAAAAAGTGAAGCACAGGCTAAAAGGTATATGGCTATAAATTATTCAGTCAGGTATTTAATTTCAGGATTAATATTTTTTATTGCAGCCAAGTCAATTTATTTAAATATATTTACATGTTTAATTGGCATGTTGTCAATTAAATTTGTTTTTTATATAAATAATTTGTTTTCTTTTATCGAAGAAAGAAAAAATAATTCTGTCAGAAAGGATGGTAAAGATGAACATTAGTATAGATATTGTACTAAATGGTAAAATTTATACTATTTCTCCGGAATTAGTTAATTCAGTACTTGTTGTTTTTGTTTTGAGTTTAATTTCCATAATTATAGGAATTAAAGCTAAACGTGCTAATTTTAAAGAAAAGCCGAAAGGTATTTTACTATTAGCGGAAATTTTTGTTGAAGGAATGGAAAATCTGGTTACTGTTACCATGGGAAAAGCGAATGTTGGATTTACACCTTATATTACAAGTTTGGCAATGTTTTTAGCAACATCAAATTTGTTAGGGTTGTTAGGTCTTAAACCTCCAACATCAAATTATACAGTGCCATTTACTTTAGCAATAATTACAACATTGATGATACATATTAATAATATAAGATTTAATGGTATAGGAGCATATCTTAAAGGATATATTGAACCCATACCAGTTTTATTACCTATTAATTTATTAGGGGAATTAGCTAATCCAATATCATTATCATTCCGTTTGTTTGGTAATATATTGAGTGGGGTCATAGTAACAACATTACTTTATGCGGCGCTAAATAGTATCTCGGTGTTTTTAACACCATTTATTACGCCGGTGTTCCACGCATACTTTGATGTTTTTGCAGGCTTAATTCAAACATTTGTATTTATAATGTTGACAATGGTAAATGTATCATTGGCAATAGGAGATAGAGAAATTATTTAAAAATTTAGGAGGAAAATATGGGAAACATTAGTAGTGAAGCGTTTATTTTAGGGATGTCAGCTTTAGGAGCTGGAATAGCAATGATCGCAGGGTTAGGACCTGGTATCGGACAAGGTTTTGCAGCAGGTAAAGCTGTAGAAGCGGTAGGTAGACAACCTGAAGCAAAAGGAGATATCATACAAGTTTTACTAACAGGATGTGCTGTTGCTGAATCAACAGGTATTTATTCATTAATTATCGCATCAATATTATTATTCTTAAAACCATTATTAGGATAATATAAGTATTTAGAAAGGAATATAAATGGGAATTGAAGTAAAGATTATTCCTGAGTTTCCTGGAGTATTAATACAATTAGCAGCGACATTGATTTTATTCTTAGTTGTTAGATATTTCTTATATAAACCTGTAAAGGACTTACTAGAAAAAAGACAGGCATTTATTGAAAAAAGTATAAGAGATAGTGAATATGCTAATGCCGAAGCACAAAGAATCAAAGCAGAGTATGATACAAAGATTTTAGAAGCTAAGCAAGAATCATCTGAAATCATTTCAAAGGCAAGATCTTATGGAGAAGAAATTAAAAATAAAGCAATACAAGAATCCAAAGAATTGGCTAAAGTTGAATATGAAAAAGGTGTATTAGCTTTAGAAACTGAAAAAATCAAAGTAATGAAATCAATGAATGATGAAATTGCTGATATGGCAATTAGTGCTGCGGAAAAAGTATTAAGAGAAAAGGTAAATACAGATACTGATAAAAACTTGGTAAAATCATTTATTAAGGATTTGGAGGAGTCTTATGAATAATCGTGTAAGTAAAGTTTATTCAGAAGCATTTTTCACATTATCCTTAGAAAAGGACAAACTTGATATTCATAAAAAGGATTTACTTGAAATTGAAAAAGTTTTGAATGAATATGAAGAAATTAATCAATTATTGTTAAATCCTAATGTTACAAAAGATGATAAAAAGCAATTAATATCAAAAGTTTTTTCAGATATTGATGTAGATACATTAAATTTGCTAAAGGTATTAATTGATAAATCAAGGTTTTTAGTATTTAAGGAATTAGTAAAAGAATATAGAAAAAATTATAATATTAATAAAAATATAGCGGAAGGAATAGTTTATTCAGCGAATAAGCTGGATCAATCTGATCTAAACAATTTAATATTAATATTAGAAAAAAAATTCGAAAAAAAAGTTGAGCTTGAAAATAAAATTGATGAAACACTAATTGGTGGAATTTCCGTATTTATTGATGGAAAGAGAATAGACAATAGTATTAAGTCAAGACTTGAAGTTTTGAGAAGCTCACTTAAAGAAAGAGGGTGAATAGATGAAACTAAAACCGGAAGAGATCAGTTCAATCATTAAAACTATGATTGATAAATATGATCAAAAAACTGAAATAGTTGACGAAGGTACAATTATTGAAGTCGGAGATGGTATTTCACGTGTTCATGGACTAGAAGATTGTATGGCGGGAGAGTTGTTGGAATTTGAAGGTGGGGTATATGGAATGGCTCTTAACCTTGAAGAAAACAATATAGGGGCTGTACTTTTAGGTGATGATAATAACTTAAAAGAAGGTGGAAAAGTAAAGAGAACGGGACGTATTGCTGAAGTTCCCGTTGGAGAAAATATGATTGGTAGAGTTGTTAATGCTTTAGGACAACCTATTGATGGTAAAGGAAAGATTGAAACTACAGAATTTAGACCTGTAGAATCTCCGGCGCCTCAAGTTATAGACAGAAAATCAGTTAATGAACCACTTCAAACTGGTATAAAAGCTATAGACGCATTAATACCGATTGGAAAAGGACAAAGAGAATTAATTATAGGTGATAGACAAACAGGTAAAACTACAATTGCAACTGATACAATTATTAATCAAAAAGGTAAAGATGTAATTTGTATTTATGTGGCTATCGGACAAAAAGAGTCTACAGTAGCAGGTATTGTAAATCTTTTTGAAAAGAAAGGTGCGATGGAATATACAATTGTTGTATCTGAATCTGCATCAAGACTGGCACCATTGCAATATTTAGCGCCGTATTCAGGTGTGGCAATGGGGGAATATTTCATGCATCAAGGTAAAGATGTATTAATAGTTTACGATGATTTAAGTAAACACGCCGTTGCATATAGAGCCATGTCCTTGTTGCTTAGAAGACCACCGGGACGTGAAGCATATCCCGGAGATGTATTTTACTTGCATTCAAGATTATTGGAAAGAGCTGCAAAATTAAGTGATAAATTGGGTGGAGGTTCAATAACTGCACTTCCTATTATCGAAACACAAGCCGGAGATATTTCGGCATATATTCCTACAAATGTAATTTCTATTACAGATGGACAAATATTCTTAGAATCAGAATTATTTTTCTCAGGGCAAAGACCTGCGGTAAACTCGGGGTTATCTGTATCTAGAGTAGGGGGATCAGCTCAATTAAAGCCGATGAAGAAAGTTTCAGGCGGTATTAAACTTGAACTTGCTCAATTTAGAGAGTTGGAATCATTTTCACAATTTGGTTCAGAATTAGATAAATCAACAAAATCTAAATTAGATCATGGTAAGAGAGTAATGGAAATAATGAAACAACCTCAAAATTCACCGGTTGACGTTAGAGATCAAGTAATTATTTTATATGCTACAACAAATAGGCTATTAGATGATATTGAAGTTGAAAGAATTAAAGATTTTGAAGCAAATTTAATTGAATATGCACAAAATAATTATTTTGAATTGAGAGAGAAGATTTTAACTGAAGATTTTTCAAAAGAATTACAACAAGAAATAAATGATATGATTGTAGAATTTAAGAAATCTTATGCTTAGAAAGAGGGCAAAATGGCACAAAGTACAAAAGATATTAAGAGAAGAATTCAAGGTATCGGAAGCATAATGCAAATTACAAATGCCATGGAATTAGTTGCATCAGCTAAGTTAAGAAAGTCAAGGGAAAGATTGGAAATCACTAAACCGTATTTTGAAACAGTGTTTGAAAATATAAATGATATATTAGCTGCTACTTCAGCTAATTCTTCATTAATGGAGAAAAGAGAAGTTAAAAATAGAGCAGTTATTTTGGTTTCAAGTGATAAGGGGCTTGCTGGAGGATATAATATAAATGCTGTAAATAAGGCATTAGAATATGTAAAAAATAGTGATGCTGAAAATACTGTAATTTATACTACAGGTATAAGATCTATAGAATTATTAAAAAGAAAAGGATTTGATGTAAATAAGGATTTTACACATATTGATAATGATCCGATTATAGAAGATGCATCAGCTATGGG
The DNA here is from genome assembly GCF_004524775.2 of Helcococcus ovis. Classification (NCBI taxonomy): domain Bacteria; kingdom Bacillati; phylum Bacillota; class Tissierellia; order Tissierellales; family Peptoniphilaceae; genus Helcococcus; species Helcococcus ovis. Next base: position 1,542,089 of record NZ_CP119081.1, on the reverse strand, counting down.
ATCATTTTTTGCAAATAAATATATAGAAAAGGTTTATGATGAAGTAGTTATTGTTTATACAAAATTTGATTCTATGGTGTCATTTGTACCTAAGATTATAAAATTATTGCCTGCTACAGGATTTGAAGCCGAAGGGAAAAAAAGCATTAAAAAATTTGATTTTGATTTTGAACCATCTGTTTCTACAGTCTTAACTCAAATGATTAAACAATATGTAAATGTAACAATTTACGGCTGTTTGTTGGAATCATCTGCTTCAGAACAAGCATCAAGACGTACAGCTATGGAAAATGCAACTTCTAATGGAGAAGATTTACTTGAAAATTTACAATTAGAATTTAATAGAGCAAGACAAGCATCAATTACTCAGGAAATATCTGAAATAGTTGGTGGAGCAAATGCTCTTAACTAAGAAGAAAGGAATAAATATGGCGAATGAAAATATAGGTAAAGTAGTCCAAGTTATAGGACCTGTACTTGATATTAAGTTTTCTTTAGGTAACTTGCCTAATTTATTAAATGCCATTGAAATTAAAAATAAAGATAAAACAATTATTGCTGAAGTTTCGCAACATATTGGTGATGATGTAGTTAGATGTATAGCTATGACATCTACTGATGGATTGGTTAGAGGAGATAAAGCTGTCGACACAGGTGGTCCGATATCAGTCCCGGTTGGTAATGCGACTTTAGGAAGACTTTTCAATGTGCTAGGTGAAACTATAGATAATGAAGCTGGATTGGAAAAAGTTGAAAAAGCTCCAATACATAGAAAAGCTCCGGTTTTTGAAGACTTATCACCTTCAACAGAAATATTTGAAACGGGAATTAAGGTTATTGACCTTATGGCTCCATATGCAAAAGGTGGTAAGGTTGGATTATTTGGTGGTGCCGGTGTAGGAAAAACTGTTTTAATTCAAGAATTAATAAATAATATAGCAAAAGAACACGGTGGATTGTCGGTATTTGCCGGGGTTGGAGAAAGAACAAGAGAAGGTAATGACCTTTACTACGAAATGAAGGAATCAGGAGTTATTGATAAGACATCTCTAGTATTTGGGCAAATGAATGAACCTCCGGGAGCTAGAATGAGAGTAGCTTTAACTGGTTTAACAATGGCTGAATATTTTAGAGATAAACAAAATCAAGATGTGCTATTATTTATAGACAATATCTTTAGATTTACACAAGCAGGTTCTGAAGTTTCAGCACTTTTAGGTCGTATGCCATCTGCTGTAGGTTATCAACCTACATTAGCTTCAGAAATGGGAGCTTTACAAGAAAGAATTACATCAACAAAAACAGGTTCCATTACATCCGTTCAAGCTGTTTACGTGCCTGCGGATGACTTAACAGACCCTGCTCCAGCTACAACATTCTCACACTTAGATGCTACAACAGTATTATCCAGATCAATTTCGGAATTGGGTATTTACCCGGCTGTAGATCCTCTAGATTCAACATCTAGAATTTTATCAGAAGATATTGTTGGGAAAAGACATTATGAATGTGCTAGAAAAGTTCAAGAAACATTACAAAGATATAAAGATTTACAAGATATCATCTCAATCTTAGGTATGGATGAGTTATCTGAAGATGATAAGATCACAGTTGCTAGAGCAAGAAGAGTACAAAGATTCTTATCACAACCATTCTTTGTAGCTGAACAATTTACAGGCTTAAATGGTAAATATGTACCAATTGAAGAAACTATAAGAGGATTTGAAGAAATTCTAGAAGGTAAGCATGATGACTTGCCGGAAGGAGCATTTCTATTTGTTGGGACAATAGATGAAGCGGTGGAAAAAGCTAAAACTATGGAATAGGAGGAACTATGGAAAATTTACATTTAAAAATAGTTACTCCGGATAGATTGTTTTATGATGATGGTATTGATATGTTGATAGCTAGAGGCTTAAACGGAGATTTTGCAATTTTGAAAAATCATGTTCCGTTAATTGCATCGTTAGATATAAGAGCATTAAAAATTAAAATTAATGGAGAGTTTAGATATGCTGCTATTGCTGGGGGATATTTAACTTATAAAAATAATGAAATTACAATAATGTCAGATGCTTGTGAATGGACAGAAGAAATTGATAAAAATAGAGCGCTAGAAGCTAAAGAAAGGGCTGAAAGACGTATTAAGGAAGCAAAAGAATCATCCGATATAGATAAAGCGGAAATTTCTTTGAAAAAAGCATTAAATAGATTAAATGTTAAAGATAATTATTAAAATGGAATAACTGTTGCAAAATAACACTACCAGTTATTAAGCAACAGCTATTTTTTATGTTAAAACACTTTTGAGGTAGTCATGAATTATATAGATTTGTTAAATAACATAGATAAAAATAATTTAAAAAATATAAACTTATTACAAGTGGAAGATAAATATTTTCTTGATTTGAGCTTAAAAACATTGAAAAATGATTTTATTGGAAATGATTTTTTAGATTTTAATTATGAAAAAGTTGATTTTCAAACATTAGAGAAAGAAAAATTTCAAACTATGGTTGAAACTCTTCCTTTAATGTCTGATAGAAGATTGGTTGTTATAGATAATTGTGATTTCAACAAAGATTCATTAAAAAAATATGAAGAATTACTAAATTACATTTCATCTTTTTTTGAAAAATTCAATACTATGACATATTTATTTTTCGTTTATAATTCAGATAAGTTATTTAAGGGGAAATTTGTAAAGCAAATAGAAAAATTTGGACATATATATTGTTTTTCAAGGTTAGATCAAAAAAATTTTGTTAGCTTTGTAAGGAAATTTTTTATTAATAATGGCGTTAGTATTGATATTAACTCTATTAGATTAATAACAGAAAGACTTAGATATTTAGATAGAGATTCTAAAAAGACATTGTTTGAAGTGGAAAATGAATTATCAAAACTTTTAAATAATATAAAGAGTAAATCTCCAACATATGATGAAATAGAAGAAAGTATAATTGATACTTTTGAGGAAAAAATATTTGGTTTATTAGATTATATGAGTAGTAAAGATTTGAAAAAATCGTTATATTCATATAGCACGATGAAAAACGAAGATCAAATGATGATTTATTACATGATAATACGCCAAGTTAGAAATATGATTTGTGTAAAAGACTGTTATGATAAGCGATTAAATATTCAAACAGGTCAGTCTTATTGTAATTTATCGCCATTTGAATATAAAAAGCTTGATAAATTAGTGAGAAATTATGAATTAAAGGATTTATTATTGCTTCATGATCTTTGTTTTAAGAGTGAGAGAAATTTTAAAACTTCAAAAAGGAAAATCGAAGATATAATTGAAAGGTTAATATTAGAATTTTGTATGAAAAAATAGTGAATGTAGAATATGTTTACTATTTTTTATTTTAAAATTAAAAAAGATGCACATAGGCACCTTTTATAAATTCAATATTAATTTATTAACTAAGCTTTAGCTTTACCTAATTTTGAGCTTAATTTACTTAATCTTCTTGAAGCAGCGTTTTTATGTAAAACACTCTTTGATACAGCTTTTTTTAATTTTTTATCTAAAACTTTTAATAAGTTTGTTGCATCTTCTAATCTACTTTCTTCAACAGCTAAATCAAATTTTTTAGTTAAAGTTTTTAATTCGCTTTTTTTAGCTCTATTTTTTAATGTTTGTCTTTTAGTAACATCAATTCTTTTTATTGCTGATTTAATATTTGCCATATAGTCACCTCCCGTAAATAATCTATTTCGATAACATCAATAAGTATATCAAAATGTTGTATTTAAATCAAGAAAAATATTATTTATACTTTAGAAAATTTTATTAAAATGATATAATATATATTATCGAAAAAATAGAAAGAGGTTAATTATGTCTGAAAATAAACGTCAAGAGTTAGAAGATAATCAAGAAAAAGTTAAAGATATTAATGAATTAAATAATGAAGAAAAAAATACAGATTATAATGAGAAAAAAGAAAATAAAACAAGTATAATTATGGAATGGGCCAGAGCGATATTAATAGCTATAATTTTAGCATTTTTAATTAAAACATTTATATTTGAACCGACCAGAATATCCGGAAGTTCAATGCTAAATACTCTTCATGATAATGATAGAGTTTTGGTAAATAAAATTACGATGAAGTTTAGCCCAATTAAAAGAAAAGATATTATTGTAATGAAGTTTGATGAAAATAAGGATTATATTAAAAGAATTATAGGATTACCCGGAGAATATATTCAAATAATTGATGGTAAAGTATATATAAACGGTAAAGTTTATGAAGAACCATATATAAATCAACAATATACAGAAACAATAAATGGATTCGAGTGGAAATTAGGTCACAACCAATATTTTGTAATGGGTGATAATAGGCTTCCAAATGGAAGTACTGATTCAAGAGTTTTTGGACCGATTGAACTTGATAGAATAAAGGGGGTTGCAAACTTTAGATTTTATCCATTTAGTGGATTTGGTTTGCTTAAATAGTTTTGGAAGATATATTATTATTAAAAAAAATTAAGCGAAAAAAGAAAAATAGAAAAAAGATTATTAATTTACTAAAGATTTTAGCTATAGTTATTTTAGTTGCTATATTTTTAGCTTTTGTTATTGATAAATTATTGTTCTCCATAGTATCAATAGAAGGAGATTCAATGCAAAGAACACTTTATCAAGGGGATAAAGTGTTAATTAAAAAAATAGGTATAGATATTAAAGATTTAAATCATGATGATATTATTTCTTTCAAGGGAAATGATGAAAAAAATTATATTAAAAGAGTTATAGGTATACCTGGAGATGTTATAGAGATTGTTAACGGTAAAGTTTTTATTAATGGAGTTCAAAAAATAGAAGGTTACATTAAAGGAACGGAAACATTGGTATACAACCAAAATAAATGGTTTGTTACGGATAATGAAGTATTTGTTTTGGGGGATAATAGGTTAAAAGATATGTCTAAGGATTCTAGAATTATGGGAAATGTTAATATAAAAAGTATTAACGGAAAGGTTATTCATAATTTTAGTTCAGAAAGGTAAATATGAAAGATAACAAAGAATTTATAAGAAATTTTTCGATCATAGCTCATATTGATCATGGGAAATCAACATTAGCTGATAGATTGATTGAAGAGACCGGTGCGGTTACAAAAAGAGAGATGAGTGATAGATTGCTTGATAGTATGGAATTAGAAAAAGAAAGAGGGATTACTATTAAGTTAAAAGCAATTAAAATTTTTTATGAAGCTAAGGATGGGCATAAATATACATTAAATTTAATTGATACACCGGGACACGTAGATTTTAATTATGAAGTTTCAAGATCTTTGGCGGCATGTGAGGGAGCTTTACTAATTGTTGATGCGACTCAGGGGGTAGAAGCACAGACATTGGCAAATACATATTTGGCCATGGATCAAGATTTAGAAATAGTTCCTGTAATTAATAAGATAGATTTACCATCTGCTCGTATTGAGGAAGTAAAAGAAGAGATAGAAGATATATTAGCTATAGATACTGAAGGGGTTCCGTGTGTTTCTGCAAAAGAAGGATTAAACATAGGAGATGTGTTAGAAGCTATTGTTCAAAGAATTCCGGCTCCAACAGGAGATGATAATGCTCCATTAAAGGCTTTGATTTTTGATTCATATTATGACTCTTATAGAGGGGTTGTAATGTATGTTAGAGTTAAGGAGGGCAAGATATTTCCGGGGCAACAAATAAAGATGATGTCTACAGGAGCTAAATTTGATGTAACGGAAGTTGGTTACTCAATGAAAGGTGAATATAAGACAGATGCTATATCTGCGGGGGATGTAGGTTACGTGGTTGCTTCAATTAAAGATATTAAACAAGCTCAAGTAGGGGATACGGTTACAGACTTAAATAATCCGGCTGCTGAACCGCTTCCGGGTTATAAAAAAGCAATTCCAATGGTTTACTCAGGATTATATCCGGCAGAAGGTGAATCATATAATAATATTAGAGATGCTTTGGAAAAATTAAAAGTAAATGATGCTTCTTTAGATTTTGAAGCTGAAACATCTGCGGCTTTGGGGTACGGATTTAGAACTGGTTTCCTTGGACTTTTGCACATGGAAATCATTCAAGAAAGATTGGATAGAGAATTTGATTTAGATATTATAGCAACTGCTCCATCAGTAATTTACAGGGTTCACATGAATAGTGGAGAAGTTAAAGATATTCAAAATCCTACAGATTTCCCACATGAAACACTTATTGACTATGTAGAGGAACCATTAGTAGAAGCTCATATCATGACTCCTGAATCATATATAGGGGCTATTATGGAATTATGTCAGGAAAGAAGGGGCGTGTTTAAGGATATGACTTATCTTGACAAATACAGAGTTCAAATAAACTACGTTTTACCACTTAATGAGGTAATTTATGATTTCTTTGATGCGTTAAAGTCTAAAACAAGGGGATATGCATCATTTGATTATGAATTCTTAAAATATGAAAAATCTGATTTAGTAAAGCTAGATATTTTGTTAAATGGAGAAAGTGTTGATGCTTTATCTATAATTGTTCATAGGGACAAAGCTTATGAAAGAGGGAGAAAAATAGCAAGTAAGCTAAAGGATGAAATACCGAAACATCAATTTGTAATTCCTGTTCAGGCTGCAATAGGACAAAAAGTTATTGCTAGAGAAACTGTTAGAGCTTACAGAAAAGACGTTATCGCTAAGTGTTATGGCGGAGATATATCACGTAAGAGAAAACTTCTGGAAAAACAAAAAGAAGGTAAGAAGCGTATGAGAGCTGTTGGTAAAGTACAAGTGCCACAAGAAGCATTTTTATCGGTTCTAAAATATGATGAGGGCGATGAAAAATAAAAATATAGGACTATATATACACATCCCATTTAGAAATGAAGAAGTAAATTATTTACAGACTAATTCCTATTATGGGATGAATTTGTATGAAAAAGAATATTTTGATAATTTACATAAAGAAATGAAGATTAGGAATATCCAAAACTATAATATTGATTCCGTATATATTGGCGGAGGAGACCCATCTTGTATATATTCTGATTTTATAACATCCTTATTAAATAGTATGAAACTAGAAAAAAATAGTGAAATTACTATTGAAATTAATCCATATTGTGAATTATCAAAAATAAAAAATTACATTGACTGTGGAGTTAATAGATTTTCAATAAAAGTATTTCCTTTTAAGAATGAAAAATGGGATATTTTAATAAAAAATATTTTAGAGATGATAGAATATATAAACAATAAAGGTGTTTATAACATTAACTTAGATATTTATTTTGCTTATAAAAATCAAATTACTGAATTAAATTTCTTAAAATTAGTTGATATACCTCATCTTTCTTTTTACTCTCTAAATGATGGATATTTAAACGATATAGAAGAGGAAGAATTGTCAGTTATTCAAAATTTTATTAAAAAAACGGACTATATTCATTATGAAATTAATCACTATTGTAAAAAAGGATATGAATCTAAACACAATTATAAGTATTGGAATTTAGATGAATATATAGGTATCGGACTTGGGGCTAGTAGTTTTATTAAAGGGTTATTATATAAAAATGAATTAGAATTTGAAAAGTATTTTGATAAAATTAATTTGGAAGAAATCCCTTGCTGTGAAAAAGATCTTTTAGATGGTGAAAAATTAGAAAAAACATATATAATTTTAAAAATGGGAACTAAAGAGGGGATAGATACTAAAGAATATAAAGAAAAATTTAATATAGATTTTGAGCTTAAGTATGCTGAAACTTTGAAAAAATTTATATCTAATATGATTATAGAAAAACATCTAGATAATTATAGATTTACAGATAAAGGGATGTATTTATCAAATGAGTTTTTTATAGACGTTTTGTAAATATGGTACCCACTCTTAAAATTCATTAATTATCAATAGTCTATATCTTGTTTAATTTTTTATTAAAAAAAATAGTGAAAGTGAATTTTATCCACCGACACTATTTAATATCCCATTTCTTAATATTTTTAATATAGGTAAGGATTAATCCTTGTTTAAATTTTCTATAATATAATCAATAACTAAAAAACTAAAGAATACTCTGCTTATAAAAATAGCATCATTTAAGAATTTCACAAAATCCTTTTTGTTATCAGGAAAGATTAATGATGTCAATAACGCTCCGGTATATGAAAATAACAAAAGTGCTATTGTAATGAAAATTGACGCGCCGAATATTTTTAATATATTAAATTCTTTATATGCTACTTTAATAAAAAATATACTGTTTAATAGAGAAAATATGTAAATTATAATTATGTTCTTATATACTAAAGTAATATCAATATTTGAAAATATAAAATTTAATCCTTCTGCTAATATATAAGTTGAAAAATATAATATTACAAAAAATATTATATTTTTTATAGTTATTTTTTCTAAATACTTAATCATATTATACACCCATAAGCTGAATCGTAAAGTAGCTTAACGGCATAAGCATAATTTACTCCGGGTATAATTTTTGCTAAATGATTTGCAAGAGCTTTTTTGCCATATTTAATTAATATCGCACGAGAACCCTTTAATATAGCATTAAAGCTTAAATCGCCTATTATATTTTGTTTAATATTATTAAATACGCAATCTAAAAACTTTGTTATAGGATCATCTCTTTTATCATTACCTGAATCGGGATTTGAACAATTACAATATGGATAACATGGATCTCCGGGAAAACATGCTCTTCGAATACCGACAGTAAATAATCGTTCTAACTTAACATTTTTTAGATCATATATATTGGATATCTTCCAATATGCTCCATCGTCATAATATGTAAATGAATCTGGAATATCTTCTATTTTATCGGCCTTTACATTTGTTATCATTACTGAATTGAATGTAAATAAAATTGAAAATAAAACTATAAAAATGTTTTTTGTGAATATTTTTCATATAACCTCCTAAATAATATATGACTTCGTTTTCAAATTTATTATATATGTATATATACATATTGTCAAGTTTTTCTCAATCTCATAGTATTTAAAACTTGACATTTTAAAAATATGGTATATAATATAGTTAGCACTCGGGGTTAGTGAGTGATAACAAAAAATAAAATTTGAAGGAAGAGGATCAATATGGATGATAGAAAGATTAAAATATTAAATTCAATAATAAAGTCATATATTGATTCAAAAGAGCCGGTAGGTTCAAGATTACTTTCTAAGGATAGTAATATAGGAGTTAGTGCTGCGACCATACGAAATGAAATGAGCGATTTGGAAGAGCTTGGATATTTGGAAAAATTACATACCTCATCAGGGAGAATTCCTTCTAATAGTGGATATAGACTTTATGTAGATGCGTTGTTATCAGACGAAATTCCATTTGAGTTAGGACCCAGACAAATTTTTGATATGAGTAATATGAAAGATTCGTCAGAATTTGATAATGTAATTAGAAATGCAACTAAGATGTTATCAGCTATCACAAACTATACTGCTTTAGCAATGTTGCCTGAAATGTCAAAAATATATTTGAAATATATAAATGTTGTATTTTTTGGGCCTAAAGATTTGGTTATTATATATATTTATAACTCAAAAGAAGTTATAAGTGATAGCATACGATTGAAAAGTCCTATTGATAAAAATACAATTGACCTTATAAATAGTTTACTGACATCGACTTTATTGGATTTGAATCATAAAAATATGATAGAGGCATTACATTCACAAGTTTATGAAGTTTTAAGAGAAAGGCATTCCGTGTTAAATGAGATTATACCGGTTATCGAAAAGACAACCTTTGAAAATTCTCAGGCAAGGATGATTTATGAAGGACTTGGAAACTTGTTTGTTTACAATAATGATTTAATAGAAAATAATCAAAATCTTTTAAATTTTATAAAAGAAGATAATCCTTTACTTGAAGTTTTATCTGATAATATGGATACGGATTTACAAGTATATATTGGAGATGAATTAGGAATAAAGGAATTCGAAAAATTTAGTGTAATAACTATTACATTTAGAAATAGTGATGGTATCAAAGGTAAGCTTGGAGTTTTAGGACCAAATAGTATGAAATATGATAAAGTAATTGCAGATTTGGTATTGGTAAGTAAGTATATAAATGGATATATTGAAAGAAGGTAGTGATGGATGAAAAAGAAAAGATAGAAGATATAAATGATAAAACAAAAGACGTTGTAGAAGAGAAAAATGAAGAAATGGTTAAAGAAAACTCTGAAGAAATCACTAAAGATACTGAACAGGTAAATGAACAATTTGAAAAATTAAAAGATTCATTTGCAAGATTACAAGCAGATTTCACAAATTATAAACGTAGACAAGAAAAAGAAAAATCGGATATATATAAATATGCTTCAGAAGGTTTAGTTATTAAACTACTTTCTGTAATGGATAATTTTGATAGAGCATTGAAAGGTGCTGATGAAGAAGACACATTAACAAAAGGAATTGTAATGATTAAATCTGAGTTGGAAAATATTCTTACTCAAGAAGGAGTTGAAGAAATAGTATCCGATAATGAAAAATTTGATGCAAACTTACATCATGCAGTATTTATGGAAGAAAATGATGAAGTTGAATCAGAACACATCATTGAAACATTCCAAAAGGGATATAAATTAAAAGATAAAGTAATAAGACCGGCGATGGTGAAAGTAAGTAAGTGAGTTATTTAGAAAAATGTATAAGTGTAAATTATAGTATTAAACAAAAAGGAGAAAATTATGGGAAAAATTATAGGTATTGACTTAGGTACAACAAACTCAGCAGTAGCAGTAATGGAAGGTGGACAAGCTACAATAATTCCTAATGCTGATGGAGATAGAACTACACCTTCAGTAGTAGCATTTACAAAAGACGGAGAAAGATTAGTTGGTAAAACAGCTAAAAGACAAGCAATCATGAACCCTGAAAAAACAATTTCATCAATTAAGAGAGAAATGGGTACAGATTATAAAGTAAAAATCGATGATAAATCATATTCACCAGAAGAAATTTCTGCAATGATTTTACAAAAAATTAAAGCAGATGTTGAAGCATATTTAGGTGAAACTGTAACAGAAGCAGTTATTACTGTTCCGGCATATTTTACAAATGAGCAAAGACAAGCAACTAAAGATGCTGGGAAAATAGCAGGTTTAGAAGTTAAGAGAATTGTTAATGAACCAACAGCAGCTGCATTATCATACGGAATGCAAAAAGAAAATAATGATATGAAAATAATGGTATTCGACTTAGGTGGTGGTACATTTGACGTATCTATCTTGGAAGTAGACGACGGAGTTATAGACGTATTGGCAACAAGAGGTAATAACAGACTTGGTGGGGATGATTTTGATAACAGATTGATGAATTATATTGCTTCAGAATTTAAGAGAGAAAATGGTGTGGATTTATTACAAGATCCAACATCAGCACAAAGATTGAAGGATGCAGCAGAAAATGCTAAAAAAGAATTATCAACTCAAATGAGTGTTCAAATTAATTTACCATTCATCACAGCTATAAATGGTCAACCAGCTCACTTAAATATGGATATTACAAGATCTAAATTTGAAGAACTAATTTCAGACTTGATTGACGAAACATTAATCCCTGTAAAAGATGCTTTAAAAGACGCAGGATTACAAGCTTCAGAAATAGATAAAGTGCTTTTAGTTGGTGGGTCAACAAGAGTTCCTGCTGTAGCAGAGGCGGTAAAGAAATTAACAGGAAAAGCTCCTCAAAAAGATATTAACCCTGATGAGGCTGTTGCTTTAGGTGCAGCTGTACAAGGGGCAATTTTAGCAGGAGATGTAAATGATCTATTATTACTTGATGTTACACCACTTTCATTAGGTATTGAAACAATGGGTAATATTACAACAGTATTGATTGAAAGAAATACAACAATTCCTACAAAGAAATCACAAGTATTTACAACAGCAGCAGATAACCAAACATCAGTAGATATCAAGGTATTACAAGGTGAAAGACAAATGTCTAAAGATAATACAATGATTGGTAATTTCCAATTAACAGATATTCCTGCTGCGCCAAGAGGGGTACCACAAATTGAAGTTACATTTGATATTGATGCAAATGGTATTGTAAATGTATCTGCTAAAGATTTAGGTACAGGTAAAGAACAAAAAATTACAATTACAGCTTCAGCAAATTTAAGTGAAGAAGAAATTAATCAAAGAGTTAAGGATGCAGAAAAATATGCAGACGAAGATAAGAAGAAAAAAGAATTGATTGAAACAAAGAATCAAGGAGAAAGTATTTCTTATCAAGTAGAAAAAACATTAAAAGATCTAGAAGGAAAGATTTCAGATTCTGAAAAAGAAGCAATTAAAGCTAAAAATGAAGAATTAAAGAAAGTTTTAGGTTCTGAAAATGTTGATGAAATCAAAGCTAAAATTGAAGAATTAACTCAAGAGTTAAATAAGATGAGTGAAAAACTTTATGCTCAATCTGGTCAAAAGAGTGAAGCTGGACAACAAAAAAAAGATGATGTTGTTGATGCTGATTATGAAGTGGTTGACGAAAATGAAGAAGGTAAGTAAAATATATAATTAGTAGGAGGGGAGCTTGCTCCCCTTTATTAGTTAAGGTGGTAATATGAATAATCCGTATGAAGTGCTGGGAGTTTCGCAAAGTGCGAGTGCTCAAGAAATAAAAAAAGCGTATAGAAAATTAGCTAAAAAATATCATCCAGATTTAAATGGTGGTAGTGAAGAAGCTCAAGAAAAATTAAAAGAAATTAATGAAGCCTATTCTATACTTGGAGATGAAGAAAACAGAGCTAAGTATGATAGATATGGAGATGCTGCATTTGATCCGAATTCTGGATTTGGTGGTTTTTCAGGAGGAATGGGAGATATATTCTCAGATTTATTTTCTGACTTTTTTGGAGGATCTTCCAGAACAAGACAAAGGGATCCGAATGCTCCTAAAAGAGGCCAAGATATTCAAATTCATGTAAACATATCATTTAGAGAATCTGTCACCGGTGTTGAAAAGGAAGTTTCCTATAGAAAATATCAAAAATGTAATACATGTGAAGGTTCTGGGGCAAAACCCGGTACGTCAAAGAAAACTTGTACTCGTTGTCATGGAACAGGTCAAGTTAGAAGTACTCAATCGACTCCATTTGGTCAATTTTCAACCGTTAACACATGTCCAACATGTAATGGGGCGGGTACAGTTATTGAGGAAAAATGTGAAACTTGTCATGGAGAAGGAAGGGTTCTAAAAACTTCAAAAATCAAGATTAAGATTCCTTCAGGAATTGCAGATGGAAATATGATACCTGTTAGAGGAGAAGGACATGATGGAGAAAATGGAGGACCTTCAGGAGATTTATATATTGCGGTTTCTGTAGAAGAGCATGAAATTTTTAAAAGATATGGTAATGATATATTTTATGAATTACCAATTTCGTTTGTTACAGCAGCTTTAGGGAATGAAATAGATATTCCAACATTAGATGGGACAACTAAATTTGAAATTCCTGCAGGCACACAAAATGATACTAGATTTAAATTAGATAAAGAAGGGATGGTTGATGTAAGAACGGGATATAAAGGAGATTTATATTTTGATGTTAAAGTTATCGTTCCTAAAAAATTAAATGAAAAACAAAAAGAACTACTTCAAGAATTTGCCGAAGTTACCGGTGAAGATGTAAAACCTGAAAAAGGATTTTTTGAAAAGATTAAAGAGTGGTTTGATTAAAAATAAAAGTTTGTTTACGTCACTAGTCCTCGGATTACATCCTGCGGAGGTGTCTAAACAAACTTTTATTTTTATAGATGGAGAATGAATGAAATTTTAAGAAATAAGAAGTTTGTTTACGCTGCTAGTCCTCGGATTATATCCTGTGTGTTAATGTTAACATAAAAATCTTGAAATAGCCCCTTCATAATAAAAAAATGAAAAAAAGCTGGGGTAAAATTTATGTAAATGCTAATATAACAATGTACAAAAACGATTAAATAAAAATGTACAATTTGATAAAATAAATGAATATTAAATATTAGGAGACATATATGAAATATTCATTAATTCTAAATAATATAAATTTTGAAATTAAAAATTTAGAAGACTTATCAACATTAAAAACAATTATGGATGCAAACAACTTAAAAGTTAATTACTCACAATTAGCTAATGAACTAAATGTGGATAGAAGAACAATAAAAAAATATTACGAAGGATATGAAAAGAAAAAAACTAGAAATAAATCTTCAAAAATAGACAATTTTAAGAATATAATCGAAGAACTTTTAGATGAAAATTCAATTCAAAGATTTTACTCTAAATCAATACTTTACAGATATTTGAAAGAAAATCATAACTTAAATGTAAGCGAATCAAGTTTTAGAAGATATATATTAAACAATGATAAATTCCAAAAATATTTTTCTAAGAAAAAATATAAAGATGGTGCAAAAATTAGATTTGAAACTTCTCCAGGTGAACAAGCTCAAATTGATTGGAAAGAAGATATGACCTTTATCACTAGTGATTGTGAAATAATTAAATTAAATATTTTTGTATTTCAACTTTCATACTCTAGATATAGAATTTTTCATGTATCTTTAGATAAAAAGCAAGATGTGGTTTTAGACTTTTTAACAAGATCTTTTGAATTAATACAAGGGGTTCCAAAAACAATTTTATCAGATAATATGAAAACAATTATGGATGAACCAAGAACTAAGGATTCTGATGGAAAAATTAATAATAAATTTAATCAATTCTTAAATGATTTTAATATAAGCTTAAAACCATGTATGGCTAGAAGACCTCAAACTAAAGGCAAAGTTGAATCAAGTATGAAAATACTTGAAGAAATTTATGCTTATCAAACAAAAATTAATTATGAACAATTATTAAAATTAGTAGAAAAAATTAATAATAGAGTAAACTTAAATATTCATCAAGGCACAAATAATATACCATTAAGTTTGTTAGAAATTGAAAAAGATTCCTTAATGCCATTACCAAATGAATCACTAAGAAATCTTTACAAAATATCTTCAACAATTCTTAAAGTTAACTCTAGTTGTATGATTTCATACAAAAGTAATCAATATTCTCTACCACCAGAATATAAAAATAAAAGAGTTAATTTAATAGTTAAAGATAATAAACTACACATATATGATAACACAAAAGTAATAACAGTTCACAATATTTCTAAAAATAAATTAAACTATCATAAAAGCCATTATCTAGAAATTTTCAAGAATAATTTACCTAGTTATGATGAGAAAAAAGTTCAAATTTTAGTAAATGAAAATTTAAGTAAAATTGGAGGAAATTATGGAAAATAGTATCAATTATGAAAGATTAGTTTCAAATTTAGAATATTTGAATTTAAAACAAATGTTAATTTATTTAGAAAATGAATTAAATCAACCAAATATATCATTAATTGATGGATTGTTAAAGTTAACTGATTATGAAGTTGAAAATAAAAAATATGTTGCAGCAAATCAAATGATAAAAGTGGCTAGTTTTCCACATATAAAAACAATAAATGACTTTGATTTTAGTTTTAATCAAGAAATAAATGAAAATCAAATAAAAATGCTTTGTTCATTAAAATTTTTAGAAAAGAATGAAAATATAATATTTCTTGGAAATAGTGGAGTTGGAAAAACTCATTTAGCAACATCGATAGGAATAGAAAGTGCTAAAAAACGAATAAGCACATATTTCATTAAATGTCATGATTTAATAGAAAACTTAAAACGAGCAAAGTTAGAAAATAAGCTAGAACAACGAATAAAACATTACACAGGATATAGATTATTAATAATTGACGAAATGGGCTATTTACCGCTAAATGATGGCGATGAAAGATTGTTATTTCAACTTATTGATAAAAGATATGAAAAGAAAAGTACGATAATAACTACAAATTTAAACTTTAATGAATGGTCAAAGCTATTTTATGATGAGAAAATAGCTTCAGCAATTATAGATAGACTGTTACACCACGCAACAGTCGTATCTATAACTGGAAATTCATACAGACTTAAAGAATATATGAAGGAGGAATAAGTGTACATTCTTATATAATCAATTTTGTACATTTTTATGTTGACATTAACACATTCATACTTAATTTGCTATTTAAGTGTATTAGTATGCAGAAAATTAAGAGAATTTCATACTATATAAGTCGGTGAATGTATAAGTATTATAAAAAAATATAATATTCATGTTATTTATATTTTACGGTAAAATTTTATAATGAATAGCATAATGTTTTTATCTCTCTTCTTTAATTTAGCACTTATATAAGTAATGTAAAATTATATAAAAAGGGTATAATATAGTTAAATATGATAAAGGAGAGAGAAATGGGGTTATTTGATTTTTTGAAGGTGCCTGATATTAATAATGGAGTAAAGGAATTTAGAGAAACTGAGGGAGCTTATCTTTTAGATGTTAGGACTAAAACAGAATACAAGGAGGGATTTATTAGAGGTAGTGTTAATATTCCTTTAGATGAAATCTTAAAAGTTGAAGGCAAAATTAAAGATAAGGATGCACCAATATTTATATATTGCAGGAGTGGTAATAGAGCTGGTACAGCTGTGAAATTAATGAAACAAATGGGATATAGTAATGTTAAAAATATTGGTGGAATAATTAGTTATAGAGGTAACTAGTTTCTTGTAATAAAATTAAGAAGAGGATATTGCAAAATAAATTTTTTATTTTGCAATGTTTTTTTAATAATAAAATTTACACTCTAATTAATCAGATTTTTATTAAATATTTAATTTATTTTTAAATTAATAAAAATATTAATTTTGAATTATTTTCAACAATATTTTTGAAATCATCTCAAAAATCAGATTGATTAAAATGAGATAATAAAAATTGGCATCGAAATTATCGCATAGATTAGATTATGTAAAATGCGATAATGAAAATTTAATTTAAAATTATCGCAAATATAAGATTAGAAAAAATGCGATGATAAAATGACTTAAAATCATCAAAATTTATTCAAAAAAAAATACCAACAAATTTAAAAATATCAAAAATGCGATAAAAATTTGATCTAAAAAAATACCATCAAGATTATTTTTCAAAAAATTGCGATAAGTTTTTAGTTAAAAATAATACCCTCAAAATTTATTAGTCAAAAATTGAGATAAGATGCTGTAAAGGAATTAAAATAATATTATATAAAAACCAGCACTAGATATTTAAATCTAAAGCTGGTTTTATATTTTTATTAAATTCTTATAATATAATTTTTTTTGCAATTTCCACTTTTTATTTTTTCTTAAATTTTGATTTTATAAATCCCCATATTGACATTGAACGTAGCATTTTGTTTTCATCAAAATATTTTTTGACTTCTTGAAGAGTTTTTTTATTATTTCTTGTTGAAAATGTGAAATGCCCATTGTGTTTTGTGAATATTGCGAATCTGCTTATCCATTTGTTGAAAATGACACTTGCAGAAATATGGTCAATTTCATTCCAAGGAATTTGGATGAAATCATTGGGATTTTTTTCGTTATAAAATTCAAAAGCATTATTTCCTACAACTACATTTCCGTAACTACTCAATCTTAGATAAGATGTAGCTTTAGTTGTATAAGTTACTTTTGTATTTAGTGAATTTACCATATTATAGTAAACCTACTAAGTGACCTAAAATACCTACTGCAAACAATACTAAGATTATTAAAATAGGAGATACTTTTTTCTTCAATAATTTAGCACATAATAATGTCAATAATAATGCTGCAAGACCGGGAATTAATTGGTCTAAGTTATTTTGAAGAGTTGTAGTTTTTACTGCATCAAGAGCTGTTTTACCAATTGAATCATACATTGATAATGCGTGTTTGATTCCTTCTGCACCATTTGGTAAATTTGCCCAATCTATAAATGAACCAGGTTGTTGTTGAATTTGCGAAACAATTGGTGCAAATGAGATGCTTACCCATCTATTTACTAATGAACCGATTATGAACATACCAAGTATTGAGGCAACTTGAGTAACTGTTCCTAATAATCCTCCGGATAAGTTATTTGTAATTTTTCTACCAACTTTGTATCCAAATTCTTGTGTATACCATTCAAATGCGATTCTTATAATATTCCATGCAAAGAAGAATATGATTGGTCCTAAAATGTTACCTGTTAAAGCTAAAGTTGCACCTAAAGCACCTAAAATCGGTCTTAATGTGAACCAAAATAGAGGATCACCAACACCGGCTAAAGGTCCCATCATACCAACTTTAACACCTTGGATTGTTGCATCATCAATTGGAGTACCGTTTGCTCTATCTTCTTCCAGAGCTAATGTTACACCTAAAACTGGTGATGAAACATATGGGTGAGTATTATAGAACTCTAAATGTCTTTTTAATGCTGCGATTTGTTCATCTTTTGATGTATATAATCTTTTGATAGCAGGTATCATTGAAAATGCCCAACCACCATTTTGCATTCTTTCATAATTCCATGAACTTTGTAAAAATTGATGTCTAAATGCGACCTTAATTCTATCAGATTTGCTTAATTTAATTTTTTTATCACTCATTATGACACCTCCTTTTAATAGTCATTCAGTATATCACCAAGTGGATCGCCTGAACCACCATTACCTGAGTTGTTTTTGCTTGAATTTTTTAATGTAGTATAAATTAATGCTAAAGAAATACCAATAACACCTAAAGCTATTAATGTTAATTGTGATATAGCTGAAATTGCAAAACCTAGTGCAAAGAATGGCCATGTTTCTTTTGTTTTCATTAAGTTAATAACCATTGCATAACCTACAGCAGCAACCATACCACCACCGATTACCATACCTTCTGATAACCATTTAGGCATCGAGTTAAGAGCATTTGTAACAACTTCTGGGCTTATAAAACAAATAATTAATGCTGGAATGGCAATTCTTAAACCTTGTAGTGTTACAGCTGAAATACTTAAAGCATCTATAGCTTTGAAATTTCCTGTTTCGGCAGCTTTATCCATACCGTGAACTAATGATATACTGATTGTTCTAACAACCATTGTTAAAAATAAACCTGCGATAGCAATAGGAATAGCTATAATAATTGATGTGTTTATAGCTGTATTTACATTTGAAACATCACCACTTTGCAATCCTAAAACCATGATAATAGCAGCTGATACACCAGCTAATGCTACGTCAGGAGCGATTGCTGCACCAACGTTTGCCCATCCTAGAGCTATAAGTTGTAATGAACCACCTAACATGATTCCTTCTTTTAAATGTCCTGTTACCAAACCAATTAGAGTACAGCTTACAATTGGTTGATGAAATTGAAATTGATCTAATACACCTTCAGTACCTGCTAAAAATGCTATTAGAAAAATTAGAATAATTTGCATTGTATTCATAAATTCCTCCTAATAAAGTTGTTCTTTTGCTTTTTTCATCATGTTATCAAAATTTTCGCCCTTATCAGTAGGTACTTTACGAACATCAAATTTGATTCCCATGTTTCTTAATTTGTCTAAAGTTTCATAATCTTCTTTTCCCATAGCTACAGAAGTAGTGATTACTGCTTTTCCTAATGAATGAGCGATAGAACCTAAGTTAATTTCTTTTAGATCTACTCCTCCCTCAATAGTCTTTAATACATCTTGAGGAGTTTCAAATAAAAGCATTGCTCTAGTTCCGCCAAATCTTGGGTCTTTAGAAACTTCGATCATTTTCCAGATTGGAACTACATGAGCTGTTACCCCCGGAGGAGTAGCTTGCATAATCATGTTTTTTCTCAAATCATCTTGTGCTACATTGTCACTTACTACAATGATTCTGTCAGGCTTAGTTGTTTTTGTCCAACTAGTTGCAACTTGTCCATGTAAAAGTCTAGTATCAATTCTAGCTAATACATAATTGAATTTTCCATCTCCAATAACTGTACCTTCTGGAATTGAACCTTTAACAACTTTAACATCTTCTGCTTTTGTATCAACTTTAGGAGATAATGATTCCGGATAAATTTTAATATTATTTTTACCTTCCCCTAAAATATTTTTAGCAATTGCTTGAGCTGATTCTTCACCGAATCTTTCTCCAAAAGCAGCTATTGCCATTGGCAGATTAACACCTGCAATTATAGCCCATTTGTCTTCATGACCTGCTATTACTTGAGATGCTTGATTAAATGGAGTACCTCCCCACAAATCTGCAAGTATTAGTATTTCATCTTGACTATCAAAAGAAGAAATAGCTTTTTTAATTTTTCTTTTGATATCTTCCGGACCTTCGCTTGGTAATAATGTGCATGCTGCGACATTATCTTGTTTACCAAAAATCATTTCACCAGCTTGAAGTATACCTTCTGCTAATGAACCGTGGCTTGCTATAATAATACCAACCATAATTACCTTCCTTTCTTTTTATAAATAATATTTTTATATGAAATATTATTTAATCATAAGTATATTTTACTATGTTTTTTAAAATTGTACAACGATTTCGTGAAAATATTTTCTAAAAAAAAAGTAATTTTTATATTTTCGTGAAAATGTAATTATATATTTTTATTGTTAAGTTACACAATAATTACAATGCTTTGATATAATTTATATATATTTAAATTATATTTTAGGAGGAATTATGAACAAAAACATAATATTAGGAAACTGGGAAATAATAAAAGGAAAAATTGAAAGTGAATGGGGAAAATTAACTAATGATTTAGAAATAGAATCTATTGGTGATATGAATCAACTTCATGGACATTTACAAAGAGAATACGGTTGGAATGAAGAAGAGTCTAAAAGGCGTCTAGAAAAATTAAATAGAATGCAAGAAGTACTTGAAAGAGAAGAGCGAAAGATTCAAGAAGTAAAGGAAGAAGAAAAGAAAAAAATAAAAGAAATTGTAAGACAAACTGACGAAAAATTAAATGATATATTTAGAGATTAGGATAATTAAATTAAAAAAATATGGTGCTGAAGTTAATGTTGAAAAAAGTTAAATAATTTCATTGTATTTAAAATTTAAAAATCTCATAATCTTAAAGTTTCACTCAAAATGGCTTTACGATAAATAGTGTTTGTGCATAAAATACACTTTAATTACTTGTGCCCTAAGGTATTTGACAAAGAATCGTTTTATATTGAAATTTATTTGATATGAATAAATACAAAATTAATGGAAAATAATCTTGACAATATAGATAGAGATATATATCATAAAATTGCGAAAACGAAGTGCTAAAAATATTTCAGGAGTTGATGTTAAACATGCTTTATTTGGAGAGGGTATAGAATCAAGCCATTCTTATGAAAGAACTCATATAGATAGTATAAATGCAACAGAAAGATTATTAGAGGTTTATTTAATAAGCAATTTAAGATAGGAAAAAAATATGTATAAAATATATATTGTTGAAGATGACAGCGTGATTTCTAATTCTATGAAAAAATTTTTAGAATCATGGGGTTATCAAGTAGAAATACCGAAAAAATTTAATAATGTCCTTGAAGAATTTGAAGAATTTAATCCTGATTTAGTACTGTTAGATATTCATCTACCATTTTTCAATGGATATCATTGGTGTGAAAAAATAAGAACTAAGAGCAATGCTCCTATTATATTTATCTCATCATCAAACGATAATATGAATATAGTAATGGCATTATCTAAGGGGGCAGATGATTTTGTATCAAAACCATTTGATTTGAATATATTAAATGCTAAGATTCAAGCTCTTTTAAGAAGAACTTATGAATTAAATAGTACTTTAGAAAATATTTACACATATAAAGATATTATTTATAACATGGGTAAGTCTACCCTTTCATATAAGGATGAAACTATTGAATTAACTAAAAATGAGTCTAAAATATTTCAAATTTTAATAGAGAATAAAGAAAGAATAGTTTCTAGAAATAATATTATGGAATTTTTGTGGAATACAGATGAGTTTATTGATGATAACACTCTTACAGTAAATATAAATAGACTTAGAAAAAAAATGATGGAAATAGGTATTAAAGAGATTTTACAAACTAAAAAAGGTCAAGGCTATATTTTAATTAAGGAAGATTAAATGAAATTATTTATTAATTATATAAAAGATAAAATTAAATCAATTATTTTAGCATTAAGTATGATATTTATATTTTTTCTTGTTTATAAGTTATATGACATAAATATGGAAGCTTTTTTGTATGCTTCTATTTTATCCATATTTACAGGACTTATAATTTTCATCATCAGTTTTTTGAAATATAAAAATTATATTGAGGAACTTAATTTATTAAAGAATATGGAAAATAATGATGAAATTAATATATTAAATAAAAACGATATGATATCAAGAGAGTATAAAAAAATATTAAAAAGTTTAAATGAGAAAATTTATAAAATGGAACTTAAATATAAGAGTCAAATTAAAAATCAAGAAGAATTTTTTATTATGTGGACACATCAGGTAAAATTACCAATTACAGCAATAAGAATTCTTTTGGATTCTGAAGAAAATATTGATAAATCACTTATAAAGTCGCAATTAAATAGAATAGATCAGTATACTAAAATGGTTTTAGCGTATATAAGATTGAATAGTGAAAATTCGGATTTTGTAATAGAAAATGTAAATTTAGATAATATAATAAAAAATGTTATAAAAAATTTTAAGTCTGAATTTATATATAAAAATATAAAATTAAATTTTAAAAGTACAAATCAAAATATTATTACTGATAAAAAATGGTTTACATTTGTAATAGAGCAAATTTTATCAAATTCGTTGAAATATACTGATGATGGCTCCATAGATATATTTATGGAAAATGGAATATTAAAAATAAAAGATAGTGGGATAGGAATAAGTAAATCTGATTTGCCAAGAATATTTGAAAAGGGATATACTGGATATAATGGAAGAAATAGTGCTGATTCCAGTGGTTTGGGCTTATATTTGATTAGTAATGTTTTAAAAAAATTACATTTTAATATAGATATAGATTCAGAAGTAAATATAGGAACTGTTGTAAATATTGACTTAAATCAAAAAAATCATATATTTGAATAAAATTCTTCAGTCTTTCAAAAATGTAAGATTGGAGGATTTTTTTGTAAGATAATTCAATGGATAGCTATTTTTAATAATAATATAATTAAAACATCAAGGAGGATTATATGACATTATTACAAGTTAAAAATTTACAAAAAGTTTATACAACAAGATTTGGTGGAAATAAAGTGGTAGCATTAAGGGATGTATCTTTTGAAGTAGAAAAAGGAGAATTTATTGCAATAATGGGTGAGTCCGGTTCAGGGAAGTCTACATTATTAAATATAGTTTCAGTATTAGATAAAGCAACGAATGGTAGTGTTTCGTTAAACGGACAAAAAGTTTCAGAAATTAAGGATAAGGATTTAGCATCTTATAGAAGAAAAAATTTAGGATTTGTTTTCCAGGATTTTAATTTATTAGATAATTTTTCAATAAAGGATAATATATTGTTACCTTTAGTTATTTCTAAAATGAAATATAAAGAAATGAACCAAAAATTAATGCCTCTTGTAAAAAGATTAGGGATAGAAGATTTAATAAATAAATTTCCATATGAAGTATCCGGAGGCCAAAAACAAAGAGCAGCTGTAGCAAGAGCACTTATTATTGAGCCGGAGCTTATTTTAGCTGATGAACCTACAGGAGCATTGGACTCAAAATCAGCAGACAGCTTAATGGATTTATTTCAATCTATAAATGATAGAGGTCAAACAATTTTAATGGTTACACATTCAATAAAAGCTGCAAGTCGTGCCTCCAGAGTTTTGTTTATAAAAGATGGTAAAATATTTCATCAAATATATAGAGGAGATAAAAATGATGAAGAAATGTTTTTAAATATTTCAAATACAATGACTCTATTATCTACAGGTGGTGATAGAAATGAATAATGTTTATTTAAAATTATCAATAGATAATATTAAAAATAATAAAAAAATATATTATCCATTTATTCTTTCTTCAACTTTATCAATATTTTTAATGTATATAATAACATCATTTAAATTTAATCCAAATATTATAAATATCCCATTTGCAAGTGGACTAATGCAAATTTTAAATTTGGGGAGTATTGTAATAAATGTATTTGTTTTTATATTTTTATTTTATACAAATTCATTTATTATAAAAAGACGAAAAAGGGAATTGGGTTTATATGGAATTTTGGGCATGGAGAAAAAACATGTAGCAAAAGTTGTTTTTTATGAATTATTTATAATTTATTTAATTTCCTTAATAGTTGGATTTTCTGTTAGTTTATTACTAGACAAGATTATGTATTTAATATTATTAAAAATGATAGGTCAAGGTGTTAAACTGGGATTTTATATTTCATATCCTTCAATAATTTTTGTAGGAGAGTATATATCAATTGTTTATTTGTTGATGTATGTAAATTCTCTTAGATACATACATTTATCTAATCCTATAGAATTGTTAAATAGTAATAAGATAGGTGAAAAAGAGCCAAAAGCAAAATTTATATTCAGTATTATTGGGATATCGTTAGTTGGGATAGGTTATTATTTATCAATTACAACAAAAAATCCTCTAAGGGCAATACCTGTATTTTTTGTAGCTGTAATTTTAGTAATTTTAGGGACTTATATATTGTTCACAACAGTATCTATAACTATTCTTAAAATTATGAAAAAAACAAAAAAAATATATTATAAACCCGAAAATTTCATTTCAATTTCCGGTATGATATATAGAATGAAGCAAAATGCTGTTGGATTAGCAAATATAGCAATATTATCAACTATGGTTTTAGTAGGGATTTCAACTACTTTTTCTTTATGGATAGGTGTTAAATCTATTGTGGATACAAGATATCCTAAAGATATAGTAATGCAGATAAATAATATACATAGTACAACAGAAAGTAATAATATTGATAAGATTATAAATGAAGAAAATAAAAAAATGAATATTAAATCTACAGATTTTACTTCATACGATTATTTATCTTTTTCTGCTAAAATAATTGACGGAAAAATAAGCACTGTATCAACAGGTTTTGGAGCATTTACAAATTCCTATTTAATAGACATTGTACATTTAGAAGATTACAATAAGAATTTTAATCAAAATTTAGAATTAAAAAATGATGAAATTTTTATTTTTTCAGAAGGAAATGACAAAAAAATTAAAAACATTGAAATTTTTGGAAAAAAATATTTTGTAAAAAATAAATTAGATAAATATAATTATATTGAAACTTCTCCTCATATGATGGTGAATAAATTCAAAATTATTGTAAAAGATTTTGAAGAATTTAAGAAAATATTATTATTAACCGCTGAAAAAGGTAAGCATACAAGATACAGACAGATATACTATAATACAAACACTAGTAAGGAAAACGATTCCGAACTGGTTCATAATATTACACAATCTTTAAAAAATACAAAACATGTATTTGATATAGAAGCAAAATCTACAGGAGAAGTTGAATTAAAATCACTCTATGTTGGTATATTTTTTATAGGAATATTTTTAAGTGTATTATTCCTAATAGCAACTATTATAATTATGTACTATAAACAAATTGCAGAAGGAATAGAAGATAAATCAAGATTTGAAATAATGCAAAAAGTAGGTTTAGACAAAGAAATGATAAAAAAATCTATTAATTCTCAAATATTAGTTGTATTTTTTATGCCGTTAATTGTTGCATTTATTCATCTAATATTTGCATTCCCACTTATTAAACTTTTATTGGGAGTTTTGATGCTAATAAATATAAAGTTATTCATTATAACTACAATGGCAAGTATTTTAATATTTTCAATTGTGTACTATTTGATATATAAAATTACATCAAGAGTGTACTATAATAGTATTAAATAAAATCAAATTAATTTGATACTAGTCATAAATTTGTGAACACCTCTCAAAAGTAGGACTTTATACCGGATACATTTAGAAATATTTGTCTCCGGTTTTTTTATCCTAAATATTTTTTATATTGCTCCGGGAATATTCTAATTAATGTATGAAGATTTTTTGCTTATTTAAAATTTTAGTCATACTACATGGAAATTTAATAAAAACTATCTAAAATTTAATAATTTTGTAATAATTTCTTATATAATATTTAGGAAATAATTGTTATTATAATTATGGAGGATATATATGAGAAGTTATAATATATTAGTTGTTGAAGATGATATTGCAATAAGAGAATCTATAGGGATTTATTTGAAAAGTGCAAATTATAATGTATTTTATGCAGAAAATGGATATGGATGTTTAGAAATTTTTGAAAAAGAAAAAATAGATTTAATCTTAATGGATTTGATGATGCCAAATATGTCAGGAGAAGAAACAATAATTAAATTGAGAGAAAAATCTTATGTTCCAATAATAATTTTATCTGCGAAGTCAGAAAATTATGACAAAATTATAGGATTGGATATAGGTGCTGATGATTATGTAACTAAGCCATTTAACTCATCAGAATTATTGGCAAGAATAAATTCTAATATAAGGAGATTTTACAATTTCAACAAATTAAATTCAGTTGATAAAAATATTATTAGAATTGGAGGAGTAGAGTTAAACACAATGAGTAAAGATGTGAAAGTTGATGATAAAATTATTTCTCTAACAAGTATTGAATACGGTATTTTAGAGCTTCTTATGAAAAATGTAAATAGGGTATTTACTGTAGAACAAATTTATGAACATGTTTGGAAGGAGCCGGCTATTGATTCTAAAACGGTTACTGTTCATATAAGGAGAATTAGAGAAAAAATTGAAATAGATCCTAAAAATCCTAGATATTTACAAGTTTCTTGGGGGTTAGGATATAAATTTGTAAATGCTTTAAGGGAGGAATAGCATGAAAAAATTTAGTTTAAGGCATTCTACTCACGGGATATTTTCTTTAATTATTGTTTATATTTTAATCGTAAATTTATTAAATTTTTCTTTTAATTTTGACATCAGAACAAATGACTATATAGAAAGGCAAAAAAGAGAGTATCTTTTAGATAATTATATATATAAAACTATAAGATTTAATGAATTATCATTTTTTAATGGTAGTGGTTATACAAATGATTTGATAAATTATTATATAGAAAGTGAAATTGATATAGAAGGTAAACAAGAAAAAAATTTTACTTTTAATAATATACATAAAAAAACAAATAATGATAAGGTGGATGCAATTGCGAAATCCATAAAAAATCCTGCTGTTTTATTAAAATATGATGGAAATACCGAGACTCAAGTAATTAATGATAAAAATTTAAGTAAAATAGAAGAATTTATATTAAAAGTATATAAAAGTGCTATTCAATCTGAAGATATTGATAGTATAACTGAAAGATTTAAAATAAAAAAATTAAATGCAATTTACGAGATTAATGTAGAAAATGTAACAAATGTTTTAAATGATTTAAATAAGAACTTAAATATCAATAGGATATTAATAAACTTTATATTCAGTTCAATAGCGTCTGTTATAATTTTCGGAATGTTTTCTTTGTTTTCTAGATATGAAGAAACAAGAAAAAATAATATTTATGGATTTTTAATGAAAATTCCGATTGAAATTTTTATAATTTTATTCTTTAGTATAGAATTTATAACAAGATTTTTAGAAAAAGGTATTATGTATATATTTAAAGAGTATAATAGTATGCAATTTATCAATATATTTTTGAATATATTATCTATTTTTATTATATTATCAATAATTCTATTTGTATTTTATGCCGTTTCTTGTATAAAATCTTTATACTATGACGGAAAAGAATCATTTATGATAAAAAATTCCATAATTTATAGATTTTTAGATGGTACATTTAAAATATTAAAATATGTACTTGAAAAATTATTTCAAAATAATATTCCAAATATAATTTTTTGGTCAATTATGTTTGCGATACATTTATTTTTAATATATGGATTAATTGGATTCAGGTTAATGTTTATTATACTATTTATGGTCTTATCCATTGTATATTATGTTTTAATTAGAATAATAAATGATTTTATAAAAATAGAAAATGCCACAGATGAAATTAGTAAAGGTAATTTTAATGTTAATTTGGATGAAAATAAACTATATTTTAGAAAAATATCACATAATTTGAATAATATTAATATCATATTAAATGAAGCTGTGGAAAGGGAATTAAAATCTGAAAGAACCAAGACTACTTTAATAACTAATGTCAGTCATGACCTTAAAACCCCGCTTACTTCAATTATAAATTATTCTGATTTAGCATCAAAAAATGACAATTCAATTGAAGATATAAAAAAATATACATCAATAATTCATGAAAAATCATTAAAATTGAAAACTTTAATAGATAGTTTATTTGAGGTTTCAAAGATTTCCGGTAAAAGTGTTGAAGTGAATAAAAAAACAGTTGATATAAATGAAATGATAAATCAAATGATTGGTGAATGGAATGATGAATTTGAAACAAAAAAATTAAATGTTATTTTTAACTCCGATTCTAATAAAAATGAAATATTTATTGATCCAAATCATATGTCAAGAGTTTTAGATAATATTTTTTCAAATATTTACAAATATGCTAAAGAGGATACAAGAGTTTATATTGATTTAATCAAATACGATAGGCTAAAAATAATCATAAAAAATATATCTAAATATTCATTAAATATTTCACCTGAAGAATTAAAGGAAAGATTTACCAGAGGTGATGAATCCAGATTTACAGAAGGAGCAGGACTAGGATTAGCAATTGCAAGTTCTTTAATGGAGATACAAGGGTGTAAATTTAATTTAGAAATTGACGGTGACTTATTTAAAATTATTATGGTTATATAAAATAAAAAAACAAAATTCAAGCAGTTGCTTTAATTTACCTATATAGTTGATTGGTAGTGGCGAAATTGATTTTGTTTTTTGTGTTATAATATACATGAGGTGATATTATGTCAAAGAATAAAGATAAAACAAATGTAATGAGATTTTTAGACCAAAAGAAAATAGATTATATACCTTATCAGTACGAAACCGACGGGAGTTTAACAGGTATTGATGTTGCTTTGAAGCTAAATAAAAATATGAACTCGGTGTTTAAGACATTGGTAACGGTTGGAAAGTCCAATCAAAATTATGTTTTTGTAATTCCTGTTGATAGAGAGTTGGATTTAAAAAAAGCGGCTGAAGCATCTGAAGAGAAAAGTATTAGGATGATACCATCTAGGGAATTGTTGGTATTAACAGGATATATTCATGGTGGCTGTTCACCGTTATGTATGAAAAAAAAGTTTAAGACATTTATTGATGAAGAAGCGAACAATCACGAAAGCATTACATTTAGTGCAGGTAAAATAGGGTATCAAGTGGAAATTAAAATTGAAAATTTGAAAAAAATTTTGAATTTTAAATTTTTTCAGTTGACTTAATGACATTAAATATAAATTTGCTTTTTATATATGAGTCATGTATAATTAGTCGAAGAAAAGAACTTGAAGGCCGAGTCATCTCGGCTTTTTTATATTTAGGAGAAAATATTGAAATTTAATGAATTAAATTTATCAAAAGAATTGTTAAATGCTATAGAAAAAATGGGTTTTAAAAATCCTAGTCCAATACAGCAACAGAGTATACCTGTGCTTTTAGAAAGAAAAGATGTTATTGCACAAGCACAAACTGGAACAGGTAAAACAGTTTCTTTTGGAATTCCGTTAATTGAAATGGTTACAAATGATAAATATGTGCAGGGATTAGTGTTAGTACCTACAAGAGAATTAGCAAGACAGGTTTCTGATGAATTAGGAAAATTAGCTAAATACAAAAATTTTGTATCAATCACATCGATTTATGGTGGCTCTGATATGAGAAGGCAGATAAAAGATTTGAAAAAAGGAGTAAACATAGTTGTAGGGACTCCTGGACGTGTGATGGATCATATGAAACGAAAAACTTTGAAGCTGGATAATCTAAAATTTTTAGTATTAGATGAAGCTGATGAAATGTTTGATATGGGATTTAGAGATGATATGAAGACTATAATAGATGAAACAAATTCTGATAGGCAGACTTGCTTTTTTTCTGCAACAATGGACAATGATATAATGGAATTTTCAGAGATGTATCAAATAAATCCGAAAAAAATCATAATAAAAAAAGAAGAATTGACAGTATCTAATATAAAGCAATATTATTTAGAAATGTCCGGAAATATGAAAACGGAAATATTAAACAGACTATTAAATATTTATAATCCAAAGCTTTCAATAGTATTTTGTAATACTAAAAAAATGGTTGATAAACTCGTAATGGAACTAACTAAAAAAGGATATAATGTTGATGCACTTCATGGCGATTTAAAACAAACACAAAGAGATCATGTAATGAAAAGATTCAGAAATTCTACAATAGATGTTTTAATTGCAACCGATATTGCAGCTAGAGGGCTAGATATTGAAGATGTAGATATAGTTGTTAATTATGATTTTCCGCAACAAAATGACTATTACGTTCATAGAATTGGAAGAACGGCAAGAGCAGGCAGAGAAGGTTTATCATTTACATTTTTAGTAGATAGAGATTATCATAAATTGTTTGAGATTGAAAAATATACAAAAGCAAAAATCGAAAAAATGGAGCTTCCAACAATTTTTGATGTAAAACAAAATACTAAGGTACAATTAGAGGAAGATATTTTAGAAAAATTGGAAAAAGAAGATGATTTAAGCGTGTATAAAGATATAGTTAACAGATTACTTTCAAATGGATTTAGTTTGTATGATTTGGCTGCGAGTTTGGTTAAAATAATTGATCAAACACAATCTTCTAAGGATTATGAAGAATTGGAAAATGTTGATTTTGGTAAGAAATTTGAATTAAATAAATCTAAATTACAATCTAAAAAAGGTAAAAAAGGTCAAAAGATAAAAGGCCCCAAAATGTTTATAAATAAGGGGAAAAGAGATGGAATTAATATAGATTTAATGGTTAAAACTATTAAAAAATACACCAAAATTCCGACAAGTGATATAGGCACTATAAATATAATGCCCAATTTTTCATTTGTAGAACTTCCTGTAGATTATTTGAAATATGCTATTAAGGATATGGATGGTAAGAAAATAGCTGGCAAAATCATGAAAGTTGAATATTCAGAAAAATAATATTTTTATATGGAACGAATTTGATGTAAATTATTATTATTTTAATTTTATAATAAAACTGATTGACAAATTTTTGGCTATAATTTAATATTAAGATATAGTAAAAAATTATAAGGAGGTATAAAATGAAAGCAGTTATTGTTAATAAAAAAGGAGATGGAGTAGAGGTAGTATCAGATTGTAAAAAACCATCTCCAGGGCATGGTGAGGCATTAGTTAAGGTTGAATATTGCGGAGTATGTCACACAGATTTACACGTTGCACATGGTGATTTTGGAAAAGTTCCAGGAAGAATTTTAGGCCATGAAGGAATTGGTATTGTTGAAGAGCTAGGAGAAGGAGTAACAACATTAAAAATTGGCGATAGAGTTTCTATTGCTTGGTTTTTTGAAGGTTGTGGACACTGTGAATATTGTACAACAGGAAGAGAAACTTTATGCCGTTCGGTAAAAAATGCTGGATATACAGTTGATGGCGGTATGAGTGAATATGCCTTGGTGACAGCTGACTATGCAGTAAAAGTTCCGGAAAATTTAGATCCTGCTCAAGCATCATCAATAACATGTGCGGGAGTTACGACGTATAAAGCTATTAAAGAATCTGAAGTTGCACCAGGGGAATGGATTGTAATATATGGTGCAGGAGGATTGGGTAATTTAGCAGTTCAATATGCTAAAAAAGTATTTAATAATAAAGTAATAGCTGTTGATATAAATAATGATAAGTTGAAATTAGCTAAAGAATCCGGTGCTGATGTAGTAATAAATGGAAAAGAAATAGAAGATGTTGCTGGATATATTGTTGATTTAGTTGGTGGATGCCATGGGGCTGTTGTAACAGCAGTTTCTAAAGTTGCATTTAATCAAGCTGTAAACTCAGTGAGAGCTGGTGGTACAGTAGTAGCGGTAGGATTACCTTCAGAATATATGGATTTAAGTATTGTAAAGACAGTTTTAGATGGTATAAGAATTAAAGGGTCACTTGTTGGAACAAGAAAAGATTTAGAAGAAGCTTTTGAATTTGGAGCAATGGGATTAGTTGTACCCGTTGTAGAGAAGGTATGTGTAGATTCAGCTCCTCAAGTTTTTGAAGAAATGGAAAAAGGATTAATTCAAGGACGTAAGGTATTAGATTTTACAAAATTAACAAATTAGAAAACAGTTATTGATGTTGTAATTTGTATTTTCTAATCTTCTGAGCAGATAAGAAAAATTATATAATAATATTTTAGCGACTAAAAGTAAATTTTTAGTCGCTTTTATAGGGATGAATGGCATGAAAATGTTGGTGTGAAATTTTCTAAGAAGTGCAGTTATTTATAAATAGCATTGTGACTTTTGGATTTTACATTGTGACATTCATGAAAGAATAAACAAAAGCCCACTTAAGGATTTTAAGAACTTTTTATAGTTCAGGGAAACATCCTTAAGTGGGACTTTTATTTTAAAGGGGTTAAACTCTTTATCTTATTCGCCTTTATAAGCTGCAATTAAAATTTCTTTTAATTCAGCGATCATTGGTTCTTTAGGATTTGCTGTTGTACATTGATCTTCGTAAGCCAATTCGGCAATCTTGTCAACCTTAGCATCAAATTCTTCTTGAGAAATACCTTGTTCTCTTATGCTCATATTTAATCCTAATTCTTTTGATAATTTTATAATTTCTTGAGCTAATGCTTCAACTAATTCTTCATTTGTTTTACCTTCACAACCGATTAATCTTGCTACTCTTGCGTAATCTTCGTCCGCTCTGAAGTATTCATATTTTGCCCAAGCTTGAGTTTTACCATTGTTAATTGAATTATATCTAATTACATGTGGCAATAAAATAGCATTTGCGTATCCGTGAGGAATTCCAAATTCTGCACCTATCTTGTGTGCTAGGGAGTGATTAATTCCCAAGAATGCATTAGCAAAAGCCATACCGGCAATTGTTGATGCGTTATGCATTGTTTCTTTTGGAGCATGTGCATTTGTGTGATAAGAATCTCTTAATGAGCCCCATACTAATTCGATAGCTTGTAAACTTAATCCTCTTGTATAATCTGAAGCCATACATGATACATATGATTCTAAAGCATGTGTCAATACGTCTAACCCTGTGTATGCTACCATTGATTTTGGTAGTGTATATGTGAATTGTGGGTCAACAATAGCTACTGATGGTGTTAAAGCATAATCTGCTATTGGAAACTTCATATGTGTTTCTGAATCTGTAATAATAGCAAATGGTGTTACTTCTGAACCTGTACCTGATGTTGTAGGGATTGCTACTAATTGAGCTTTTGTGCCTAATTCAGGAATTTTGTATGCTCTCTTTCTAATGTCTAAGAATTTTTGTTTTGCACCAAAGAAGTTAATTTCAGGTTGTTCATACATTAACCACATCATCTTTGCTGCATCCATTGGTGAACCACCACCTAATGCTATGATTGTATCTGGTTCAAAATCTTTAATTTTTGCTAAACCTTTTAATACGATATCTGTTGTTGGGTCAGCTTCTACATCTGAGAATATTTCGTATTTTACTCCATTTGGTCTTCTAGATAATACGTCAACTAATCTAGCTACCAATCCATGTTGAACCATACCTTTATCTGTTATGATTATTACTTTTTCAACGTTTGGCATTTTTTCTAAATATCTGATAGAATTCTTTTCAAAGTATAATTTTGATGGTAGTTTTTGCCATTGCATGTTATTTCTCCTCTTAGCAATTGTTTTAACATTAATTAAGTGTTTCACAGAAACATTTTCACTTACTGAGTTTTTACCGTATGAACCGCAACCTAATGTTAATGATGGAGTCATTTCATTATATAAATCACCGATACCACCAATTGATGATGGAGAGTTTACTAAAATTCTACATGCTTCCATTTGTTGAGCAAATTGTTCGATAATTTCATTATTACCGGCAAAAGTGTGTAAGGAAGCTGAATGTCCCATGCCGTTAAATTCTAACATTTGTCTTGATTTTGTAAAACCGTCTTCTAAAGACTCTGATTTTATAAATGCTAATACCGGAGATAATTTTTCTCTCGTTAATGGATAATCCGGACCGATGCCATCTACTTCAGCTATAAGTAATTTTGTGCCAACAGGAACCTTAATGCCAGCTTTTTCAGCAATTGTCATAGCTGTTTGACCAACTATATCAGGGTTAGCCATTCCTTTTTCTTCATTAATTACATATTTTTCTAATTTTTTAATATCTTTAGCCGGTACGAAATAACCTCTATTTCTTGTAAATTCTTGTTTTACCTCGTCATAAATTTCTTTGTCACAAATAACTGCTTGTTCTGAAGCACAAATCATACCGTTATCAAATGATTTTGAAACGATAACGTCATTTACTGATCTTCTAATATCACATGATTTTTCAAAGTATGCCGGTACGTTTCCTGCACCTACTCCTAAAGCAGGTTTACCTGTTGAGTAAGCTGCTTTAACCATTGCGTTACCACCTGTTGCCAGTGTGATAGCTATATTTGTATGATTGATCAATTCTGAAGTAGCAGAAATCGAAGGTTGAGTTATCCATTGGATACAGTTTTTTGGAGCACCTGCCTTAATTGCAGCATCATAAACAGTTTTTGCAGCTAAAGCTGAACAATTTTGTGCACTTGGGTGAAATGCAAATATTATTGGATTTCTACCCATTATTGATATTATTGATTTGAATAATACTGTTGAAGTTGGGTTTGTAACTGGTGTTATACCTGCAACTACACCTAGAGGAGATGCTACTTTAATAACTCCGGTTTGCATATCTCTATCTATTACACCACAAGTTTTTTGATTTTTGATTGAATGCCAAATTGTTTCTGTTGCATATAAGTTTTTAATACATTTATCTTCGTATATACCTCTTTTTGTTTCTTCTACAGCTGCCTTAGCAAGCACCATATGTTGGTCATTACCAGCTATTACCATAGCATGAACAATTTTATTGATTTGTTCTTGATCGTAAGACATAAATTCACTTAATGCAACTTTAGCATTAGCAACTAATTGTTCTACTTCCATATTTTTTTCCATTGTTTCTTCTACCTTTGTTTCTATTTTTTTTGCTACCATTTGTTCCCCCTTTTAGAACGGTTATTTTATTAACAACTACATGATATTATATTAACAAAATTTTGTAAAGAGGAAAGTAAGATGTAAACATTTTCCGATTTTAAGTTTTTAACAAAATGTAACAATTCCTCTTAAACGTTGAAAATACAATATTTGTGAAAAAGTAAAATAAAATGTTATAATTAAAAGAGTAAAAAATTATATTGTACGAGAGGCTAAAGTGAAAAAAATATTAAATACAATTTATCACGATTCAACTATAAATTACGTTTCTAATTCATATCCTAAATTAAAAGAAAAAATAGAATTAAAAATAAGAATGAAAAAAAATGATAAAGTAACAGGTGTGTATATAAGATATAGAAAGTTAGGTGAAGAAGTTATACAAAAAATGCAATATGCTTATGAGAAAAACAATTTGGTATATTATAAAGTTAATGTGGTATGTCATGAAGAATTATTTTCTTATTATTTTAATATAACAACAAAAGATTCTATATTTTATTATAATCAATCGGGTTTTCATGATTATAGGGTAGGTAATTCAAATAATTTTAAAATTTTAGTGGGGTATAATGCTCCGAGATGGATGCATAATACTGTTTTTTATCAAATTATACCCGATAGATTTAAAAATGGGAAACCTGAAATAACTATTAAAGAAGGAGCATATACATATCAAGGATTTCATCCTATAAATATGAAATGGGAAGAAGTTCCTTATCAATGGGATAAAGCACATTGTATGGATTTTTATGGTGGAGATTTTTATGGTGTAATTGAAAAATTGGATTATTTACAGGATTTAGGTGTTAATGCGATATATTTCAATCCTATTTTTATTTCTCCTACAATTCATAAATATGATGCATTAGATTATTTTGAAATAGACCCCAGTTTAGGTGGAGAAGAAGGTTTAGCGAAATTATGTGATGAAATTCATAAAAGAAATATGAAGATTATATTGGATATTTCAATAAATCATACATCAAGTTCATCAAAATGGTTTAATATGGATGGACTTTTCTATGATAAAAGTATCGGTGCATATAACAATCCTAATTCAAAAGAAAGAGAATATTACTTTATTAATGAAGATGGAAGTTATGAAGCATGGGCTGGAGTTAAGACTATGCCAAGCTTAAATTATAACTCTCAGAGTCTAAGAAATATTATATATAGAGACGAAAATTCTGTCTTAAAAAAATATCTAAAAGAACCATTTAATATAGATGGTTGGAGATTTGATGTTGCTGATGTAATGGCAAGAAATGAAAAAGTTAATGTATATGAAGAAGTTTGGACTGAAATTAATAAGGAAATTAAAAGTGTAAATAAAAATGCTCTTATTTTAGCGGAAGAATGGCAAGATGCACCAGAAATGTATAATGGAAATAGATGGGATTCTACAATGAACTATTTTTCATCAACACTACCTATAAGGGAATTTGCAGGAGAAAAAGATATATTCAATGCAAGGAATCAAGATTTGGCAATGATAGATTATAATTTTAATGCAGAGCAGTTAAAAAATAGATTGACTCAAACATTTGAAGTTTTACCATCTCAAATACAATATCAAATGTTTAATTTAATTGATAGTCATGATATTACAAGACTATATAATAATCCAAAAGTAGATATAGATGTGTATAAAGGAGCGGTAATAACTTTATTTGGATTACCCGGTGCGGTAAATGTATATTATGGAGATGAAAAATATTTAGATGGAGAAATGCATTCAATTGAAGGGGCGAGATATCCAATGGACTGGAGTGAAAAACTTCCTGCTAAAAAGCAAGAGATATTTGAAATGTATAAAACTTTATCTAATTTAAAATCGCAAAATTCGGCATTTGGATTTGGTGGATTTAAGGTTGTTTATGCTAAAGGAGATGTGTTTGCATTTTCAAGATTTACAGAAGATGAGGTGTATATATTTATTTGGTCGAAATCATCAAAAGTAGAAAAAATAAATATTGATTTAAGTTTCTTTGGTTTATCGAAAAAGGCAGAATTTATTTTAGGGTATGGTAAACTAAATATTGAAGATGACGAGTTAAGAGTGGAGTTTGAGTCTAAAACTTCATCATTGATTAAAATAGTATAGAGGTAATATGGAAAGTTATTTATTATTAAAGTTCACATTAGATAGAAAATTTGATGATTTTATTCAATCAAATATATACAATTTTGAAAATATAGGATTTGAAGTTGATGACCCTATTGAAAAACAAAATTTATTACTAGAATTGCCAGAATGGGAGATTTCCGACATTAAAGTTGTTGATAATGGCACAATTTCATATGGTGTATATTTTGAAGAAAGTGATTTAGGAAAAAGCGAGCTAGAAAGACTTAGAACTTTTTTAACTGAAAATATTGAAAATTTCAAATCTGAAGAATTATTTATCGATAATTCAAACTGGGAAGAAGAATGGAAAAAATCATATAAAAGTTTTAATATAGGAAATAAAATTTTTATTAAACCATCATGGGAAGAAAGGCCTGAAACAGAGAGAATTGTTATAGAAATAGATCCAAAGATGGCGTTTGGAACGGGAACACATGAAACAACTTCCATGTGTATGGAATATGTTGAAGATGACGACTTTACAGGGAAGAATATTCTTGATATGGGTTGTGGATCAGGAATTTTATCAATTCTTGCTAAAAAATTAAACGCAAATCAAGTAGATGCTTGTGATATTGATGAAATAGCCATTTCTTCAACTAATGAAAATTCCGTTATTAATAATGTGGAATTAAATGCATTTGTTTCAGATTTATTCTCGAATGTTAAAAATAAATATGATTTTATTTTCGCAAATATTCTTGCTGAAATCATAGTTGTAATGCTTGATGATGTCGATAAATACCTAAATGAAAATGGTATTTTGATATTATCTGGAATTATTAAAGAAAAAGAGCAACTAGTTAAAGAAAAACTGGAAGCAACTGGATTTAAGGTGATAGATACAAAATATAAAAATGACTGGGTATTAATTTCAGCAGGTAGAAAAAATGCATAGATTTTTTGAAAATGAAAATAGTTTAAATAATGGAGAAATATATATTTCAGAAAGAAATTTACATCACATAAATGTATTGCGAATAACAGAAAATGAGGAATTTGAGGTTGTAATCTCAGAAATTGTTTATATGGTAAAGCTTAAGGAAATTTTTAAAGATTTTGCGATTTGTGAAATTATTTCTCAAAAAGAAGATAATAATGAGTCTAATATTAAAATTAACCTATATCAAGGGTTGCCAAAATCGGATAAGTTTGAGTTAATAATTCAAAAAGCTGTAGAATTGGGAGTAAGTAAGATTATTCCTTTTGAATCTTCAAGGACAATAGTAAAATGGGATGCTAAAAAAGAAAAAAAGAAACTTATAAGATATCAAGAAATAGCCTCATCTGCTGCTAAACAGTCAAAAAGAACAATTATACCAGAAGTTTTACCTTTAGTTTTGTTCAATGAAATGGTAAATGAAATTAAAGATAAATTTACAGTGATAGCTTATGAAAATAGAGGAATTACATTAAAAGAAATTTTACTTAATGATGATTTTAAGGAAATAAATATAATAATTGGACCAGAAGGTGGATTTTCTGAGGTTGAAGTCGAAAAAATTGAATCTGCCGGAGCTAATGTGGTTAATTTAGGTAATAGAATTTTAAGAACTGAAACAGCAGCTATTGCATTGATTTCAATGATTCAATATGAAAAAGGTGATATTAATTTAAAATAAAAAATTATGCTTGAAAAATAGAGGCCATTCATATATAATTAGTAGGTAAACCTCGTGGTTAAAGATTAAAGCATGTGGGGAGGTGAAAGACATGACAGAAATTAGAGTTGGTGAAAACGAATCAATCGACAGTGCTTTAAAAAGATTTAAAAGACAATGTGCTCGTACAGGAGTTCTTTCAGAATACAAGAGAAAAGAACACTATGAAAAACCTAGTGTTGTAAGAAAGAGAAAAATTGACGCAGCAAAAAGAAAAAAAAGAAGAGGATAATTTGTTATCAAAACTAGTTACTACGGTAGCTAGTTCTTTTTTGTTTAAATTTAAAGGTTCTTTGTCAAATACCCATAGGGCACAAGTAGTGTTGGTGAATTTTATGTTGAAAGATATACATTTGATTCTTATTAGTTTATTCCGAATTCTAATTCTGAATAAACTATTTCAAATATATTGAAATTTAAGGATTATTTAATAAGGATCACAGTAAATTATGATAATAATAAAATAAAAAAAGATTCTACTCAATATTATCAAGATATGCTAGGAGTATCTTCTAATGTAACAAAAAAATTAATTAGCATTTTAAGTAATATGAAATAATATATTAAATATAAATAGAGGTGTTACAAAATAACTATAAATTAAATTTGATATTTTGTAGCACCTCATTTTAATTACAAGCTATTTATTATATTAAGTAATTCATCATAATTAGAAGCCTTAAGTAAAGCAATATCATCTCTATTGTATCTATCAAAATAAATTGGTGTGATTCCACATTTTTTTGCTCCTAGATAGTCGGATTGATAATTATCTCCAATCATTAGTGTTTCTTCCGGGATTAAATTATTTTCCTTCATTAGTAACATAAAAGGAATTGAAAATTTTTTGCCTTTTTCAAGATCTTCTGAAGCATATGACCTTTTAAAATATTTATCAAGATTCAGGAAATACGCTCTTGATAATTGAGTGTCTGTAAATCCGTCAGTAAGAAGATATAGATTATAATTTTGTAATTTATTTAAAAGTTCATCAACGCCATCAATTTTTTCTAGATGATTTTGCCATTTTGACATCATATATCTAATAATTTTTGTGCTTAAATTATTAGAATTATCTATATTTAATTTTGATAAAATATTTGAAACTATTCTTTCTCTAATTTGACTGGATTTTTTAATTCCTAAAAATCTATCTAATCCATTTTCAAAATATATATCAAAATATCCAAGCCCTAAATCAAAAAATTCATGATCCTTTAATTTTTCATATTCTTTTTTTATTTCTTCGTAAAAAACTTTCTTGAATAATTCAAATTCAATATTTGAAAAAAAGTTTTGATGTATTGATTTTACAAAATTATCTAAAAATTTACGTGTTTCAATTAAGGTTTCATCTAAATCAAAAATTATGTTTTTAATCATAATTAATTCCTTTCATTTAATATTTTATTTTTATATTAATAATATCAGAAAAATGTGGTAATATAAATATATATAACTTATGATATATTTGATAAATTTTGGGTAACCTTAATATAAAGGAGGTGCAAATGTTAACAGGAATCATAACAACAGAAGTTGTGTTTGTTATCATACTTACTCTTGGATTAACGGCGTTGATAATGGAACTTTTTATTCCAAGTTTTGGGATAATTGGTATTACAGGAATTTATTTAATTTTTGAATCCTTTCTTGCGATTAAAAATATAGATAATATATTTCTATGTCTTATAATTTCTATTTTATTATCATTGTTTATTTCTTTAATTATTATTAAAATATTTTTTAAGAATTTTGATAAAAATAGATTAGTTTTAAGAGATAACATGTCAAAAACCAAGTCAAAATCAGTTGACACTATTAGTTTGGATTTGATTAATAAGGAAGGAATAGTTGAGAAAACTTTAAGACCATCAGGGTTGGTTAAGATAGAAGGAAAGCTTTACAATGCGGTTTCTTTTGGAGATTTTATTTCAAAATCTGCAATAGTTAAAGTTGAAAGAATTGAAAAAAATCAAATATATGTAAAGGAAATTAAATAGGAGGTAGTATGATAAATTTTTTATTGTTAGGATTAAATCAAACAAGTAATGCCAACTTTTTTGGATTAATAATATTAGTAGCTGTATTAATATTTGTATTATCAATATTTTTAACATTCATTCCAGTTGGATTATGGATAACTGCATTCTTTTCAGGGGTAAAAGTTGGTCTAGGAACTTTAATAGGTATGAGAATGAGAAGGGTAGCACCTTCAAGAATTATTAACCCATTAATAAAAGCTACAAAAGGTGGTATTAATATTAAAATTAATGAACTTGAAGCTCATTATTTATCAGGTGGAGATGTAAATAAAGTAGTTGATGCTCTTATCGCAGCACAAAGAGCTGATATTGATTTGGAATTTGAACAAGCTGCAGCAATTGATTTGGCAGGTAGAGATGTTTTTCAAGCTGTTCAAATTTCTGTAAATCCGAAAGTTATTGAAACACCTGTTATTGCGGCTGTGGCAATGGATGGTATTGAAATTAAAGCTGTTGCTAAAGTTACAGTAAGAGCAAATTTAGATAGATTAGTTGGTGGGGCAGGAGAAGAAACCATTATTTCAAGAGTTGGTGAAGGTATTGTTACAACAGTAGGTTCTTCAAAGTCACATAAGGATGTATTAGAAAATCCGGATTCAATTTCTAAAAATGTATTATCCAAAGGTTTGGATTCAGGTACAGCATTTGAAATCTTGTCAATTGATATAGCTGACGTTGATGTAGGTAGAAATATCGGGGCAGCGTTACAAGCGGATCAAGCTGAAGCAGATAAAAAAATAGCTCAAGCTAAAGCTGAAGAAAGAAGGGCTATGGCTGTTGCTCAAGAGCAAGAAATGCAAGCAGAAGTAAGACGTATGAAAGCTAAAGTAGTTGAAGCTGAATCACAAGTTCCATTGGCATTAGCTGAAGCATTGAGAAGTGGGAAATTAGGAGTTATGGATTATTTCAAATTAGAAAATGTTAAAGCTGATACAAATATGAGAAATAATATTGCCGGTGAAGACATGGGCAATTCTGATGGAGAATAATCGTGAAGATTATTGAAGCATTAAAAGAAATAGCAAATGAAATAAATTTAGAAATTGAAAAAGAAAAATTAAAAAATAAAAAAACTTATACAAAAAAAAACAAAGATAATGGTAAAAATAATAAGGTTTTAAATAAAGCTAGTACTTTTGAACAAAAATATGGCAAAAGAGAATATTTTAAGAATAGTATTTATTCATATGGCGATGAAGAGGAAAGTGAATTATCAGATACAGTACCTGATTATACTAATTATTTACAAAATTTTAAGTCTATAAAAATTGAAAACTCAAAAAAAGAAAATCCATTATCTAAAGAACTAAAGAAAAGAAATTCAGCTAGAAAATCTTTCATTCATAGTATAATTTTTGAAAGAAAAATATAGAGGATTCATCCTCTATATTTTTACTTATGTAGGAGGATATTATTAAAGATTTAGTTTATAAAGTAAAAAATATTGATAAATTGAATATATTATTTGGAAATTTAGATAAAAATATCAATTATATTGAAAAAGAATTTGGAGTGAAAATTAGAGTTTCAGATAATAATTTGAAGATAATTGGGGATGAAAGCATTTCTAAATTAGTATCTCATTTGCTAGATATATTATTTGAGATAATTGAGAAAAAGGAAAATCTATCATTTGAAGATGTTAGATATGCTATAAATATGGAAAAACAAAATAATAGTGAAAGCATAAAAAATTATTTAAATGATATTTTGGTTACTACATATCAAGGAAAACCCATAAGACCAAAAACTATAGGGCAAAAAAGGTATGTTGACATA
The DNA here is from genome assembly GCF_004524775.2 of Helcococcus ovis. NCBI lineage: Bacteria > Bacillati > Bacillota > Tissierellia > Tissierellales > Peptoniphilaceae > Helcococcus > Helcococcus ovis. The sequence continues at coordinate 1,499,196 of NZ_CP119081.1, read as the reverse complement.
ATTAGAAAAAATGGTGTTGTTTTTGGAATTGGACCGGCTGGTACCGGTAAGACCTATTTAGCTATGGCTATGGCTATTGAAGCATTTAAAAATAAAGAAGTATCAAGGATTATTTTGACAAGACCTGCTGTTGAAGCTGGTGAAAGTTTAGGATTTTTACCTGGAGATTTACAAGAAAAAATAGATCCTTATTTAAGGCCATTATATGATGCTCTATTTGAAATTATGGGGCCGGAAACATATCAAAAATTGATGGAAAAAGGGAATATTGAAGTTGCTCCGTTAGCGTATATGAGAGGGAGAACTTTGGATAATTCATATGTAATTTTGGATGAGGCACAAAATACTACTCCTCAGCAAATGAAGATGTTTTTAACAAGGCTTGGATATGGTTCAAAAGCTATCATTACAGGGGATATTACTCAATTAGACTTGCCAAATGGTAAAAAATCAGGCCTTATAACAATTAGAAATATCTTGAAAAATGTAGAAGGTATTGAATTTGTGGATCTTGATAAAAATGATGTTGTTAGACACCCTCTTGTTCAAAGAATAATAGATGCTTATGATAAATATGAAAAAAGGATGAATGATGCAAATTCTGATAGATAATCAAAACGAATTAATCAAATTGGATAAAAATTTAGAAAAGAAAATAAAGGAAGCATTGATGGAAACCCTTAAAACCACAGGATACGGTACGAATTATGAGATTTCTATTTCTGTAGTTGATGCAGATGAAATTAAACATTTAAATTTTGAATATAGAAATAATGATAGTGTGACAGATGTATTAAGTTTTCCTTTATTTGAAAGAAGTTTTATTCCAAAAGAGGGTATGTTGGGGGATATAGTTATTTGTAGTGAAAGAGTGAAAAGTCAGGCTCAAGAATTTGGACATTCAGAGGAAAGAGAATTTGTATATTTAGCGGTTCACTCAATGTTGCATCTTTTGGGATATGATCATATGCAAGAAGATGAAAAGATGGAAATGAGGACAAAAGAAAAAGAAATAATGAAAAATCTAGGAATTTTTAAATGAAAAATTATGATAATGAAGAAAAAGATCGAATTAAAAATAATAATAAAATAGCTTCATCATTTGAAAATGCTATAAATGGAATTATTGAAAGTGTTAATACCGAAAGAAATATGAAAATTCATATTATTATTGCAACTATGGTTTTGATCTTATCATTTTTATTGGATTTTACTAGAGTGGAATTGATAATTATTGCAATTACAACAATGCTTGTATTAGTTACAGAGCTTATAAATACTGCTATTGAAACATTAACAGATTTAACTATTGATGGTAAATATCATGAACTTGCTAAAAAAACTAAAGATATTTCAGCGGGAGCAGTTTTATTAATGTCGATAAATTCTCTCATAGTTGGCTATTTATTGCTTTATCCTAAATTGAAAAAAATATTTATAAGTAAAAATGTTTTTCAAAAAATAATGATAAATCAAGAACATCTTGTAGTAATATCAATAGGAGCTGTTATGCTCTTAACACTTTTATTAAAGGGGATATTTTTCAAAAAAAATACAACTCATTTATTTGGTGGAAGTGTTTCAGGACATACATCTTTAGCTTTTAATATTGCTACAATTGGATATATAATATCAAAAAACTATATAATCGGCATATTATTATTCATACTTGCGGCAATTGTTGGTGAATCAAGATATGAAGCTAAGATACATACAATGAAAGAGATAGTTATAGGAGCGGTGCTAGGCATTATACTTGCATTGGTTATATTTATAAATTATATATAGGAGAGTTATGTTTAAGTCAGGATTTATTACCGTTATAGGTAGACCTAATGTTGGGAAATCTACTTTATTAAATGGATTAATTGGAGAAAAAATTTCAATAATATCAGATAAACCACAAACAACAAGAAATAAAATACAAATGGTGCTTACAAATGAGTACATGCAAGTAGTATTTTTAGATACGCCGGGGATACAAATGCCTAAAAATAAGCTTGGAGATTATATGTTGTCGGTTTCAAAAAGTACGTTAAATGAGGTTGATATTGTAACTTTTATGGTTGATATGAGTGATGATATTGGAAAGTTAGATCAGTATATTATTGATATTTTGGATGGAGTAAATACAAAAGTTATATTATTAGTTAATAAAATTGATACTGCGGAAAATCAAGAACAAGTAGAAAAGATAGTTTTAAAATATAAATCTATGAATAAATTTGAAAAAGTTATACCAATCTCTGCATTAGAACAAACAAATTATCAAGAATATTTAGATACGGTTTACTCTTTATTAGAGGAAGGTCCACAATATTACCCAAGTGATATGATAACGGATCAGCCTGAGAGAAATATTATTGCAGAAATTATCCGAGAAAAAGTTTTAAAAAATATGTATGATGAAATCCCCCATGGAATTGCAGTTGAAGTGCTTAAAATTTCAGAAAATGAAGAAACCGGTAAAATGCAAATTGAAGTAAACCTTTATGTTGAGCAAAATTCCCATAAGGGGATGGTAATAGGTAAAGGGGGGACAATGTTAAAAAAAATTGGTACTCAATCTAGAAGAGATATTGAAAATTTACTTGATACTAAAGTGAATTTGAAAATTTGGGTTAAGGTAGCAAAAGACTGGAGAAAGAAAGATTCAAGGGTAAAGGATTTTGGATATAGATAATTTTAGAGGAATAGTATTTAGAGCTGTAGATTTTGGAGAAACTAGTAAAATTCTTACTATATTTACAAGAAATGAAGGAATAATTTCTGTGATGGCAAGAGGAGTTAAAAATCCAAAGTCAAAAAAACAAAATTTAGTTTCAGTATTTACAGAGGCTGATTTTGAATTAACTAAATCAAAGGATTTTTATTATATTAAAGATGGAGAAATTGTTAATGATAATTTACATTTAAGAGATAGTATCATTAAGATATACATTGCACAGCTTTTTTTTGATATAATGGAAAGAATGATGTTAAAAAATGAAAAGAATGAAATAGTGTACGATTTATTAGCAAAATCTATATCTTATCTGAGTTTAACAAATAGATATATAACTGTTTTAAATATGTATTTAATTAAAGTTATATCAATCCTTGGATATAAACCTGAGCTTTTTAATTGTACAATTTGTGGAAATAAAAAATTAAATAAAATATATTTTTCACAGTCAGTAGGGGGAATATTGTGTGAAAATCATAAAAATCATGACGCAATTATTTTGGATTATTATGAATATGAGTATTTATATAGTATTTTAGTACAAGTTTATGAAAAAATTGATATAATAAATAATAGAGTAGATGAAAAAAAAATTTTAAAAATTTTAATGAATTTTATTAGGTACAATGTTGATATTTCTATGCCTAATTCTTATAAAACTTTATCAAGATTAATTGGGATTAATTAATGAGGAGAAAAAAGATGCATTTACAACAAATGATTGAAACATTAAAAAATTATTGGTCACAAAATGGTTCGGTAATTTTGGAACCATATGATATTGAAAAAGGTGCAGGGACAATGAATCCAAACACATTTTTAAGATCGTTGGGACCGGAACCTTGGAATACGGTTTATGTTGAGCCATCCAGAAGACCGGCAGATGGAAGATATGGCGAAAATCCAAATAGACTATATCAACATCACCAGTTACAAATTATATTGAAACCAACGCCGGATGATATTCAAGACAAATATTTAAAATCATTAGAGTTAATAGGAGTTGATCCAAGTATTCATGATATTAGATTTGTTGAAGATAATTGGGAATCGCCAACACTTGGTGCTTGGGGAGTAGGTTGGGAAGTGTGGCTTGATGGTATGGAGATAACTCAATTTACATATTTCCAACAAATAGGAGGAATTCCCCTAGATATAGAAGTTGGAGAAATAACAATGGGTATCGAAAGATTGGCTATGTATATCCAAAATGTAGATTCAGTTTATGATTTAAAATGGAATGATGAATTATTTTATGGTGATTTATTCAAAATTTCAGAATACGAAAATTCAAAATATTCATTTGAAGAAGCTGATGTTGAAATGCTTGAAAAATTATTTGATATGTATGAAAAAGAATCGGAAAGATTAAGTGAACTAAAACTTGTGATGCCATCATATGATTATGTACTAAAATGCTCACATACATTTAATGTTTTAGATGCAAGAGGAGCAATATCGGTATCGGATAGAAACTTATATATACAAAGAGTTAGAAATTTAGCAAGAAAAGTTGCGGAAAATCATTTAGAAAAGAGAGAAGAATTGGGGTTCCCATTGCTTAGAAAAGAGGAAAATCATGAGTAATTATTTACTGGAAGTTGGAGTTGAAGAGTTTCCGGCTAAATATATAAAATCAACTCAAAATCAATTTAAAAATTATATCGAAAAATCATTTAATGGAAATAATTTTTCATTTGAAAGTTTATCAATAAACAGTACTCCTAGAAGATTTTCTATTTTAATTAAAAATATCAAAAATATAGAAATGGATAATACAGAGCTTGTAAAGGGTCCATCAAGAAAAATTGCATTTGATTCACAAGGCAATCCTTCAAGAGCATTACAAGGATTTTTGAAAAGTAAAAATGTAGAATTAAAAGATATTGTTTATCATAAATTAAATGGTGAGGATTATATATTTGCGAAAATAATAAAAGATACTCTAAAATTGGATGAGTTATTAAAAAAAGAAATTCCACATATGATTAAGTCAATTTCAAATCCTAGACAAATGAGATGGGGTGGTAAAAATCTTAGATTTTTAAGACCTATTAGATGGATAGTATCATTATTAGATGATAAAGTTTTAGATTTTGATTTAGAAGGTATTAAAGTTTCAAATATTACTAAGGGACATAGAACTTTAGGAAAACCGGAAATAGAAATTTGTTCAATTGATGAATATGAAAAAAAATTAGAACAAAATTATGTAATTGTTTCTGAAGAAAAGAGAAGACAATTAATATTAAGAGGAATAAACAGATTATCAAAAGAAAAAGGTGGACATTATTTAGAAAATGAAGAACTTTTAGAAGAAGTAATTCAAATTAATGAGTATCCTACTCCATTTATTGGTGAATTTGATAATGAATATTTAGCTTTACCTAAAGAAGTTGTAATTACACCAATGATGGATCATCAAAGATATTTTCCTGTATTAGATGATGAAGAAAATTTATTACCTTATTTCATTTCTGTTAGAAATGGTGATAATAAGGGGATAGAAAATGTTGCTGAAGGTAATAAAAAAGTTTTATTAGCAAGACTTGAAGATGCAAAATTTTTCTATAATAAAGATATTTCAAAGAATCTTGAAGATTATATCCCGGAACTTGAAAAAGTTGGGTATCATGAAGGATTAGGAAATATGCTTGATAAAACTCAAAGATTACAAAAATTGGTTGTATCAATTGGGCAAAATATTGAATGCGGAAATGATGCGATAGAAATTGCGTCCAGAGCTGCAAAATTATCCAAGGCGGATTTAGTTACATCAACAGTAATTGAATTTACTGAATTACAGGGTATCATGGGGAAAATATTCGCTTATAAAAGTGGAGAAAATTCTTTAGTTGCAAAAGCAATAGAAGAACAATATATGCCTGTTAAATCTGGAGCGGAATTACCGTCTACAACAAGTGGTACTTTATTATCGTTATCTGATAAATTTGATACAATTTCCGGATTGCATTCAAAAGGGATTGAAGTTACAGGCTCTCAAGACATGTATGGACAAAGACGAGCTGTACTTGGAATATTAAATATTTTGATTACCAATAGAATCAATGTAAATATAAGACAAATTATAAAAGATGCATTATATAATTATGTTGAAAGCTTTGGGCAAACATTCGATTTTGAAGAAGTAGTTGAAAAACTTTTCAAATTTATAAAAATTAGATTTAGAAATTTACTTTTAGATGAAGGTTTTAGATATGATATTATAGATGCTGTTTTAGCTACAGAAAATGATGATATTTTTGAAATGTACAAAAACATTAATCTATTAGATGAAAAATCAAAATTAAATTATAATTTTGATGATTTAATTTCAAAATTCGTAAGAGTGATTAATATATCCTCAAAAGCTGAAAAAATCGAAATTAATGAATCTATATTTACAGATGATGATAAAAACATATATTATAAAGTTAGACAAGTAGAACAAGTAAACACATTAAAATTAGATGGTAAAATTAACGCTGCTTTTGATTTATTATCAGAAATTGTTATAGAAGTGGACAAATATTTAGATAATACTCATGTTAATTCAGATGATGAAGCTATAAAAACGAATAGATTATCTATTATAAAAATTTTAAGTGATAAAATTAATGAATTATTTAATCCAACAGAGATTGTGAGGTAAGATTTATGGTTAATTTATATGTTATTTCAGATTCAACAGGTGAAACAGCTAATCAATTAGGAAATGCGATCATGATTCAATTTCCATCTGTAGAATTTAATAGAAAAAGATATTCTAATATTACAAATGCAAAGCAAGTCGAAAAAATTTTTGAGCATAATGAAGGAAAAACAATTGTTTTGATGACGGTAGTAGTTGATGAAGTTGTAAATAAAATTAAAAGTTATCAAAGTGAAGAATTTGAAGTTATAGATTTACTATTAAGCCCAATAACACATATTGAAAATTTTCTTGGACAAAAAGCAAATAGAAAACCAGGATTAATGAGAGATTTGGATAATTCATACTTTAATAAAATTGAAGCTATAGAATTCGCCATGAATTTTGATGATGGTAAAAATCCTAAGGGATTTTTAGAAGCAGATATTGTACTTTTAGGAGTTTCTAGAACATCTAAAACGCCTTTGTCAGTATATTTGGCTAATAAATCATATAAAGTTGCAAATTTGCCATTGGTACCTGAAATTGAAATACCAAAAGAAATTTACAAAGTAGATAAGAAGAAACTTATAGGATTAATTATTGATCCTGTAAAATTAAATGAAATTAGAAATCAAAGATTATTAACTTTGGGATTGAGTCAAAATTCTACTTATGCAAATGATAAGAGAATTAATGAAGAATTAGAATTTGCTAAAAAATTGTATGAGGATTTGGGATGTACAGTTATAGATGTTTCTTCATCTACCATTGAAGAAACAGCAGCTAAAGTAATAGAACAAATAGAGAATTAATCAGGAGTTTATATGGGGTTTATACCGGAACAACAAATAGAAGAATTAAAATCAAGAATAGATATTGTGGATATAATTTCTGAATATGTTGATCTAAAGAGAGCGGGATCCAGTTTTAAGGGGTTATGTCCGTTTCATAATGAGAAAACTCCATCATTTATGGTTAATCGTGAAAAAAATAATTTTCATTGTTTTGGGTGTCACGAAGGTGGCGATGCAATATCATTTATAATGAAAATGGAAAATTTAGAATATATTGATGCCATAAAATTTATAGCTGAAAAATTAGGCTTTTCTTTAGAAGAAACAGAATATTCTAAAGAAAAAGTTTCAAGAAGTAATAAGCTTTATGAAATTAATTCAAAAGCTGCCAGATTTTATTTTAAGGAATTACTTACAAATCAAATTCCTCAAAATTATTTGAATGAAAGAGGATTAAATAAAAATATTTTGAACAAATATTTTTTAGGATATGCAAATCATAATAATGATTTATATAAATATTTGAAAAAAGAAGGCTTTCAAGAACAAGATATGCTAGATTTAGGTCTTATTGGAGAAAAAAATGGAAACTATTATGATAAGTTTAGAGATAGACTTATCTTTCCAATTTTAAATAATAAAAATAAAGTTATTGGTTTTGGTGGAAGGACACTAAACAATAATAATAATATAAAATATCTAAATTCTCCGGAATCAGATATATTTATAAAAGGTAAAAATGTATACGGAGTAAATGTAATTAAGAGAAATAAACAAGAAAAAATTATTCTTGTAGAAGGATATATGGATGTTATTTCATTGTATAATTATGGAATAGATTATGCTCTTGCTTCTTTAGGGACTGCATTGACAGAAGAACAGGCAAAGTTGATTTTACGATATTCAAAAGAAGTTTATATTGCCTATGATGGTGACACAGCAGGTATCAAAGCTACATTGAGAGCTATAGAAATTTTTAAAAATTTAGATGTTCAATTAAAAATTTTAGAGTTTCCAAATGGTATGGATCCTGATGAATTTATTAAATTAAAAGGCAGAGAAGCATTTGATGATATGATGAAAAAAGCGTCAAATGTTATTGATTATAAATTAAAGAAACTTTATGAATCAAGTGAAAATCAAATTAATTTTATAAAAGAGATCACTCAGTTTTTAGCAAGTATAAGAGGAAATGTAGTTAGAGATTTATATATAGATAAATCTGCTAAATTTATAGGAGTAACAACTGAATCTTTAAGAAATGACGTAGATATAATTATTAAAAAAAATAATCAAAGAGAAGAGTTTAGAAAATCTCAAAATTTTAACAACAATAAAAAGGGGTATATAAATCCTACAGTTAAGACTCATACAGTTCAAAAAACGGAAAATGAAAATAAAAAAAATTTATTGCAAAGAGAAATAATAATGTACTCTATGATAGATAAATATTGTTATGATGAACTGAGAGAATTTAAGAATTTTTTAGAAAATGATAATTTTATTAAAATATATAAAAAAATAGAAGAACATTTTGAAAAAAATCTAATTATAGAAGACATATTAAATATGGAAATCTTTAATGATTTAGGATTAGACATAGAATATAATAATTTAATTAAAAATATAGAACATGCAAAACTAGATAGTATATTATTAGAGTTAAAACACAGAGTAGAAGTATTCAAGTTGCAAACTAGATTGGGTGAAATAAAAGAAGAGCTGAAAGAAAAAAGAGGCGACAGAGAACTTTTATTAGAATATACTAATTTATTGCAGAAATTGACTTAAGGAGGATGTATGAAGGATAAAGATATTGAAATGGAGAATTTAAGGTTGTCAATTTTAGAAGAAGCAAAATCTTTAGCAGAAGAAAAAAATGATACAATTTTAATTTCACAATTAGAGTCAATTGATGGATACTCAAATTTAGAATATGATGACATTGAAATCTTGAAAAAAGAGTTAAGTGATATGGACATTGATCTGTTAAAGGATGGTTTTGTAGAACCTGAACACGACGATGAAGATGTTGATTATGATAGTATCGAAGATGAAGCACCGGATTATGATGATGAAGATGCACAAGAGGACGAGGATATAAGTGAAATTAAAGGTGCCTTTGTAGATGATCCCGTAAAGATGTATCTTAAAGAAATTGGAAAATTAAATCTTTTGTCAAAAAAAGAGGAAATTACACTTTCAAGGCAAATGGAAGAAGGAGAGATAGCTTATAAAGCAATTGAAAATCTGCCATATACAATTGATGAGGAAGTAGAGCTATCTAAAAAACAAGCTTATTTTGATTTAGCTAAAAAAATAATTTTTGGTAATAGTAATTTAGAAGAAGGTAAAAAAATTGATGAAAAAATAATAAATGAATTGAATTTTATTTATTTAATGAGACGATTTACTAACTGTATTGAAAATGAAACGGATCATGAAAAAGAGGGGTTAAATTTATTAAAATACTTAAATGATTTAGTAGTTACGAGACTTGATAAAACAATAATTTCAGATGATCAAATGAATGATATTTCCACAGCTATTGAGATGATTAAATCTATAATATTTGACTTGGTTTTACCGGATGGAACGGATCTGGAATTAGATGGAAAGATGACATCATCGTACAAAAAAACATGTGAATACACATATAAAAATAAAAATGCAATTATTAAATTGGCTAAAAAAATAAATGACAAGACAGATATAGAATATCATTTCTTTAATGAATTCAACGAATTAGATATCGAATTAATAACTGAAAGTGAAAAACTTTCAATGGAAACTAAATATGAAATATTAAAATATTACGTATATTCTGATTTAATTGTTAGAGAAAGACATGAAAAAGATAATAGAGGAGTTATGTTCTTTGAAGAAGATAATTACAATAAATTAGATATCGGTCTTGAAAAAATATTAAATAGAATCAATGGGAAATGTGAAGATAAATCTAAATTTATTTTAAGTGTAGATGAATATGATACATTAAAAGAGATTTATGAACGTGGAAAATTAAATGAAAAAATGATTCAAAGAAGCGGTTTAGATGATGCTGATGTTAAATACTTAAAGAAAAGATATAGAGTTGGCAAATATGCAAAGGGAAAACTTGCGGAAACAAATTTAAGACTTGTAGTTTCCATAGCAAAAAGATATGTTGGGAGAGGAATGAGTTTCTTAGATTTAATTCAAGAAGGTAATCTTGGTTTGATGAAAGCTGTGGAGAAATTTGATTATAAACGTGGATTTAAGTTCTCAACATATGCAACATGGTGGATTAGGCAGGCAATTACAAGAGCTATAGCTGACCAAGCTCGTACAATTAGAATTCCAGTTCATATGGTGGAAACAATTAACAAATTAGTTAGAGTTCAAAGACAGCTTGTTCAAGAACTAGGAAGAACACCTACAAATGAAGAGATAGCTAAAGAAATGGGATTAGAAGTTGAAAAAGTTAGAGAAGTTAGAAAGATTTCTCAAGAACCAGTTTCATTAGAAGCACCAATTGGAGAAGAAGATGATTCTCATTTAGGAGATTTTATTGAAGATGAAAAAGCTTTAGCACCGGATGAAGCAGCAAATCAAACAATGTTAAAAGAACAATTAGAAGAAATTCTTTCAACACTTTCGGATAGGGAAAAGAGAGTAATTGAATTAAGATTTGGTCTTGTTGACGGAGTGCCTAAAACATTGGAAGATGTGGGTAAGGAATTTGATGTTACAAGAGAACGCATTAGACAGATAGAAGCAAAAGCAATTAGAAAATTAAAACGTCCGGGGAAGGGTGATAAAATTAAAGACTTTTTAGAAGGTTTTTAACATAATTTTTCACTTTAAGGTTAAGGTGTACATGTAAATTATAATAAATTACAATTTACATGTACATTTTTTGTATATTGTAATTTATATAAAAGGGAAAATATGAAAAGATTAGACATATTAGTAAGTTATATTGATGAAAATAAAATAGTTGCAGATGTGGGAGCTGATCATGGAATTACTTCTATAAAAGTCTATGAAGAAAAAAATCCTAAAAAGGTTATAGCGACAGATATTTCAGCAAATTCATTGCAAAAACTTAGAGATAAATTAGAAAATAACAATTATAACATTGAAACAATTGTCACAGATGGTATATACGCATTAAATCAGGAAGTTAATCAAATAATTATTTCGGGAATGGGAGGATTTTTAATAGCTGAAATTCTTGAAAGAGGTATTGAAGTTGCTAAAAATGCAGAAAAACTTATACTTCAACCAAATAACTCACAAACACATTTAAGAAAATGGCTACATGATAATAACTTTGAGATTATTGATGAAAATATCTGTAAGGAAGAAAGTTACTTTTATAATATTATTGTGGCTAAATTTAGAAAAAATGAATTAGTTGAAAAATATTCTAAGGAAGAATTTTATAAATATGGTAAGAGTAATATTTTAAATAAAGATGAAATTACAAAAGAAATTATTGAGATAGAAATACAGGATTTAAAGGATGTATATACTCGTATAGAAAAGATAAATACAGATAAGACGAATAAAAGAAAATCAGAAATTTTAGGAGAAATAAAAATTTTGGAAGGATTATTATGCAAATTCGAGAAATAATTGTAAAGTTTGAAAAAAAACATCCTTTAGATTTACAAGAAAAATGGGACAATGGTGGTATTCAAGTTGGAAATAAAAACGATGAAGTTAAAAATATTTTATGCACACTTGAAATTACAGAGGAATCTTTAGATTATGCTATCCAAAATGGTTGTAATTTAATAGTTTCTCATCATCCGATAATTTTCCCGAATGTGAACAATATTCAATTTGATAATTTTAAGGGCAAAAAGATAATTAAAGCAATAAAGAATGATATTTGTATTTATGCTTCACATACTGCTTCGGATGTTAGTGGATTTAATGAATTTTTGTTTGAAAAAATCGGATATAAATCTGAAGGTAAAATAATTCTTACTGAAGGAGGATATGGATATGGCTCAATTGCTAGTGTAGATGATTCTTTGGATAAAATAGTTTTAAATATAAAAGAGGGATTAGGTTTAGATAAGGTAAATTTTTATAATGCAAATAATGAAATTAGCAGGATAGGATTTATTTCAGGTTCAGGTATGGATTTTATAAATGAAGCAATTTCTTTAGGTGTGGATTTATTTATTACAGGAGATGTAACCCATCATGTTGCAATGGATACTCTTGAAAAGGGATGTTCGATTTTAGATATTTCACATGAGGGTTCAGAAAGATTGTTTGCTGATTTTGCAGAAGCATTTTTATTAAATGAAAAATTACCTGAAAATGTTCAAATTTTCAAGTATTATAATGATGAGAAATATTTACCTAAAATCATTTAATTGATTAATTTATGTAATTATGATAAGATTTCATTGCGAGTATGTTAGATAATCGCTGGTAATTTTTATTACGAGAGGAAAGTCCGTGCACCACACAGCAGAATGCCAGATAACGTCTGGTGGAGGCGACTCTAAGGATAGTGCAACAGAGATATACCGCTGAACCCCTAACTTATGCGCTCAACTATTTCATGGTATAAAATACCATGAAATAGTTGAAGTATAAAGTAGGTGTCATGCCAAGAATCTCTAAGAGAAGCGACCGAAAAGGAAGCTTCGATTAGTAAGATTCGACGGCGGAATCCTAAGTATTTCAAAACTTGAGCACATAAGTTAGGGGTTCAGTAAGGGTGGAAAGGCGAGGTAAGAGCTCACCAGCATATGGGTAACTATGTGGCTATGTAAACCCCATTCGGTGCAAGATCAGAATAGGATACAAACCTAGTAGCTGGCTAGGTCCGGTAGGTAGATTGCTTGAATGTATAGGTGACTATACATCTAGATAGATGATTATCAAATACAGAACACGGCTTATAAATATGCTCGCATATTTTTTAATATAGGAGATGGATATGAAATTAAAAATGGTAACAGAAAAGTTTAAACCTAAATATGCTACCGAAGGTTCAGCAGGATTTGATTTGTATTGCAATAATCAGGAACCAGTCACTGTAAAACCGAATGAAGTTGTAAAAATTCCAACTGGTATAAAGGTTGCAATTCCAGAAGGATATTTTGGGGCAATATATCCAAGATCCTCAACAGGAATTAAACACAGAATTACATTAGCAAACACAACAGGGATAATTGACAGTGATTATAGGGGAGACATTCAAATCTTTTTTGTAAATAATTCTGATAAGGACCATGTGATTCACAATGGAGACAGACTAGCTCAAATGGTAATTCAACCTTATGTAAGAGTTGATATTGAGTTAGTTGATGAGCTTGATGAAACACATCGTGGTGAAGGTGGGATTGGTTCAACTGGAAGATAATGAAATTTTGTTTCTTATAAAAGCCATATGTGCATAAGTAGCTAAGGTTAATTTTATACACCAACACTATTTATTGTAGAACCTTTATTGTAAGATTCGTAAAAGTTTTTTGGATAGAAATTTTAAATTTCTATCCTTTTTTTATTTTAAAATTTACTGTATAATAAAATCTATTACGGAGGGTATTATGGAAAAATTAAAATTTAAATCAAGATGGGGCTTTATTATAGCCTGTGTCGGTTCAGCAGTAGGTATGGCTAATGTATGGGGTTTCCCTTACAAAGTTGGAGCAAATGGTGGAGGAGCTTTTTTACTATGTTATTTGTTATTTATAATGATTTTTAGTTATACAGGACTATCATCTGAATATGCTATTGGTAGAAGGGCTAAAACAGGGACATTAGGAGCATATCAATATGCTTGGAAGACAAAAAATAAAGAAAAAATTGGTAAAATTATTGGTTGGATTCCTTTAATAGGGACTATGACTATAGCTATAGGTTATTCAGTAATTATTTCTTATGTATTTAAGGCTTTAGTTGACTCTTTAAGTGGAATGTTGATGACTGCTAATCCGGAACAATGGTTTGCCTCATTTGCTTTTAAAAATTATTCGGTAATACCATATCATATATTTGTAGTAATTTTTACAATGATTACAGTATTATTTGGGGTAAGAAGTATAGAAAAAACAAATAAGATAATTATGCCATTATTTTTTATTCTGTTTTTAATACTTGCAATTAGAGTATTTTTTATGCCTAATGCAATTGAGGGGTACAAATTTATGTTTACACCTGACTGGAAACATCTAATAAATCCCATGACATGGATTTGGGCAATGGGACAAGCATTTTTCTCCTTATCAATAACTGGATCAGGAATGATAGTTTATGGATCATATCTAGGAGAAGAAGTTGATATTTTAAATGGAGCTAAAAATACAGCTTTATTTGATACTTTAGCAGCATTAGTCGCAGCGTTAGTTATGATACCGGCTGCATTTGCATTTAATTTAGATCAAAGTTCAGGACCTGGTTTATTATTTAATACATTGCCTAAAGTATTGCAAAACATACATCTAGGAAGAATTTTTGCGGTTATATTATACACAGCAGTTTTATTTGGTGGGGTTAGTTCAATGCAAAACATGCTTGAAGCAGTTACAGAATCAATTACATATAAGATAAAAGGTGCAAATAGAAAACTTGTTTTATTACTTTTGTGTATTGTAGTTTTATCAGTAGGGGTATTTATGGAGCCAATCGCTGAAACAAAAGGAGCAATTTTAGGTGGATGGGGTCCATGGATGGATCTTGTTTCAATCTATGTAATTCCAATAGGTGCAGCAATGGGAGCATTTTCATGGTTTTGGGTATGGAAAAAAGAAGAAATTATAGAAGAGATTAATAAAGGAAGTTCAAAGAAAATTGGGAAATTATGGTATTTTGTAGGTAGGTGGATATACACACCGCTAGCAATTATTTTATGTTTAATTGCTTTGATTTACAAAATATCATTTTAGGAAGGAATTAATATGACAAATCCAATTGGATTATATTTACATATTCCGTTTTGTCAGAAAAAATGTAATTACTGTGATTTTTTAACATATACAGATGAAGATGAAAAAATAGATCTTTATGTACAATATTTGTTAAATGAAATTAGATTATATAAAAATCAAAATATTTTTTTAGATACAGTATATATTGGGGGAGGGACACCTTCATATTTAGCAGCATCATATATGGATAAAATATTAAAAGAATTGAAAAATACATTTAAAATAACAGAAAATGCAGAAATTACCATTGAGATGAATCCCGAATCTGTTACAGAAGAAAAGATTAAAATTTATCTTGAAAATGGAGTAAATAGATTTTCAATGGGAGTACAAACTTTCAATAATGATGTATTACAAATTATGGGGAGAATCCACAATAGCTATACAGTATTTAAAAAGTTAAAAATGTTAAGAGAGCTCGGCTGTAAAAATATCAGCATAGATTTAATGCTTGCAAATCCTAAACAGGATATGAAAGTTTTGGAAAAAGATTTAGAAATTGTTTCAAAATTAGATATAGACCACGTTTCATATTATTCATTAATCCTTAAAGAAAAAACATATTTTGATATTTGGTACAACGATGGAAAAATTGAATTATTTGATCCGGAGATTGAAAGAAATATGTACCATAAGGTTGTAAATATATTAAAGCTAAATGGATTTAATCAATATGAAATTTCCAGTTTTGCAAAAAGTTCAAAATTTGAAAGTACGCATAATAAAAAATATTGGAATTTACAAGATTATATAGGTATAGGTGTGGGCGCTGCTTCTAATATTGGCTTAACAAGATACACAAATCACAGAAAATTTGATGTATATTTTAAAATGATTGATAATGGAGATAAGCCGATTCAGGAAGTTGAAAATCTTGATAAAGATACAAGAGAAAAAGAATATATGATGTTAAAACTCAGAATGCAAAAAGGTTTTGAAATATCAGATATGAATACAAGATTTAATATAGATATTATGGTAAAGTACGGAGATGTACTTAAGAAAAATATTGAAAATGGCATATTAGAAAATGATGGAATTAATATCAAGTTTACTGATTTCGGCATTGATAATGGTAATATGTTTTTTAGGGATTTGTATAAAATATGAAAAATAAAGAGAATCCAGTTACGGCACTGTCCTCGCTCCTATTAGAGCTGCGGAGGTGCCTAAGTGGATTTCTTTATTTTTTCATGTAATTATGGTTAATATAGTATATACAGGCTTTGATAAAGGAGTATTATTTACGGCGGTTACATTTTCATATTTGAACTAACCTAAATTTTATGGTATGATTATCAAAAAATATAGGACAGAAGGAGATCATATGGAATGTAACTTAGGAGATAAACTTAAAGAAATAAGAAAATCTAAAAATCTATCTATTGAAAAATTTGCAGATAAATTAAATATTAGTTCTAGGCAATATTTTAGAATTGAATCTAACAAATCAACTCCTTCTTTGGAAAGTTTGCAAAAATTTTCAGAAATATTAAAAATTGATTTATTTAAAATATATAAAGAATTAAACGATAATGATATTTTGGAGTATTTGAATTTAAGAAATTCACTTTTTGTAATTTTAGATAATAGAGAAATGGAAAAGTTAGAAGAATTTCTTTGCAATATAGAGTCTAAATATCAGCATGGTATGAATATAAGAAATCAAATTTTGATAGAGCAGCTATATTTATTTGTTAAAGGGACATTGCTTTTTTATAATAGAAATTTTCAAAAATCGTTAAAAATATTGAATAATTCATTAAAAATAACTATTCCAAACTTTAAAATAAAAAACTTCAAAACATTTGAATATAATGATATAGAATATAGAATTTTATTTTGTATTTCATTTAATTATGAATATATGAATATGCAAAAAATCTACTTGGATATTATTAAATTTATGGAGGAAAATATTTCAGAGGATAATATACTGTATATACAATTCATATATAATAAATATGTTTCCATATATAAAAATAGACAATTTGAAATAGTGATAAATGAACTTTCAAAAATCATTTCTAAATTAGAAAAAGAAAATAAACATAAAAATTTAGATAGATTATATTTTTTAATTGGTTTATCAAAAAAGGAAATAAATGATATCGATTATAAAAATGATATAAAAAAATCAATTAAAATTGCTACTTTATTTAAGCAAGAACAATTAATTGATCTTTATGAATATTTTCTTAAATAATATGTTTAAGAATAAAGCTTAGTATTTGAAAACCATTCAATGATAGGTGGTTCAGGATTGGGTTTTTCTTCTTTTTTTGACGCTACAAAAAAATTAAATAACATCAATATAGAAAAAAATAAAATAACTTTTTTCATGAGTCCTCCTTGTTTTTTTATTATATTACTTTAATATAAATATTTTTTCAATGACATGTATGTCATGTATTTAATAATTATATTTAATTTAAATAACTTTATTTATATTTTTCATAAAACATGACATCGATGTCATTGTTAAATGAAAATGATTATGTTAATATATGGTTGTAAGTTATAATTTAGAAAAAAATATTAATGTAGGAGAAGAAAATGAAAAAAAATATAAAAAAAATAGTAGCTTTTGTATTTGCGTTTATAATTATGTTCAATTTTGAATTTGGGTTTGTTGAAGCATTTTCTTTGAATAGAAATGAGATATTACCATCAGCATGGGCTGGAAGACCAGGCGGTAATAGCGGGGTCGAAGAATGGACAAGTATGCAAAATAGGATAGGATATGGAGAAATGTATGGAGATTATAAATTGGTATCAACACATACTGGTTCAGTTCGTAATCTAAATAATAGTAGAAGTGCAGTAACATCTGCTATTTTAGGGACAATTGGATTTAGCAATTCAGCTCTATTTGGTGCAATTTCTTATCTGGCTTCCATATTTGCATCATATTCTGGAGGGTTTATTGGAGAATATTATAAGTCATATTTATATGCTTCTGGAAGAAGAAGTAAATTAGTATTAAAGTTTTATGATTCTAATCATAATTTAGTAGACACAAAAGTAGAAATAAGTAAATGGTAATAAAAATGTTATTATATTATTTTTCGATAATTCTGATATTAATAAAAATCTCCCTAATAATTATGCTTGGTAAGTTTAACAATATACTCCATATAATTTTCTACATAATTATAATATTGGATATAGTTAATATATATTTTTTGAATAAAAATAAAAAAGAATCCAAATTAACTGCAACATTTTTATATATGAGTATAATAACTTTTATTCATTTAATAGTGTTGTATGTTTTATATATTTTTAATGTATTTTAGTTGAATTTATAAAGTTAATCTTTATAAAGGAACTTTAACACTAACTTCAGGATATGACGGTAGATATGAATAATAAAAAAGGTCGGATAAAACCGACTTTTTTATTAATAAGAGGTTGATATGATAAAATTGGAAATTAAAAAATTATATAAATCAAAGTTAATATTATTTACTATTTTATTCGCTGTTATTATGTCTTTTTATGTAAATTATAGATCAAATACAAAAGATGGGTTATATATAGAATATAGTTCATATGAAAGTTTTTCGCCTCTTTCCATTTTTTATGAAAATTTTTCTGAAAATGAATATAAGTTAATGAATAAGGAAAATTATGGCTTAGATTTTGAAAAAATGTTTAAATATCATTACAGAAATTATCCAAAACTAATGAATTTTATGACAAATATAGATAAAAAATCATTTAAAGAAAAATATGATATAAGTAAAGATTTTTTTTATTTAGAATATAATAATTTAAGAGATGCGATAGAATATAATAAAAAATATGGATTGGAAATTGATGATGAAAATGATTTGAAATCTTGGAAATATGGAATTTTTGAGATGGAATATATAAAAGAAAATGACTTACATACCAATATTGGATATTTTGAATTTTTGTCAACTAACTATGCAAGAAGAATAATATATAATAGTAAAATAATATTTGGTATACCATTTTTAGTATTTGCGATATTAATATTTTATGGGATTTTAAGCAAAGAAAGAGAAGATGGTACGATTAATCTATTGAAAACTCAACCTATAGATTATAGAAAATTAGTTATTTCAAAATTAATTTCAATGAATTTAATTTCCATAATATATTTGTCATCCTTTTTTATATTTTTTGCATTAATATGTTTTGTTCAAGGAATTAATCTAGGTGGATTTAGAGAAATTTATAGAATATTTTATGATGGAGTAGATCCAAGATA
This sequence comes from Helcococcus ovis, assembly GCF_004524775.2. Lineage (NCBI taxonomy): Bacteria > Bacillati > Bacillota > Tissierellia > Tissierellales > Peptoniphilaceae > Helcococcus > Helcococcus ovis. The sequence continues at coordinate 1,479,863 of NZ_CP119081.1, read as the reverse complement.
CTTTAAGGCATATGAACTGATATTACTGATATTATTATCGTTTACGATAATAATGAATTTAATTTATTCAATTATAATACTTATAAATTCAATATTTAGGAGTAAATATTCTTCATTAGCCTTTTTAATATCAATTTTTGGATTAGGATATACATTTACAGAAAATATTAAAAGTTTAAAAACAGTATTTAATCCGATATATGCAATGGATCATGTTAGGAGCATAAAGGGTAAAATAAATTGTGTTGTAGAAAAAAATGGTTTAGGGACATATCAAAACATAAATCATAGTAGCTTAATCTATTTACTAATATTTTTTATTATTTCGGTATTTTTAATATTTGTAGCTGCAAAATTATCACAGTTTGATTTTAAGGTTTATGAAAAAGAAAAACAAATTAATATTAATAAATATAGTGTATTTAAATTTGAGGTAAGAAAAATAGTTAATAATCAGAGTTTTGTAATATATTTACTTGCAACATTAATTTTAATATTTTCTTTACATTTTTTTGAAGTAACTGAAGTATTAAATGGGATTAATTTTAATCTAAAGCCTAAAGGAAAATTAGAATTATATAAGCATCATTTATTATTGGAAGAAAAAAAACTAAAAAATTTAAATGGTGATATGGCCGAATCGATTCAATTTAATATAGAAAAATATAAAAAAATAATAAATAATTATAACAATTTAATAGATGGTTATAATAAAAATGATTCAAAAAAGTTTTACAAGGCTCAATCATTTCAAGACAAACTTGAATATGATATGAGGGGAATGGGAGGTAAAATAAAAAAAACACCACTTACTATATATGAAAATATTTTATTAAATAATGTATCAGTTGATAATAATGTAAAACCAATAGTAAAACAATATTTTATATTTTCACATTATCAAAAGTTTAAATCAAATTTTGAAGAAACTCTAGACAGAAAAAATGCAAAATACTTAACAAACTCAGGTATATATACAACATACAGAATGTTAAAATATCAAGATTTAGATATAATATTTTTGGGGATTATAATGTTTATGATAATTAATGGGTATGTATCGGAAAAAGAAAATGGAAGTCAGCTAAATATGATATATACACAACCCTTAAATAGATTTAAATATAATATTACAAAAGTTTTTTCACAAATATATGTATTATCGATTTTCTGTTTTGTAGTATTTGCATTTGCGATATTAAACGGTGTTATTACAGAAAGATTTGGAGAAATAAAACAACCTGTAATTCACTATTTAACATATGTTAAAAATTTTAATAGTATAAATGAAGAAGATGCACTAAAAACAATATCTACAATGCCAATTTGGCAGTATCTAACAAAGACATTTATAGTGATGATAATGCAAGGATTTTTAATATCATCAATAGCAACATTATTTTCAATATATACAAAGAGTAAAAATCTACTAATCGCAATGACTTCGGGATTTATATTAACAGGTGTGATTTTAACAAATTTATTAAATGTAAATATCGTAAAATTATATAGTCCATTTAGCTATTTATTTGCAAATAAAGTGGCAGATAATTCGGTCATGATAAGAAATGTAATAATCGGTGGGAATTTTGTGACAAGTATTATGGTATTAACTGTATGGAGCATAATATTTATGATAATTGGAAGCATGATAGTTAATAAAAGGAAACAAAAAATTTAATAAAATTAATTTATTAAAATAGTATATATTAAAGCTAAAAAGAAAAATTTTTAAAAATGACATCGATGTCATTGAAAAGTTAAAATAATTATATTAATATATAGTTGTAAGTTATAATTTACAAAAATATATATTTAGGAGAGAAAAATGAAAAAAATAGTAGCTTTTGTATTTGCATGTGGTTTAGTGTTTTCAAGCTTTAATGGAGCATATGCGGATGATTTTAAAAATAGTGAAATTATGCCGACAGGCATGGTAAAAACTTTTATAGTTTATGAAGATATTTTACCAGCTAAAACAAATCCAATGTATGTTTTTAAAAGAATTCAAGAAAATGGTTTTTATTATGAAGGATATATAAAAAGAGGCAAAAAAGTAGATAAAACAGAGAGTACTTTACATTATTATTCCGGAGTACTATATTTAGTTTCAAATCCTTATGACATAGGAGCATATTCTATTTACATGAATGAATAATAATAAAATGCTAGTCTTTTTGACTAGCTTTTTATTAATAAGAGGTTGATATGATAAAATTGGAAATTAAAAAATTACATAAATCAAAGTTAATATTATTTACTATTTTATTCGCTATTATTATGTCATTTTATGTAAATTATAGATCTAATAATATTTTAGAATTAAGTCATGAATATAAAGTATCAAAAGTTCCAGGAGATACTATTTTAATTGCTAATGCAAGAAAAAATGATTTTCTTTTTCTAAAAAATTTAGAATATATAACTAGATTAAATGAAATTATAGATAATAATCATTACTCTAAATATTCAGAGCTTAATCATTTTATGTCAAATATAGATAAAAAGACATTTAAGGAAAAATATGATATAAGTAAAAAATTTTATGAATTAGATTACAATTTATTAACAGAAGTATTAAAATTTTATAAGGATTATAAATTAGAGTTAAAAGATAAACTAGAAAAAAAAGATGTTAATTATGCTGTTTTGGAAATGGAATATCTAAAAAAAAATGATATTCCTAGAAATAATAGTTTTTTAGAACATTTATCAACAAATTATGCAAGAAGAATCATATATAATAGTAAGATAATATTTGGTATACCATTTTTAGTATTTGCGATACTAATATTTTATGGGATTTTAAGCAAGGAAATGGAAGATGGTACGATTAATCTATTGAAAACTCAACCTATAGATTATAGAAAATTAGTTATTTCAAAATTAATTTCAATGAATTTAATTTCCATAATATATTTGTCATCCTTTTTTATATTTTTTCTATTAATATGTTTTGCTCAAGGAATTAATATAGGTGGATTTAGAGAAATATATAGAGTATTTCATGAAGGGTTAAATCCAAAATATATTTTAGCTTATAATCTTATGCTATTAATTTTATTATTATTTTTTACAATTATGAATTTGATGTATTCAATAATATTATTTGTAAATTCAATATTTAGAAGTAAGCAAGTATCATTGGCTTTGTTAGTTGCTTTATTTGGATTAGGTTTTACGTTTACAGAAAATATTGAAAGTTTAAAAACGGTATTTAATCCTATATATGTAATGGATTATATTAGAACAATTAATGGGAAAATATTTTCGATGGTATCAATATCGGGACAATATGAATATAAAGAATTGTATAGTAGTAACTTTTATTTTTTAGGTGTATTTATTTTATTCACAACAATATTAATTTTAGCCACAATTTATATACTTAGATATAATTTTAAGTTTAATAAGGTTCAAGATAAAATTTATATTAATAAATATAGTGTATTTAGATTTGAAGTAAGGAAAATAAATAATAATCAAAGTTTTTTAATTTATTTATTAGCAACATTAATTTTAATATTTTCTTTACACTTTTTTGAGAAAAACAAAGCTATAAATATTAAAAATTATAAAATAGGAGAAAATGGAGAGATAAAAGAAATAGTAGAAGAAGTTAAATTAGAAAAGAATAGAATAGAGGCTAGAGGTGAAAGTATAAAAAATATTAATTTGAGTGATATAAACTCTTCATTTTATGCTTTAGCAAAAACGCAAGAAAATCATATAAATAATATGATAGCAGGATATAAAAAAGGAGATTCTAGCTTATTTTATAACTCTCAAAAATGGCTTGATATATTTAGATCAACTCACTATAATACTATGTTTATTTCTAAACAAGATTCACTACCATTTAATACTTTTGAAAATGAAGTATTAAGTGATGTGTCTATAAAAGATAAAGTAATACCTATAACAAAAAGAGATTTTAAATTTTCAGAATATCAAATTTTTAATTCTAATTTGATAGAAAAACAAGTTAGAAATCAAGAAAGATATGGAACAAATTCAGGTGTATATACCATATACAGAATGTTAAAATATCAAGATTTAGATATAATATTTTTAGGGATTGTAATGTTTATGATACTTCATGGGTATGTATCGGAAAAAGAAAATGGAAGTCAGCTAAATATGATATATACACAACCCTTAAATAGATTTAAATATAATATTACAAAAGTTTTTTCATAAACATATGTATTAGCGATTTTCTGTTTTGTAGTATTTGCATTTGCAATATTAAATGGTGTAATTACAGAAAGCTTTGGAGAAATAAAACAACCTGTAATTCACTATTTAACATATTTTAAGAAATTTAATATCCCTGAAGAAAGATTAAATGCAATAAAAACATTTACGACTATGCCAATTTGGCAGTATCTAACAAAGACATTTATAGTGATGATAATGCAAGGATTTTTAATATCATCAATAGCAACATTATTTTCAATATACACAAAGAGTAAAAATTTACTAATTGCGATGACATCGGGATTTATATTAACAGGTGTGATTTTAACAAATTTATTAAATGTAAATATCGTAAAGTTATATAGTCCATTTAGCTATTTATTTGCAAATAAAGTGGCAGATAATTCGGTCATGATAAGAAATGTAATAATCGGTGGGAACTTTGTGACAAGTATATTTGTCCTAACTTTATGGGGGATAATATTTATGATAATTGGAAGCATGATAGTCAATAAAAGGAAACAAAAAGTATAAAGTATGGTTGCTACAACTTATAAGTTTACAACTATTTATAAGTTGAAATCGAATTTAGACACTAGCTGTATACTTTACGGATAAAAACCTTATTTTTAACAATTTTGTTTGCTGTGCTTGTAAAATTTTACGGATAAAAATAGATGTTTGGTGGATTCTGTCTGCTTTTAGCTATTTATTTTTCATTATTACTTAAAATTTACGGACAAAAAGGTCTAACTTTAGATTTTTGTATGCTTATTTTAGCAAAATAGTAAAAATTTTACGGACAAAAAATAGAAAATTAAAAAATGAGTCTGCTTTTAATTATTAAGAAAATGTAACAATATTTGAACTGAAACTTTAATTTATTTCTTAGCTTGATTTTATCAAGATGTAACAACTAATAAGTAGAGAGAGTTTCGATTAGAAATTATACAACTAATATCTTGTACCATATTTAGAGAATATTGTTAGTTCGACATCTTTTGATTAGAAATTATACAACTAATATATTACAAATAGATTATAGAAAATTAGTTATTTCAAAATTAATTTCAATGAATTTAATTTCCATAATATATTTGTCATCCTTTTTTATATTTTTTCTATTAATATGTTTTGCTCAAGGAATTAATATAGGTGGATTTAGAGAAATATATAGAGTATTTCATGAAGGGTTAAATCCAAAATATATTTTAGCTTATAATCTTATGCTATTAATTTTATTATTATTTTTTACAATTATGAATTTGATGTATTCAATAATATTATTTGTAAATTCAATATTTAGAAGTAAGCAAGTATCATTGGCTTTGTTAGTTGCTTTATTTGGATTAGGTTTTACGTTTACAGAAAATATTGAAAGTTTAAAAACGGTATTTAATCCTATATATGTAATGGATTATATTAGAACAATTAATGGGAAAATATTTTCGATGGTATCAATATCGGGACAATATGAATATAAAGAATTGTATAGTAGTAACTTTTATTTTTTAGGTGTATTTATTTTATTCACAACAATATTAATTTTAGCCACAATTTATATACTTAGATATAATTTTAAGTTTAATAAGGTTCAAGATAAAATTTATATTAATAAATATAGTGTATTTAGATTTGAAGTAAGGAAAATAAATAATAATCAAAGTTTTTTAATTTATTTATTAGCAACATTAATTTTAATATTTTCTTTACACTTTTTTGAGAAAAACAAAGCTATAAATATTAAAAATTATAAAATAGGAGAAAATGGAGAGATAAAAGAAATAGTAGAAGAAGTTAAATTAGAAAAGAATAGAATAGAGGCTAGAGGTGAAAGTATAAAAAATATTAATTTGAGTGATATAAACTCTTCATTTTATGCTTTAGCAAAAACGCAAGAAAATCATATAAATAATATGATAGCAGGATATAAAAAAGGAGATTCTAGCTTATTTTATAACTCTCAAAAATGGCTTGATATATTTAGATCAACTCACTATAATACTATGTTTATTTCTAAACAAGATTCACTACCATTTAATACTTTTGAAAATGAAGTATTAAGTGATGTGTCTATAAAAGATAAAGTAATACCTATAACAAAAAGAGATTTTAAATTTTCAGAATATCAAATTTTTAATTCTAATTTGATAGAAAAACAAGTTAGAAATCAAGAAAGATATGGAACAAATTCAGGTGTATATACCATATACAGAATGTTAAAATATCAAGATTTAGATATAATATTTTTAGGGATTGTAATGTTTATGATACTTCATGGGTATGTATCGGAAAAAGAAAATGGAAGTCAGCTAAATATGATATATACACAACCCTTAAATAGATTTAAATATAATATTACAAAAGTTTTTTCATAAACATATGTATTAGCGATTTTCTGTTTTGTAGTATTTGCATTTGCAATATTAAATGGTGTAATTACAGAAAGCTTTGGAGAAATAAAACAACCTGTAATTCACTATTTAACATATTTTAAGAAATTTAATATCCCTGAAGAAAGATTAAATGCAATAAAAACATTTACGACTATGCCAATTTGGCAGTATCTAACAAAGACATTTATAGTGATGATAATGCAAGGATTTTTAATATCATCAATAGCAACATTATTTTCAATATACACAAAGAGTAAAAATTTACTAATTGCGATGACATCGGGATTTATATTAACAGGTGTGATTTTAACAAATTTATTAAATGTAAATATCGTAAAGTTATATAGTCCATTTAGCTATTTATTTGCAAATAAAGTGGCAGATAATTCGGTCATGATAAGAAATGTAATAATCGGTGGGAACTTTGTGACAAGTATATTTGTCCTAACTTTATGGGGGATAATATTTATGATAATTGGAAGCATGATAGTCAATAAAAGGAAACAAAAAGTATAAAGTATGGTTGCTACAACTTATAAGTTTACAACTATTTATAAGTTGAAATCGAATTTAGACACTAGCTGTATACTTTACGGATAAAAACCTTATTTTTAACAATTTTGTTTGCTGTGCTTGTAAAATTTTACGGATAAAAATAGATGTTTGGTGGATTCTGTCTGCTTTTAGCTATTTATTTTTCATTATTACTTAAAATTTACGGACAAAAAGGTCTAACTTTAGATTTTTGTATGCTTATTTTAGCAAAATAGTAAAAATTTTACGGACAAAAAATAGAAAATTAAAAAAATGAGTCTGCTTTTAATTATTAAGAAAATGTAACAATATTTGAACTGAAACTTTAATTTATTTCTTAGCTTGATTTTATCAAGATGTAACAACTAATAAGTAGAGAGAGTTTCGATTAGAAATTATACAACTAATATCTTGTACCATATTTAGAGAATATTGTTAGTTCGACATCTTTTGATTAGAAATTATACAACTAATATATTACAAATAGATTATAGAAAATTAGTTATTTCAAAATTAATTTCAATGAATTTAATTTCCATAATATATTTGTCATCCTTTTTTATATTTTTTCTATTAATATGTTTTGCTCAAGGAATTAATATAGGTGGATTTAGAGAAATATATAGAGTATTTCATGAAGGGTTAAATCCAAAATATATTTTAGCTTATAATCTTATGCTATTAATTTTATTATTATTTTTTACAATTATGAATTTGATGTATTCAATAATATTATTTGTAAATTCAATATTTAGAAGTAAGCAAGTATCATTGGCTTTGTTAGTTGCTTTATTTGGATTAGGTTTTACGTTTACAGAAAATATTGAAAGTTTAAAAACGGTATTTAATCCTATATATGTAATGGATTATATTAGAACAATTAATGGGAAAATATTTTCGATGGTATCAATATCGGGACAATATGAATATAAAGAATTGTATAGTAGTAACTTTTATTTTTTAGGTGTATTTATTTTATTCACAACAATATTAATTTTAGCCACAATTTATATACTTAGATATAATTTTAAGTTTAATAAGGTTCAAGATAAAATTTATATTAATAAATATAGTGTATTTAGATTTGAAGTAAGGAAAATAAATAATAATCAAAGTTTTTTAATTTATTTATTAGCAACATTAATTTTAATATTTTCTTTACACTTTTTTGAGAAAAACAAAGCTATAAATATTAAAAATTATAAAATAGGAGAAAATGGAGAGATAAAAGAAATAGTAGAAGAAGTTAAATTAGAAAAGAATAGAATAGAGGCTAGAGGTGAAAGTATAAAAAATATTAATTTGAGTGATATAAACTCTTCATTTTATGCTTTAGCAAAAACGCAAGAAAATCATATAAATAATATGATAGCAGGATATAAAAAAGGAGATTCTAGCTTATTTTATAACTCTCAAAAATGGCTTGATATATTTAGATCAACTCACTATAATACTATGTTTATTTCTAAACAAGATTCACTACCATTTAATACTTTTGAAAATGAAGTATTAAGTGATGTGTCTATAAAAGATAAAGTAATACCTATAACAAAAAGAGATTTTAAATTTTCAGAATATCAAATTTTTAATTCTAATTTGATAGAAAAACAAGTTAGAAATCAAGAAAGATATGGAACAAATTCAGGTGTATATACCATATACAGAATGTTAAAATATCAAGATTTAGATATAATATTTTTAGGGATTGTAATGTTTATGATACTTCATGGGTATGTATCGGAAAAAGAAAATGGAAGTCAGCTAAATATGATATATACACAACCCTTAAATAGATTTAAATATAATATTACAAAAGTTTTTTCATAAACATATGTATTAGCGATTTTCTGTTTTGTAGTATTTGCATTTGCAATATTAAATGGTGTAATTACAGAAAGCTTTGGAGAAATAAAACAACCTGTAATTCACTATTTAACATATTTTAAGAAATTTAATATCCCTGAAGAAAGATTAAATGCAATAAAAACATTTACGACTATGCCAATTTGGCAGTATCTAACAAAGACATTTATAGTGATGATAATGCAAGGATTTTTAATATCATCAATAGCAACATTATTTTCAATATACACAAAGAGTAAAAATTTACTAATTGCGATGACATCGGGATTTATATTAACAGGTGTGATTTTAACAAATTTATTAAATGTAAATATCGTAAAGTTATATAGTCCATTTAGCTATTTATTTGCAAATAAAGTGGCAGATAATTCGGTCATGATAAGAAATGTAATAATCGGTGGGAACTTTGTGACAAGTATATTTGTCCTAACTTTATGGGGGATAATATTTATGATAATTGGAAGCATGATAGTCAATAAAAGGAAACAAAAAGTATAAAGTATGGTTGCTACAACTTATAAGTTTACAACTATTTATAAGTTGAAATCGAATTTAGACACTAGCTGTATACTTTACGGATAAAAACCTTATTTTTAACAATTTTGTTTGCTGTGCTTGTAAAATTTTACGGATAAAAATAGATGTTTGGTGGATTCTGTCTGCTTTTAGCTATTTATTTTTCATTATTACTTAAAATTTACGGACAAAAAGGTCTAACTTTAGATTTTTGTATGCTTATTTTAGCAAAATAGTAAAAATTTTACGGACAAAAAATAGAAAATTAAAAAATGAGTCTGCTTTTAATTATTAAGAAAATGTAACAATATTTGAACTGAAACTTTAATTTATTTCTTAGCTTGATTTTATCAAGATGTAACAACTAATAAGTAGAGAGAGTTTCGATTAGAAATTATACAACTAATATCTTGTACCATATTTAGAGAATATTGTTAGTTCGACATCTTTTGATTAGAAATTATACAACTAATATATTACAAATAGATTATAGAAAATTAGTTATTTCAAAATTAATTTCAATGAATTTAATTTCCATAATATATTTGTCATCCTTTTTTATATTTTTTCTATTAATATGTTTTGCTCAAGGAATTAATATAGGTGGATTTAGAGAAATATATAGAGTATTTCATGAAGGGTTAAATCCAAAATATATTTTAGCTTATAATCTTATGCTATTAATTTTATTATTATTTTTTACAATTATGAATTTGATGTATTCAATAATATTATTTGTAAATTCAATATTTAGAAGTAAGCAAGTATCATTGGCTTTGTTAGTTGCTTTATTTGGATTAGGTTTTACGTTTACAGAAAATATTGAAAGTTTAAAAACGGTATTTAATCCTATATATGTAATGGATTATATTAGAACAATTAATGGGAAAATATTTTCGATGGTATCAATATCGGGACAATATGAATATAAAGAATTGTATAGTAGTAACTTTTATTTTTTAGGTGTATTTATTTTATTCACAACAATATTAATTTTAGCCACAATTTATATACTTAGATATAATTTTAAGTTTAATAAGGTTCAAGATAAAATTTATATTAATAAATATAGTGTATTTAGATTTGAAGTAAGGAAAATAAATAATAATCAAAGTTTTTTAATTTATTTATTAGCAACATTAATTTTAATATTTTCTTTACACTTTTTTGAGAAAAACAAAGCTATAAATATTAAAAATTATAAAATAGGAGAAAATGGAGAGATAAAAGAAATAGTAGAAGAAGTTAAATTAGAAAAGAATAGAATAGAGGCTAGAGGTGAAAGTATAAAAAATATTAATTTGAGTGATATAAACTCTTCATTTTATGCTTTAGCAAAAACGCAAGAAAATCATATAAATAATATGATAGCAGGATATAAAAAAGGAGATTCTAGCTTATTTTATAACTCTCAAAAATGGCTTGATATATTTAGATCAACTCACTATAATACTATGTTTATTTCTAAACAAGATTCACTACCATTTAATACTTTTGAAAATGAAGTATTAAGTGATGTGTCTATAAAAGATAAAGTAATACCTATAACAAAAAGAGATTTTAAATTTTCAGAATATCAAATTTTTAATTCTAATTTGATAGAAAAACAAGTTAGAAATCAAGAAAGATATGGAACAAATTCAGGTGTATATACCATATACAGAATGTTAAAATATCAAGATTTAGATATAATATTTTTAGGGATTGTAATGTTTATGATACTTCATGGGTATGTATCGGAAAAAGAAAATGGAAGTCAGCTAAATATGATATATACACAACCCTTAAATAGATTTAAATATAATATTACAAAAGTTTTTTCATAAACATATGTATTAGCGATTTTCTGTTTTGTAGTATTTGCATTTGCAATATTAAATGGTGTAATTACAGAAAGCTTTGGAGAAATAAAACAACCTGTAATTCACTATTTAACATATTTTAAGAAATTTAATATCCCTGAAGAAAGATTAAATGCAATAAAAACATTTACGACTATGCCAATTTGGCAGTATCTAACAAAGACATTTATAGTGATGATAATGCAAGGATTTTTAATATCATCAATAGCAACATTATTTTCAATATACACAAAGAGTAAAAATTTACTAATTGCGATGACATCGGGATTTATATTAACAGGTGTGATTTTAACAAATTTATTAAATGTAAATATCGTAAAGTTATATAGTCCATTTAGCTATTTATTTGCAAATAAAGTGGCAGATAATTCGGTCATGATAAGAAATGTAATAATCGGTGGGAACTTTGTGACAAGTATATTTGTCCTAACTTTATGGGGGATAATATTTATGATAATTGGAAGCATGATAGTCAATAAAAGGAAACAAAAAGTATAAAGTATGGTTGCTACAACTTATAAGTTTACAACTATTTATAAGTTGAAATCGAATTTAGACACTAGCTGTATACTTTACGGATAAAAACCTTATTTTTAACAATTTTGTTTGCTGTGCTTGTAAAATTTTACGGATAAAAATAGATGTTTGGTGGATTCTGTCTGCTTTTAGCTATTTATTTTTCATTATTACTTAAAATTTACGGACAAAAAGGTCTAACTTTAGATTTTTGTATGCTTATTTTAGCAAAATAGTAAAAATTTTACGGACAAAAAATAGAAAATTAAAAAATGAGTCTGCTTTTAATTATTAAGAAAATGTAACAATATTTGAACTGAAACTTTAATTTATTTCTTAGCTTGATTTTATCAAGATGTAACAACTAATAAGTAGAGAGAGTTTCGATTAGAAATTATACAACTAATATCTTGTACCATATTTAGAGAATATTGTTAGTTCGACATCTTTTGATTAGAAATTATACAACTAATATATTACAAATAGTTTGAGATGAAAATAAAACATGTGGTTTTAATTATAAAATTATTATGCGAGGAGGAATTATGTCAATCTTAAAATTAGAAAATGTAACAAAAAAATTTGGAAAGCAGGAAGTGCTTAAAGGAATTAACATGCATATTGAAAAACCCGGTATTTATGCTGTTATAGGACCGAATGGGGCAGGAAAATCTACTTTATTTAATGTTATTTCAAATTTATTAAAAGCAAATAGTGGTGAAATCGAAGTTGTTGGAAAGAAAAATACGAATTCAGATATATTTTTTGAAGTATCTTTTTTAAAAGATAATAGAGTTTTATATGACTATTTGACAGGATATGACCATTTAGCCTTTATTAAAACAGCACAAAAATTACCGAAAGAAAGAATAGATGAGGTTGTTGAAAAATTACAAATAGCCCATTATATGAATAAAAAAACCGGAGATTATTCATTAGGAATGAAACAACATTTACTAATTGCGATGGCAATGATGAATAAACCGAAACTTATGATACTTGATGAACCTTTGAATGGGCTGGATCCTACATCGGTAATTAAAGTAAGACATCTATTAAAAGAATTAGTAGAATCGGGAACAGCTATATTAATTTCATCACATACATTAAGTGAAATAGACTTATTGACAGATCAAATAATGTTCTTGAAAGATGGTCGAATAGTAGAAGAACAAATGGATTTAATAAAAGACAATATTTATGAGTTATCATTAACAAAAGAATCAGTAGAAAAACTTAAAGATTATCAAATTAAGGGATTAAATTATGAACTAAATCAAGATAAAATGATTGCGAATATTGGAATAAATAAAGTTTCATATCTAATAGAAAAATTAGAAGATGAGAATATAGAATTTACAGATATAACAAAGAAAAAAGTTGGTTCAGAAGAAAGATATATGAAGATGTTTCCTGAAGAAATGGAGAAAATTAGAAAATAGAAAATACCACTTAAGCATTTAGTTGGAGTATATATCCAATGAATAAGTGTCTTAAGTGGTTTTTATATTTTATTAATCCTTAAATTTCGTGAACTTTATCTCCAACATTTGAAATAATAAATTCTGCTTCTAAACCAGTATCTTCTTTATATCTTGGACCAACATAAGCCTTAAATTCTTCAATTTTATCGGATTTAACAATGGCTATACCACAACCTCCAAATCCAGCTCCTGTCATTCTTGCACCAAGACAACCATCAAAATCATTTGAATGTTTAGTAATAGAATCCAAATGTGGTCCAGTAACTTCGTATAGTTCTCTTAATGAATCATTTGATGCTACTAATAGTTCTCCTAAAGTTTCTATATCTCCATTTTGTAATGCTTGCACAGCTTCAGCTACTCTTAAATTTTCCATGATAACATGTTCTGCTCTTTTTCTTACATCTTCATTTTCGATATTTTCAAGTAATTCTAAATTTTCTTCTGTAAGTTGGCATAAGTTATCTATTTCAGCATAATCTTGTAAAATTTCTAAAGCTTCCTCGCATTCTGCACGTCTTTTATTATACTTAGAATCTTTTAATTCTCTTCTTTTATTTGTATTTAATATTACAATTTTATTGTCTTTTAGTTTGAATGGAATATACTCAAAATCCAAAGTTTCGGTATCCAGTAAAACAGCATTATCTTTTTTTCCGTTTGCGATTATAAATTGATCCATTATTCCGGAGTTTACCCCTATAAATTTATTTTCCGTTTCTTGGCCGATTAATGCTAGCTCTACATTTGAGATTTTTCCTTTGTTGTAGAAAGTATTGAAGATTTCTCCAAAAAGAACTTCAAGTGAAGCTGATGATGAAAGACCGGAGCCATTAGGAATATTCCCGTAAACTAAAACATCCAGTCCTCCAATATCAAATCCTCTTTCCTTTATAAACTTTGCAACACCAAGAGGGAAATTCATCCATTCATTTTCTTCTTTATTTTCAATAGGAGAAAGTGAAACATGTCCTTCTTTAGAAAGATTTAAGCTTTTTAATCTTAAAATATTTTCAGAATTTTTTCTGGCAACTCCATATGTTCCTATTTCTATTGCACATGGAAATACTTGTCCCCCGTTATAATCAATATGTTCTCCTATTATGTTGATTCTACTTGGGGAAAAGAATGTTTTAATTTCATTATCATTTTCACCAAATGCTTTTATAAATTTTGATTTTAATTCTTGTAAGTCCATTTTTATCCTCTTTTCTTAAATTTTTCAAAAGCTTCTCTTAGCTCGATAGCTGTATCTTCAACTCTTCTTGGATTTGTTTTTGCCCATACACAAGTTTCTGAGGATGCATTCCATTTAATTGAATTTGCTCCTCTTAATGGAGGGAAGAATTTTACATGGAAGTTGTAGAAGTTTTTGCATTCTTCTTCTAATTCACTATTTACAGGATTTTGATATATGCCCATCATGTAAGGAAATTCTCTGTTAAATAGTGTATCAAATGTTCCTAATAGATTTTTTAATATTTTAGCAAATTCTTCAGCTATTTCATCATTAAAATTTTCAAATGTATATATGTTATTTTTTTTAGGAACTATGTACACACCGTATGGATAATCTGTGAAGAATGGAAGAAATGCAACAAAATTATCATTTTCCATAATTATTCTTTCTTTTATTTTTAATTCTTCATCACGTATTTTTAATATTAATGATTCACCAGTTTTTTCAAAATATTTTCTTGAATTTTCAATTTCTTGTTTAATTCTTAATGGCATAAATCCATATCCGTAAATTTGTCCATGAGGATGACTTTGAGTAGTACCAACTTCTTTTCCTCTATTCTCAAATGTGAGTATATATTTTATATGCTCATCTTTTTTTATTTCTATAAATCTCTCTTTCCATAAATCAATCAATTCAATAATATGGCTAACTGGTAGTTGCCATAAAGATGCCTTGTGATCTGGTGAATATAGTATTACTTCAGCTTTTCCATAAGATTTAGCTGTTTTATAAAAATCCGTAGATATATCATCAGGAACTGGAGGCTCTTGCATCATTGAAGGCCAGTCGTTATCATATTTCATTACAGTATAATTTTCTTTTATTTGTTCAGAACCCGGACAAAATGCACAATAATCTTTTGGCATGTCAGGTCTATTTTGTCTATTTCCGTTTACAATTGTCCAATCGTTTAGTAAGGGATTGAATCTAAATTCCGCCATTTTTTACCTCGTTATTTTTTTATTTCATTTATATAATATCGAAAAATCTTTTTTCGTTCAACAATTTATGTGATATATATTAAAATACCGTTTTCATTTTTTACAAAACCGGAATATTTTATATAAAGTTTTTTCGAAAATTTTTAAATGAAATTTACAAATTAAAAACTTAGGGATATATTAAAAATGTAGATAAAAGAAAACATTTTCAATAGGAGGGGTTGAAATGAAGAAAATATATAAAAAGATATTGGCGACTGCATTATCAGTGGTATTTTTAGCATCGTTTGTGCCTCAAAAAGCATATGCTGCAGATTCTATACCTATGACAGGAGAGGCGAAAAGAAAAGCAAATCAACCAAAATTTTCAGGTTACAGAGTTTGGGATATAAGAGATTGGACGCCGAAAAATGATCCGGGGGCTCAACTTCTTAAAGCTAAAGTTCCTCTACAAAAAAGGAATGAACCGTTTAAGGCTACTCAAGCAAATCCAAAACTTGAATCAAAAGCTCAAATTATGTTGATGCAAGGAGATTATGGTAATACTTTTACTGATGGTATGATGTACAATAATACTTTTGGATATTATCCGCTAAGTTTTTGGCAATATACTGATTACTTTTCACCATGGCATGGAGCAACTACGGCTACAACTCCCGAAGATTTATATGATAGAAAATATGAATCAACAGCAGATAGAGGATGGGAGAAAAGATATTTTGAATTTGGTGTATTAAATATACCTAATCCGGCATATACAAATGCAGCTCATAAAAATGGTGTTAAATCTATAGCGGTTATTTATTTTGATCAATATTATAGACAGGGGCAAACAATCAATGAATTATTTGTTCAGGATAAAGATGGAAAATTTCCTGTTGCTGAAAAATTAATAGAAATGGCAAAGTTTTTCGGATATGATGGATATTTCTTTAATGCTGAAGAAAATGTTGAAGAAAGATTTGCAGATAGAAAAAAATTATTTCTAAAGAGATTACATGATGCAGGATTGTATACACAGTATTATGACACTAATAGTAGCATGAATGATTCTAAATATAGTTTGTTATTTTTTGATACAAATAATGACGGTAAAGAAGAAAGAATCCAAGATTCAGTATTTGTGAATTACGATTGGACTGGAAGTGTTGATAATCAAATTGAATATATAAAAAATAAGGGCATAGACCCGTTTAAAGACGTATTCTATGGGGTCGAAGCAAATAAAAACGGATTTAATGGAAAACATAATTCAGCAAAACAAATTGAAAAATTATATGAAAAAAATACAAAAAACCCTAAAGCAAGTATAGCATTATTTACTCCATCTGATTTTTATCAAAGAGGATTACCTGATGATATGATTCAAGATACAGGTTATCAATGGATGATTGAAGAAAGAGCAAGAATGTATTTTTCAGGTGCCAAAGTAAATCCTAGAGAAACAGGAATGTTTGAAGGATATAAAAGAGAAGATGTAATGCTTGATGATGCAAGTGGATGGGTTGGAGTAGCAGATTTTACAAGTGAAAAATCTGTAATAAAAGGTTCTAATTTTTATTCTTCCTTCAATATCGGTAAAGGTGTACAATACTTTGAAAATGGAAAAGTAAGTTTAGATGAAGAATGGTCAAATATAAATATTCAAGATATTCCACTAACTTGGCAATGGTGGGTTGATAGTGAAAAGGATAAAGCGAAATTAGGCGTAGATTTTGACTTTGGACAAAAAGAAGTTAGAAAAAATATATCTAAGGAAATAATAAAGTTACCATTTAAGCAAATAGGAGCTTATGAAGGTGGATCATCTTTAGTTACTTATGGAAAATTAGATGGTGAAAACACAATTAGATTATATAAAACGGATTTAGATATTAAAAGCACGTCAAAAATAGATATAACATTTAGAAAAACTTCAAATGATAATGTTAAAATGCAATTAGCATTGATATTCAAAGATAATCCTAATAAAATCGAGAAATTAGATGTGAAAAATTCTCAAAAATTGGCTGAATGGATTACTTCTAGTGTAGAATTGTCAAATTATTCTGGAAAACAGTTAGCTATGATTGGATTGATATTTAAGGGGCAATCTGAAAATTATCAAATGAATATTGGGAAAATTTCAGTAAGTGATGGGTTAACAGCTCCAAGTAAACCTGAAGGATTTAAAATTCAAAAATTATTTTCAGATGATGAGATGATTGTTGAATGGAAAAAAGAAGATTTTAGTAATGTAGATAAATATGAAATAAGAGGAGTTTTACCCAATGGAGAAAAAGTATTTTTAGGTGGAATTTATGATGATGTATTTTATATTAAATCATTAAAAAATGCTAATAAATTTGAATTAGTTGCTGTTGGTAAAAATGGAGAAAAGAGTGAACCTTCAATAGTTGAATTTAATCCGGATTCAATCGTAAATAGATTAAATTATGAAACTGAGACTGTTGAAGTAACGACTAAAAAAGACCATCCGGTAAAGGGTAGTATTGTACAATCTAAACATGATGGAAAATTAGTATTAAATTGGGAAAATCCAAAAGCTGATTACAAAGAATTAGAATTAAAAGTTACTTTACCGGAAAATGATTCTAAAGCATTATTTACAAAGATTATTAAAAAAGGGGAAAGTAATACTGAGATAAAAATTCCATATAATAATGGAGAAAAATTTGAAGCTACAATCTATACTGTATTAAATGACGGAAGTAAAGCAGAATCCGTTACACTAACGGGTAAACTGAAAGATACTTATGTTCAAAGATATAATAAAGAATTATTTAATGAAAAAAATAAAATATTTTGGAGTCCTGAGCCAAATGATTGGTCTAAATTACATGTTAAATTAAATGACGAAATTGTTAAGTTTAGTAATGGATTTGGATGGAAATCAGACTACGCTATTAGAGGTGCGACACTAATGAATTTTACATTTTCTGATGATAAAAATACTTCAGAAGATGAATTAGAAGATGAATCAGATGATGAATTAGAAGAAGATATTTATGATGATTCTGTAGATGCTAATGAAACGTATGGGCTTGTTGAAGTAGTTTTAGAAGACTATGTTGGAAATAAATCATTACCAACTTATATAAGATTAGGAAAAAATAAAGCTGAAGATTTGATATCTAAGATTGAAAAATCAGAAGATATGATTAATAGTTATAAATATAAAGAAGATGGTAAAGATAAAGTTAAAGAAGCGGTTGAAAAAGCAAAAGCTTTATTAAAGAAAAAAGATGTTTCTAATGGGGAAATTAAAGATATGGAAAAAATGCTGGATGAAATTCAAAATACTCTAGTATTGAAGGAAGCAGAAAAAGAAACACCAAAGGAAACGCTTAAAGAAACGCAAAAAGAAACATCTAAAGAAAAATATGAAGATAAAAATAAATTTGTTCCTAAAGTAGTATATGGTAGTGGACAAATTATTCAAAAAGGTAAAGTTGATAAAATTGAATTTAAATCTGATGGACAGTTAAAAACTTTAGAAAAAGTTGAGGTTGACGGAAAAGAATTAAGTAAATCGGATTATATTTCTTTAGAGGGAAGTACTATTGTAATTTTACCTGAAAGATATTTTGGTAAATTACAGGAAGGAAATCATATATTAACTATGAAATTTGGAGAAGGTGAAAAAAATAAAGCGGGAAATGTTGATTTTGGGTTTACCATAAAAGATAATAAATTAAATCCTTTAACTGCAGATTATGGAGTAGGAATTTATATTTCATTACTAGGTATTTCAATTTTAGGAATATATTTATCGAAAAAGAAAATAATTAAATAAATTATAATATTCTTTAAAAAAAAATAGATAATAGACTTAGTTTAATAAACCATAAAAAACTATAATTAAATAAGCTGATTCCAAAAATTTGGAAATTATATCAGAGACATCTAGAAATATTTGTCTCTGTTTCTTTTTTTCTTAAAATTTCCTCTACTGGTGCTATCATCATATTCATTGAACGTGAAGTTTTTATCAGTTTTTTACACGCAAAAAATAGAAAACCATTTCATTTTCCTGTTGAAATATTTTTTTTTATGTTGTATAACTATCATAAAGAAAAAATATTATAGAGGTAGCAATGAAAATGTAGAATTGAATTATAATCATAAAACTTTAGATGTTCTTTGTGAAAATTATAAAAGTATTAATAAAGTTAGATCAAAGAGGATTATAGATTTTTAATGGAGGAATGATAGATTTTTATGTACCATTAAATTTAAACAAAATAACGGATAGTCTTAAGCTTAAGGTTAATAAGCTAAAAAATATTTTAGGTTATAATTTATCTTATTATCAATATTGTTTAATTGATAATGGGTTTGCTTTATCAAAAAAAGATGATTACGCAAAAAAATATCTAGAAAATTGTGAGTCATTATACTTAAAATTACCTAATAAACTTAAATTTTTAATTGATGAGATAGTTAGAGGAGATATATATGAAAAAAATTTATAGATTACTATTATTAGTTTTAATTTTAAATATTGCAGATAGTATTTTCTATATGAGTATGTTGTGGTATATTAATAACAATTTTAAGGATAGTTATTTTCTTGGCTTGTTTTTTTCAATAACATTAATTCCAGATATTTTTATATTTTTTCTAGGACCAATAATAGATAAATTCAGTACAAAGAAATTATTATATATATCTATTTTTACACAAATTTCTTGTTTATTATTTTTTATTTTATTTAATCAATATTTGTCAATAGGTATATTATTATTCATAATTTTTATTTCTACAACAGCTAGCACTTTTAGTTATGTAATTCAAGGGACTTTAATCCCTAAAATTGTTGATAAAAATGAAATATTGTTTGCAAATTCTATATTTGAATTTTCTAGTAAAGTTCTAGATTCTTTTTTGAATTCTATAATATCAATAATTATTGCTAGTTTTGGCATTTTTATTTTATTTAGATATGATGTATTGATATTTATATTATCGTTACTGGTATTATCAGGTGTTAAACTTAAATTTCAAACAAAAGTTGATAATACTGAAGATAAATATAATTTTAAGAAATATAAATTAGAATTAAAGGAAGGTTTAACTTTTGTTAATAATAATAGTTTATTAAGAGATGTTACATTAATTTTCTTAATTATAAATTTTTTTAATGCTATACAGGCTGTTGCATATCCTATATATTCAAAAATATATTTTAATGGTGAAGTTTACTATGGTTTACTTCTAAGTGTTAAAGGTATTAGTGGGATAATTGGTAGTATAGTATCAAGTTATGTTATAAGAAAAATTAGTAAATCAAATTTATTGGGATTTCTTTTATTATTAAATGGAGTAGTATGGTTTGTAGCGATTTTTACAAGAAATATATATCTAAATCTTGCACTATTTTTTATTGGATATTTCGCAATGTCCATTTACAATATAGGGTTTAGTAGTATATTTCGTATTGTTCCACCGGAAGAATTGTTAGGAAGAGTTAATTCAACCGTAGATTCCTTAATAGCTGTAGCTATGCCTTTAGGAAGTTATATTGCTGGAATTATTATTACTGATAATATTATGTATGTAATGACGATATTACCGTTATCTATGTTTGTTGGTGGAATTTATTTTATTAAGCATCAAAAATTAAATGAATTTTATTTATAGAGTAAATTATGAAATATTCCTAAAAATAAGGGGATATTACATTTTCTTATCTCATATTTTTTTAATCGTGCGGTGGTTGAATTCAAAATCGACAATCAATCATTTTTAGACTATATTTATGGGATGAAAAAAATGTAAATATAATTAAAGAAAATTTTACAACTCTAGATTATATTCATTCTACCCATTTTGTACATATTTATTAATTATGATAATATGTGATATAATATTTTAAAAAGTTAAATGGAGAATGCGATGAAAAAAGCTAAAAAAACTATTTTGACATTAGTGCAAATTATATTAGTTGCAATTATTATTTATAGTGTATATGAAATAGGAACATATTATTATCAAAATTATAGATCTACAAAAAAATTAAATGAAGTATCTGAACAAGTTACAAAAATTGAAAAAGATATAGAGGTTAATAACAAAGGAAAAGAACTTTCAAAAAAAGAAAAAGATAAACTTGCGAAAAAAATTATTGCTGATTTAAAAAAAAGAAATAAGGATATCAAAGCATTTATAAAAGCTAAGGACTTTAAGGTTAATTTTCCTGCTACTTATTTATTTGAAGATAATGAGACATATCTTTTTAGTGATTTAGATGGTAATTGGTCAAGGCCCGGAACTTTGATGGTCAACGGATACAATAATCCTGATTTTTCTGATATGAATACAACTATTTTTGGACATAATTTGAGAACTAATCCTGAAATGTATGCTCCGATGTTTAAGCTTTTATTAACATTAGAAAATAAAGATATTGTTAATTCTAAAGATGAATTTATAATAGAAGTATATACAGAGCAAGGTTATCATGAATATAAGATATTTACAGCTTATTACTCAGATGTAAATGATTATTATATTCAAGCGAATAGAAATAAAGATGAATGGGTAGAATACTTAAATAAAGTAAAAAATAAATCAATTAACAAGTTTAAATATGAACCGAAATTTACGGAAAATTCTAAGATTTTAACATTATCAACATGTGATAATGAAACATTAGAAGGTAGATTTGTGGTACATGCTGTGGAAGTGGAGTAAGATGAAATATATTATAGAAAAAAAAGAAGATTATTTATTAATTAAAGGGCTTAAGGACTTCAATTTAACTCATATTTTTGAATGTGGACAAGCATTTAGATGGGAAAAAACGCAAGATCAATCCTATATTGTTATAGCATTTGGAAAAGTTATAGAATTAAAACATGATGTAAATGGAGATTTAATTGTTTTTAATTCTTCGGAAAATGATTTTATAAATATTTGGCATAATTATTTTGATTTGAATAGAGATTATTCTAAATTGAAAAATGATTTAAAACTCACAAGAGCATATTCTAAAAATGATAGTCTTAAAGATGCCATGAATTTTGGATATGGTATTAGAATTTTAAATCAGGAAAAATTTGAAACGATAATTTCGTTTATAATTTCAGCTAACAATCAAATTCCTAGGATAAAAAATTCAATAAGATTATTATCGGAAAATTACGGAGAATTTATCGAAGAATATAAAGGTAATAAATATTATTCATTTCCAAAAGCTGAAGTTTTAGCAAAAGCTGACCCTGAAGAAGTTAAAGAAATATGCAGGGTTGGATTTAGGAATACAAGGATAGTTGATTGCTCTGAAATGTATATAGGTACTCCGGAAATTTTTGATGAAAATTTAGATGACCTCACATTGGGCAATAATCTATTGACAGTTCCGGGTATAGGACCGAAAGTTAGAGATTGTATATTATTATTTGGATATGCAAGAGGTGAAACATTTCCTGTCGACGTTTGGGTAAAAAGATTAATGGAAACTTTGTATATTGGAAATACTCTACCTAATAGTAAAATTTTAGAAGAAGGTACAAATTATTTTGGAAAACTTAGAGGATATGCTCAGCAATATTTGTTTTATTACGCAAGAGAAAATAAAATTGGAAAGTAGTATTATTTTCCTTTTTTTGTGATATAATTTTATTAGCAAATAAAATGATTGAGTGATAAGGAGGAAATATGAAAATTAAACCTATAGGAAACAGATTGGTATTAAAATCATTAAAAAAACAAGAGAAAACTATATCAGGCATAATTATTCCTGAAAGCTCTAAAGAAACACCAGTTTTTGCAGAGGTTATAGAGATATCAAAAGATTTAGAAAATTTAAATGATATTAAATTAGGGGACAGGGTTTTATACACAAAATATAAAGCAACTATTGTAAAAGAAAAAGAAGAAGAATACATAGTAATTGATAAAGAAGATATATTAGCTATTATTGAAGAATAGGAGATTTTTATGAGTAGAGAAATTAAATATGGCCTTGATTCAAGAAAGGCTTTGGAGGCCGGAATAAACAAATTAGCAGATGCTGTAAAAGTAACTGTAGGACCTAAGGGGAGAAATGTAGTTATAGATAGGGGATATGGAGCACCACTTATTACAAATGATGGAGTTACTATAGCGAAAGAAATAGATTTAAAAGATAAATTTGAAAATATGGGAGCTCAGTTGTTAAAAGAGGTTTCTATAAAAACTAATGATGTTGCAGGAGACGGTACAACAACAGCTACTATACTTGCTCAAGCTATAGTTAGAGAAGGGCTTAAAAATATTGCAGCTGGGGCAAATCCTATAATATTACAAAAAGGTATAAAGAAAGCAACACAATTAGTGGTTGAAAAAATAAAGTCATTTTCTATACCTGTTGATTCGACAAATTCTATAGCACAAGTAGGCTCTATATCTTCAGCTGATAAGAAGATTGGTGAATTAATTGCAGAGGCAATGGAAAAAATTGGAAAAAATGGAGTAATTACTGTAGAAGAGTCTAAAACAATGGAAACTAATTTACAAATAGTAGAAGGAATGCAATTTGATAAGGGATTTTTATCGTCATATATGGTATCAAATGCTGATAAAAAAATTGCTGAGTTAGATAATCCTTATATCTTAATTACTGATAAAAAAATAGGAAATATACAAGAAATTTTACCTATACTTGAACAAATTGTTGAAGTTTCAAAACCATTATTAATTATTGCGGAAGATATTGAAGGAGAGGCTTTGACAACATTAATTTTAAATAAAATTAGGGGAACATTTAATGTTGTAGCTGTAAAAGCACCAAGCTTTGGAGAAAACAGAATAAAAATATTAGAAGATATCGCAATATTAACCGGAACTAAGGTATTTAAATCAGAGTTAGATGATGATTTGAAATTAGTAAAACTAGACGAGCTTGGAAGTGCTAAAAAAGTTAATGTTGATAAGGACTCAACTACAATTGTAGATGGATTAGGCTCAAAAGAAGAATTAGAAAATAGAATAAATTCTATAAAAAATGACATTTTAAATTCTGACTCTGATTTTGATATAGAAAGATATAAATCCAGACTTGCAAAATTGTCGGGAGGGGTAGCATTGATTCAAGTTGGTGCTATTACTGAAGTTGAAATGAAAGAGAAAAAACTTAGAATTGAAGATGCCCTTGCAGCTACAAAAGCAGCAGTTGAAGAAGGTATTGTTCCTGGAGGAGGTACTGTACTTTTAGATTCTATAAAATATTTAGATGAATATATTTCTACAATAGAAGGTGATGAAAAAACAGGAGCAATTATTATTTCTAAAGCTTTAGAATATCCGGCAAAACAGATTGCTGAAAATGCAGGAGTTGAAGGATCGGTTATAGTTGATAAAGTAAAAAATTTAGATGCGGGAATAGGATATGATGCCTTAAATAATAAATATGTAAATATGATTGAAGAGGGTATAGTTGATCCTACTAAGGTAACAAGATCTGCATTGGAAAATGCATCATCTATTGGGTCTATGATATTAACAACTGAAGCCGCAATTACTGAAAGTTTTGATGAAAAGGAATTAAATCAAACATCACCAAATATGAATGGATTAAATTTTTAATCTCATAAAATAAGAAGTTAATCTTTTCGTTTTTTGAAAAGGTTAACTTTTTATTTGTGTAAAATGTTACATTTATGTTATAATTCATTTAACATATAAAAAGGGGTGGTATTACAGTGAAATTACTTTTAGTTTACTCAGATCAGGAATTTATAGATAATTTTATTTACAGTTTTAAATCTGAAGAATATGAAATTTTTTCAGCAAATACAATTAAGGAGGCATTATTTTCTATACAAAAGAATGAATATGATCTTGTAATCATGGATATGGTTTTTAAAGATGGAACCGGATTGGATTTGAAGAGAAAAATGAATGAAATTATTAATATACCAACTATAGTTGTGTCTAATAATAAAGAGCCTAATGAAATAGTTTTAGCTTTAGAATATGGATGTGATGACTATATTATCAAGCCGTTTTACTTACTTGAATTGAAAGCAAGGATTAGATCTGTACTTAGAAGAAGTAGGGCTAATAAAACTGAAACAATAAAAATTGTGAAAGAGGCTGACAACTCTATGGCTAAAGATAAGTTTAAGTTTAATATATTAGGTAGAAAAGTTACAGTGGATGATTTAGAGTTGGATTTGACAGGAAAAGAATTTGATTTACTATTTATTCTTGTTTCAAATAAAGGAAAAGTATTTTCTAGAAAAGAATTAGCTGCTTCTTTATGGAAAGATATAGAAGAATCAAATATTAGAACAGTTGATGTTCATATTAGAAGACTTAGAGAAAAATTAGAATCAACACAAACTGATAGATATATTCAAACTAAATGGGGAGAAGGATATTTTTACAGTGATGAAATGGATTCATAGGAGGAATTATGGAAAAATTAAGATGGGATTTGGAATCAATTTATTCAAACGATGATTTAGCAAGAGATGAAATAAAAAATATTGAAAAATTATTGGAAGAAGTTAAATCATTGAAAGAAGAACCTAAAAAAAATTTAGTAAAATTATTACAAAAGGATGTTGAAATTTCAAGATTATTATATAAACTGGCAGCATATTCACATATGAAAAAAGATGAGGATTCAAATGTATCTAATTTTCAAAAATTAGATAAGGAAGTTTCTAATTTAAACTCAAAAATTTCAACAGTATTCGCATTTTTAACCCCTCTTTTATTGTCTTTAGATAAACAAGAAATAGAAGAATTGAAGAATAAAGAAGAGTTAAAAGCCTATGATGTATATTTAAATAAAATTTTTAGATATAAAGCTCATACATTATCAGATAAAGAAGAATTGATAATGAGCTCATTAAGTTCAACATTAAGAACATCAGCAAATTTGTATTATTTTTTAACTAATACTGATATGAAATTTCCATATTTAGAAAAATTTGATAAGCAACTTACAAATAT
Source organism: Helcococcus ovis (assembly GCF_004524775.2). Taxonomy (NCBI): domain Bacteria; kingdom Bacillati; phylum Bacillota; class Tissierellia; order Tissierellales; family Peptoniphilaceae; genus Helcococcus; species Helcococcus ovis. The sequence goes on along the minus strand of NZ_CP119081.1, from coordinate 1,453,361 downwards.
AAATTTTGTAAATACTCAAATGGATGAAAATAGAGAATTGAGAAAAGAATCATTTAAGAAGTTTTATGATACATATAATCAATACGGAAACACAATAGCTCAATCCTATTATTCACATATTGATGGATTGGGTAAAATTTCAAAATTAAGAAAATATAACTCCATAAGAGAAATGTTTTTGTATAGAGATGATGTAAGTACTCAAGTTTATGATGCTTTGGTTGAATCAATACATACTAATTTACCATATTTACACAAATATTATGAAATTAAGAAAAGAGCATTAGGGTTGGATGAACAACATATGTATGATGTATATATGCCGATGACAAGTAAATTTGAAAAGAAATATACTTTTGAGGAAGCTAAAGAATTAGTTATAGAATCAGTTAAACCAATGGGGGAAGAATACGTAAATAACTATAAAAAAGCTTTTGAAGAAAATTGGATTGATGTTGAACCAAGACCTGGAAAGAGAAATGGAGCGTATTCATCAGGTTCCTATGATACAAAACCATTTATACTATTGAATTTTGATGGCACATTAAGTAGTGTATTTACATTAGCACATGAAATGGGACATTCATTACACAGTTATTATGATAGATCCACAAATGACTTCTTACATTCAGGGTATACAATTTTCGTTGCAGAAGTAGCATCAACATTTAATGAAGCATTATTATTAGATTTATTAATGAAAAAAGCTGAAAGTGAAGAAGAATTATTATACTTAACAGATTTTTATGTAAATAACTATAAGTCAACAGTATTTAGACAAACTATGTTTGCTGAATTTGAAAGAGATGTTCATCATAAGATTGAAAATGGCGAAGTATTGACAAAAGATGATTTTTCAAATATTTACTTTGAATTAAATAAGAAATATTTTGGAGATTCAATGGTATCAGATGAAGAAATAGCTTATGAATGGATGAGAATACCTCACTTTTATTCAAATTTTTATGTATATAAATATGCTATCGGATTTACAGCATCTTCAATTTTAGTAAGAAGAGTATTAGAAGGTGTTGAAAATGCCAGAGAAAATTATATTAAATTCTTAAAAGATGGGGATAATCATTTCCCAATTGAACAATTAAAGATTGCAGGAGTTGATATGTCAAATCCTGAAACAGTTAATAAATCTCTAGAAACATTTAGAGAATTAGTTGATAAATTAGATAAATTGATAAAGTAAAAAATTAAAGAATTACTAAAAATAATTAAAATTTAGTAATTAGACTTTTGGGGAAATATGAAAAATAAACTAAAAGTAACTCTATTGTGTACTAGTGATGTTCATGGATATTATATGCCCTGGGATTATTCTAAAGATGAATATTCTAAAAAGGGAGGATTATCAAGAGTTTCAACATACGTTAAATCTTTGAAAAAAGAAAATGAATATGTTGTATTGATGGACAATGGAGACTTAATTCAAGGTAATAGTGCTGAATATTTTATTAATCGAGAAAAATATCCGGGTATTGAAGTTATAAATAAAATGAAATATGAAATTTATAATATGGGAAATCATGAATTTAACTTTGGAATGGATCATTTAATTGATGTAGTTAGACAATTTAATGGAGTTTCAATGATGGGAAATCTCTATAGAAAGAAAAATACTATGAGATTTATGAATGGTGTATATTATAAAAATATTAAAGGTATCAGAATTGGATTTGTCAGTTTAAATACACCTTTAGTTAGAAAATTTGAAGCTAAACGTGGTAATTTAAAAAATTTTGACGTAATAGATGCAGATTTTGAGCTTGAAAGACTTCTGAAAGAAGTGGGAGAATGTGACGCTTTGATAGGGTTGTTCCATATGGGTGATTTTAATGAAAATGACATTGAAAATACCGGTATTATTGACTTATTAAATAATGTAAAAGGTGCGGAAAAAATTGATGCGATTTTTGGTGGGCATATGCATCAAATTATTAACAAAAAGATAAATAATACAATTTTTCTTGAACCAGGGTATCATGCTGAAGGTTTAAGCAGGTTGGATTTAACTTTTGATATAGATAGTAAAAAATTAGAAGATATAAGACCATCAATTATAAAAATTGATGATGAAATAGAATCTGATGAGGAAATTGAAGATATCTTAGCTCAATATCATAAAGAATTGAGAGAAAGAGCAAATGAGTTTATAGGGTATACTTCAGAGGATTTATCTGAAAATGATGATGTCAAAGGGATAGCTCAAACAAGAGTTGCTCAAACGAAAGTTACAGATTTCTTTTTGGACGTAATGCTTGATTATAGTGGTGCTGACGTAGTATCAATTCATTTAGATAACCCGTATCCAGTGATTCTAAAAGGAGAGATTAAGCGAAAAAATATAAATAATTCATATAGTTATTCCGGAGGGGAAATTTCTATATATAACATTTTGGGATCTGATTTAAAGAAATATATTGAATGGTCAGCAGGAGTATTCAATAAGTTTTACCCTGATGATATTAACATTTCTTTTAATCCTGAAAGAATTAAATTTAAGTATTCTACATTTGATATTTTTGGAAATATAAAATACGATATTGACTTAAATGAAGATGAAGGAAATAGGATAAAAAATCTAAGGAAAATGGATGATACAGAAATCTCAGATGATGAAATATTGAAGCTTGGTATAAATAAATACAGAATGGATTATTTAATATCATTAAATGGGCCTTTAAGCGGATTAAAGATGTCACCTATAAGCAGTTCAATTACAGATAAAAGCTTAAATGTAAGAGGGACAATAAGAAATCTTTCAGTTAGATATATTGGATTACTCCCAAATAAATTATATGTTCCTAAAAATATAAAAAGATGGAATGTTTTGTTAAATAATTCCAATGATGAATTAAGAAAGTTTGCTATAAATCTTATCAATGAGGGAAGTTTATTATTATATAAGCTAGAAAATGGAAAAACAGATTTTGCAAGGCCATTAAATTTAAATGAAAAATTAGAAAAATATCAAATAGAAAAATTGAAAGAAAAATACGATTTTAATGAAGATTTAATACTAAGAGAAATATTAAACGAAATAAAAAGAGGTAGTTATGAAGTTTAAGGATATAAAATATACAAGACCTGATTTTGAAAAAGTATTATCAGATTTAGATAAATACATGGAGGAAGCTAAGAATTCAACAACAAGTGAAGAATATTTTGATGCATTAAAAAATATTGAAGATATTTCCTGTCAATTTTCGCAAGATTATACAATTGCGTATGTTAGAAATTCAATCGATACAAGAGACGAATTTTATGAAAAAGAAGTAGAGGCTTTTAATGAAGTTTTACCTAGATTTTCACAACTGGATAATAAATTAAAAAATATTAGATTAGATTCTCCATTTAGAAATGAATATGAAGAAAGATTTGGTAAAAATATTACAAAAAAAGATCAACTACAAAAGGATATATTTAAACCTGAAATTATGGAAGATAAAGTTAAAGAGTCAAAATTATCTGTTGAATACCAAAAATTAATGGGTACTGCAGAAATTGAATTTGATGGAAAAAAATTAAATTTATCAAAAATGGTTCCATACAAGCAATCAGAAGATAGAGAAGTTAGAAAGGCAGCATCAGAAGCTACATCAAAATGGTTTGATGAAAGGAAAGATCAGTTTGACAATATTTATGATCAACTAGTAAAAATCAGACATGAAATTGCTACAAAGTTAGGATTTAAATCATATCTTGACGTTGCATATAGAGAATTTGGTAGAACTGATTGGAATAGAGAAGACGCTAAAAATTACAGAGAACAAATTTTAAAATATATAGTTCCATTAACAAGAAAATTTTATGAAGAACAAAAAGAAAGAATCGGTGTAGATCAATTAAAATACTATGATTTGGGATTAGAATTCTTATCAGGAAATCCAACTCCAAAAGGAGATGAAGAAAAACTTGTAAAAGAAGCTCAAAAAATGTATAAAGAATTATCTTCAGAAACTGATGAATTTTTCAGTGCAATGATTGATAATGAAATGATGCATTTATCTTCTACTGATGGTAAAGCACCAGGTGGCTATATGACTTCATTAGATGTAATCGGATTACCATTTATATTTGCAAACTTTAATGGTACAGCACATGATGTTGATGTTTTAACTCATGAAGCAGGACATGCATTCCAAGGTTATGTAACAAGAAATGTACATCCTGTTGAAAACAGAGGTGCTTGCATGGAAATCATGGAAACACACTCAATGAGTATGGAATTCTTTACACATCCATGGATGGAAGCGTTTTTCGGTGAAGATACAGAAAAATATTACTACAACCACGTTGTTGGGGCGTTAAAATTCTTACCATACGGAGCATCAATTGATGAATTCCAAGAATGGGTATATGACAATCCTACAGCAACGCCGGAAGAAAGAAATGCCAAATTTAGAGAAATTGAAAAGAAATATTCTCCACATATTGATTATGCAGACAATCACTATATGGAATCTGGTAGAAGATGGCAAGCCCAAATGCATGTTTATCAATCACCATTCTACTATTTAGATTACACAATTGCTCAAATCAATGCGTTCCAATTTTTTGTTTTAGATATGGAAAACCACGAAGAAGCATGGAGTAAATATTTGGAATTGTGTAAGTTAGGAGGAAGTTTAGGTACAAAAGAAATTATTAAACATGTTGGACTAAAAAATCCATTTCAAGCAGAAACATTTGAATATATTGTTCCAAAGTTAGAAGCTTACTTAGAAAGCTTAGATAACAATAAAATTAAATAATATAATTTTTTAGATAAACTATTACTGTAAGATAATAATATTTTTGTAAAAGCATATAGCGATACATCAATAATTTGGAAAAGTTTAGCTGGCACATATTGGATTCCAGGTATTGGAAAAGTAGTAATAACAGTTGCGGGAGTTATTATAATAGGAGACGCTGCAATAAAAACAGGAACTTGGTTGTATAATCAAGTGGTTAATTATTTCAAAAATAATAATGTTGAGGAAGAAAGTATTTCGATGACCGCTGATGAAATAATTTCTAAATTTAGAAAAGCTAGAATTAGAAGAGAATTCCCATCTGAGTTTTTATATAAAACAATTTAAGAAATAATGAATGCTGCATCTAGAGGAATGCAAACGCAAGAAAAGCTTTGAAGCTTCTAAGGGATGGCAGATTTAGGAAATGAGAATAAGTTATGAATATAACAGTTAAAGTATTGGTCGCTAATTATATAAATGAACAAATTTTATCATATATGGAAAAAATATATTATTGTAAAATTAATTTTGAAATTGGCATATTTGATGAGGTTAATAATGAATATATAAAGAAAATTACAGAAGGTAGTATAAAAGAATTAGAATATACGAATGAATTTGGAGAGATAGTAAAAGAAAAAATACTGTTTGTATTGGGTTATGATATATTATATAATGATTTAAATTTAGAAAATGGAACAGAATTATATCAACAATTTATACATTTTAATTTCGATATAGTGTTAAATCCAAATGAAATAGTAGAAAAATATTATGATTATTAATAGTTCTTTGAAAGGGGTTGTTGCAAAATAGCCTCTTTAAATTAAAATAATTTAATAAATGTATCAAAAAAGCCCTGAATTCTAACCGTTCAGGGCTTTTTGTGATAAAATAGTTTTATGACATACAATACTTTATCTGTGTTTAATTCTAACCTAAAGCATGGAGAAATTCAATTAAAAATGGATTTTAATCTAGATATTGTTGTTGAAAGTGATTTAAAGCTTTTGGTTTTGCGAAAATTAGTTGAGTAGATAGATTTAAGTTTCATAGTAGATGCATACTCCGTTAAAGGGAGAAAAACATTAGTTGATCCTATTACAATGTTTAAGATTCTAATCTACTGCTACTCAGAAGGAGTTAGAACTTCTAGAGAAATAGAGAAAATGTGTAAATATGACTTAAGAATTTTGTACCTTCTTGAAGGAAAAAAATCACCTGATCATTCGACAATAAATAGATTTAGAAATAAATTAGCACCTTTCGTTGAGAAAATAATTTATTTAAATAATCAGTATTTGTTAGAAAATGACTTTATTGATGCTTCAAGCATATACATAGATGGTACTAAAATTGAAGCCAATTCCAATAAATATATTTTTGTTTGGAAAAAATCAGTCATAAAATTTAAGAGCCTTCATAAAGCCTTCAAACTATGAGATATCAAAAACTAGAAAATATAAATAAGATTTGAAATTTAGAGAAAGTTTAATCGATAACAAAGAGACAGACAGTTATGAAAGTAAAGATGGTGATTTGTTTGTAAGAATAAAAGATAAAAAAAGAGTAAAGAAAAGCGGCTATATTTCAACATCTAAAGTATATAAATGTTTTGATTGGAACAAAGATGGATTTAAGACAAAATCGCTATATTTTACAGAAATATTTGAGAAATACAGGTTAAATTATTTAGAAAACATAACTTCATTAGAAGGTATAAATTATAGTAACCGAGATAAATTTAATGGCGATAGCTATGAATCTAAATCCAATCAAGTAATATCAATATCTACATAAAAAAGAAAAAGAGCCATTGAATAATTATTTTTATGTTATTATGCAACAGCCCCTTTTAAAGAACCCATCTTTATAAGATTTCTTGAAATAGTTGAATGATGAAAAATAAAAATTCTGGAGTTGTCAAACATATGTGATGTGATTTTGTATTTAAATTGTAACAATTAATTTTACAAATTTTTATTTAAATTAATCCAAAATGTTTTAATGCCTTGAAAATTCCTTCGTTATTATTGTCATCAGTAACATGGACAGCTGCATTTTTAACTTCTTCTTTACCATTTCCCATAGCAACTCCGTATTTAGCATATTCGACCATTTCCTTGTCATTTGAACTGTCACCGAAAGATAATAAAGTTTCACTTTTGATACCTAATTTTTCGAGAGCATTTGCTTTGCTTACTCCTAAACTCATGTATTCTAGAAAGAATGGTGACGTTTGAGCTACATAAAGTTTATCTTTAAATTTTTCAGTTATCTCTGCTTTTGCATCATCAAGGTATTTTGGCTCCATTATTGTAAGGATTTTATTTATATTGAAATCTACAAAATTTTTTAATGATTTTACTTCTTGAAGTAAAAATCCACCATTTCTTGCTTCCCATTCAATAACATTTATCCTTCCTTTACCTAAATTTCCGGTATCAACAACAGCATTGTAAACATCTTCAACATACATATATTCATCCCTATTAATCATTGGATATATTTTTTTATTTTCTACATAATCTAAAACTTCATAAACAAGTTCTTTAGATAAAGGTGTTTCATAAATTAATTTATTATTTGCTACATCATAAGCTATTGCACCATTGTTGGAAATTATAATTCCATTATTTTTATCCAATTCAAGCTCTTTAGCATATTTTAGCATTGCAAGCACAGGTCTACCGGATGCTAATATAATTTTCACCCCTTCATTGTGTAATTTGATTAAAGCTTTTTTAGTTTTGGGTTGAATATTATGTTCATTATCTAGTAATGTACCATCAAGGTCTAAAGCTATAGTTTTAATATTTAATTTATTCATTTTTCCTCCAAAAAGTTTTCATATATCAATTATACATTAAATTGTCGGTTTATCTTCAAATTATTTAAATTTTAAGTTATAATTATTTGGTATAGAAAGGTTAGGTAAATATGAAATTAGGTATAGTAGGATTGCCAAATGTTGGCAAATCAACACTTTTTAATGCTATTACAAAAGCAGGAGCGGAATCAGCTAATTATCCATTTACAACTATTGAACCAAATGTAGGGGTTGTAGACGTTCCGGATTATAGATTAGAAAAATTATCGGAATTAAATAATTCAAAGAAAATCGTATCTGCATATATAGAATTTTATGATATAGCCGGGCTTGTTAGAGGTGCTAGCAAGGGAGAAGGTTTAGGTAATAAGTTTTTAGCGAATATTAGAGAATCAGAAGCTATCGTTGAAGTTTTAAGATGCTTTGAAGATCCTAATGTAATTCATGTAGATGGTGAAGTAAATCCGTTGAAGGATATTGAAACAATTAATTTAGAACTTATTTTTTCTGATATGGATATGCTTGAAAATATTATGAATAGATTAAATAAACTGGCTAAATCTGATAAGGAAAAAAAAGCTGAATTAGAGTTGATACAAAGAGTATATAAAACTTTAGAAGAAGGAAAAAGTGCTAGAGTTTTAGATTTGACACAAGAAGAACAAAAAATATTAAAAGGATATAATTTATTATCAACAAAGCCTATAATATATGTTGCAAATGTATCTGAAGAAGAAGTTGCTGATGATGGACAATCAAATCCATATGTGCAACAAGTTAGAGAATTTGCAAAGACAGAAGAGGCCAAAGTTGTAGTAATCTCAGCTAAAATTGAAGCTGAAATTTCGACACTGGAAGATGAAGAAAAGAAGGATTACTTAGAAATGATTGGACTAGAAAAACCTGGTTTAGAAAAACTTATTATTGCAAGTTATGATTTATTGGGATTAATTTCATTTATAACCACCGGGGAAATTGAAACTAGAGCTTGGACAATAAAAAAGGGTACAAAAGCTGTTGATGCTGCTGGTAAAATTCATTCGGATATATCTAGAGGATTTATTAGAGCGGAGATAATTTCCTTTGATGAACTTATGAATTATGATGGTTCAATGACTAAAGCTAAAGAAGCTGGTAAGGTTAGACTAGAGGGTAAGGATTATATTATGCAAGATGGTGATATTACTCACTTTAGACACAATGTTTAGGAGTTGTTAATGGAAAATAATTTAGAAAATTTATTAGAAAATGAAAATTATAACTTAGTGGAAGCAAGGAAGGCAAATAGAAAAATAATTTTTTCGTATTTGATATATTTTTTAAGTATTAATATTTTAGCTTCTTTAACGGGGTTTATACAGGATATAGGGATTAGACAAATAACAATAGTTGGTTTAGGCATAATCCCAATATATTTCTTTGTTGGCAAAAAATCTTTGGAGAATTTAAGAAGTCAAAAACAAAAATATTTCGGTATAAAAGATTTATTTTTCTTTGTAGGTTTATCTTATGCTATAACTTTAATATTTAGTATTTTTACTAATTTTGTTGTAAGTAAGCTTAATATACCTTCTCCAAATGTTACTAAAATAATTCAAAATAATTTAAATATAACATTATTTATTTATGCTGTAATTTTTGGACCGGCAATTGAAGAATTGCAGTTTAGGGGATTTTATTTGAATATAACTAGAAAATATGGAAAAATAGCAAGCATACTCTTGGTGTCTATATTATTTTCATTTTCTCATTTAAACATAATTCAAGGGTTAGGGACATTTGGATTAGCACTAGTGTTTACATATGTTGCATATTTTTATTCATTTAGAGATGCATTAATATTACACATAATAAATAATTTAATTGTTGCAATTGTAGGATTTTTATCATCAAATTACGGTTTACAATCAATGCAAATTGTTACTTTATCTATTATATTGATTATTTTAGGATTTAGTGCTATAGTGCAGTTATTTACAGAAAAAAGAAGAAATGAATTTAAAAACAATCTAAAAATAGATAAAGCTGAGAAAAAATATTTAAAAAATTTATTTACAGATTATGTATTTATAGTTTATTTTATTTTTATATTAGCATTTTCCGTTTATGCTGGATATATCGCTCAAAATGCACGATAATATTTTACACTTGACATATATAAATAATTTATTTATAATATCAATTAATATATTAAAAATAAAAGAAAGAGTAAAAAGTTTTGAAGCTACAGAGAGCTGTTGTTTGGTGTGAAACAGTGTGGATTACTTTTGAAAATCATCTTTTTTATTGAAAATCTGAAATTATTATAAAATTAAGATTTTTCGTAGTGGTTTACGTTACAAATACCTGACATTGTTAGATGTTATAAGTGCTTCACTATGTGAAGAAAAAAGGTGGTACCGCGATTATTTCGTCCTTTGCTGGAAATAGCAAAGGATTTTTTATTTTAAATATAAAAATTTTTAGGAGAAGATTATGAAGAAAAGTTTATCAAAAAATCAATTTTTAAGCGTTAGTATAATGCTCTTTGGTTTGTTTTTTGGGGCGGGAAATTTAATATTTCCTCCAATGCTAGGACATCAAGCAGGAAATTTAACTTTTATTAGTTTATTATTTTTTGCTATAACTGCTGTTGTATTTCCAATTTTAGCTGTAATAGCCGTAGCAAAGACATCGGGTTTAACAAATTTAGCAAATAGAGTCGGACCGGTGTTTTCATTGGTATTTACATCATTGATTTATTTATCAATAGGACCTGGACTAGGGATACCAAGAGCAGGTAGTTTACCATTTGAAATGGCAGTACAACAGTATTTACCGGAGGGAGTTAATATATTTTCTTTAAGGCTTTTATATACATTATTTTTCTTTTTATCAGCATTTTTAATTTCATTAAATCCAAGTAAGTTGGTAAATAGAGTTGGAAAAGTGCTGACACCTACTTTATTAGTGCTTATTTTATTTATGTTTATCGGTGTAATAATATCAGGAATAAATATGCCGACTAAACCAGCTGATGCCTATATATCAAATGCACCGGTAAAAGGATTTTTAGAAGGATATAATACAATGGATGCAATTGCAGGACTTAATTTTGGTTTAGTGATTGCTTTAGCTATAAAATCATTTAATGTAAAAGATGATAAAAATATTATGAGATATACTGTAAAAGCTGGATTTTTAGCGGGAACTGTTTTATTTATAATATATGCAATGCTTTCATATATCGGAATGGTTACAGGGCAAATAACATCCGGAGTGGAAAATGGAGCTCAAGTATTAGTTATAACAGTAAATAAAGTATTTGGTAATTTTGGAGGAATATTATTAGTTTCTATATTTACATTGGCTTGTTTGACAACATGTGTTGGATTAATAACAAGTGGTAGTGGATATTTTGCGAAACTGACAAATAATAAAATTAGTTATAAAAAATGGACTTTATTATTTTCAGCATTTTCATTTGTTGTAGCTAATTTTGGATTAAATAAAATATTAGCTGTATCTGTTCCTGTATTAGTATCAATTTATCCTATATCTTTGACACTTATAATTTTAACATTATTTCATGATAAATTAGGATTTAGTAAATTGGCATACAAAGCAACAATTTATGTTGTGTCATTAATATCCGTAGTTGAAGGTTTATTAGTAGCTAAGATTGAAATACCAATTTTAACAAATTTTGTAAAACAATTACCTTTATTTAAGCAAAGTCTAGGATGGTTAATTCCGGGATTAATAGTTTTAGTTTTGGCAATATTTGTTTCTGTAGCTTTAAAATTAGAAAAATTTAAATAATATTTTGACTGGAATGTTGAAAATGCTCAATTATTCTAGTCATTTTTTTTATACTAATGTATAATAGAATATATAGTATTAAAAAAGGAGTAAAAATTATGAGTATTTATGATAGAGTTGATAATCTTAGAGATTTAATGATGGATAGAGATATTGAAGCATATATTGTACCAACATCTGATCCTCATCAATCAGAATATTTATCAGATTATTACAAGACAAGAGAATATATTTCTGGATTTACCGGTTCAGCAGGCACAGCGGTAATAACAAGAGATAAAGCTGGATTGTGGACTGATGGTAGATATTTCGTACAAGCTGAAAATGAATTAAAGAATTCTCCATTTAAATTATACAGAATGGGAGAGGATATAGATTATTTGACATTTATAAATGAAGAAGTATCTCAATTTGGAAAAGTTGCAGTTGATGGGAGATGTTTATCATTAGCTCAATACGATGCAATTAATGATAAATTAGGAGATAGACTACTTATTACAGATGTAGATTTTATCTCAAATATATGGGAAAATAGACCGCAATTATCAAAATCGGAAGCTTGGATTTTTGATGAAAAATATACTGGAAAGTCAGTTTCTGAAAAATTAAAAGAATTTAGAAAAAGATTAAGAGAAAAAGATTGTGATTATGGATTTATAGGTGCTTTAGAAGATATAGCATATTTATTTAACCTAAGAGGCGATGATATATATGCTACACCGGTATTTTTCTCGTATGCATTAATCAGTCACGAAAATGCAATATTGTTTATTGATGAAAATAAAATAGATTTAGAAGTTAAAGAATATTTGAAAGCTAATAATATTGACATATATAGATATGATGCTATTTTTAATGTGTTAAATGAAATAAGAGGTTCCAATTCAATTTATTTAGACCCTAATAGAACAAATGTAAAAGTCTATCAAAGTATTAATAAGAATGTCAGAATAAAACGAGGCATAAATTTAACTACATTGATGAAGATGATTAAAAATGAAATTGAAATTGAAAATGAAAAGAAAGCATTTCATAAAGATGCTATAGCATTGACTAAATTCTTTAATTGGGTTGAAACAGGTGTGAAATCAGGAGCAATTGACGAAGTATTTGCAGCTAAAAAGTTACTAAGTTTTAGAGAACAACAGGAAAACTTTATTGAACCGAGTTTTACAACTATTTCTGCTTATGGAGCAAATGCTGCAATGCCGCATTATGACCCTGAAAAGGTAATACCTGCAACACTACAAACAAAAGGTTTATATTTAGTAGATAGTGGAGCTCAATATTTAGAAGGGACAACAGATATTACTAGAACTATTGCTCTTGGGGAACTTACATATGATGAAAAATTACATTACACATTAACATTAAAAGGATTTATTGCAGGATTGTCAGCTAAATTTAAAAACAACTCTACAGGATATTTTTTAGATTCAATTGTAAGAAATCCTATATATAGATATGGACTAGATTTTAATCATGGTACAGGTCATGGGGTAGGATTCGTTTTAGGAGTTCATGAAGGGCCTATGAGCATTTCAAAAAAAGATAATGGTGTAGTTTTACAAAAAGGTATGATATTTTCTATTGAACCGGGACTATATATTGAGGGGGCACATGGTATAAGAATAGAAAATATTGTGTATGTTGAAGATGCTCAAGAGCCAAATATGCTAGAAATTAAAACATTATTATATTTGCCAATTGATACAAGACCGGTATTAAAAGAATTATTGGAAGCTTGGGAATTAGATTGGTTAAATAGCTATAATGAAGAATGTTACAATAGATTATCTAAAGAATTAGATGGTGATGATTTAATTTATTTAAGAAAGATTACAAGAGAATTATAATGAATGATTTAAGATATGATTTATCAAGGTTGCCGGATTTGCCTGGAGTTTATCTGATGAAAGATAAGGATGACAATATAATATACGTGGGTAAAGCTAAAAATTTAAAAAAACGTGTTAGATCATATTTTAATGGAGAAAAAAATAAATCAATGAAAGTACTTAAAATGGTTGAGAAAATTGACCATTTTGAGTATATCATTGTTGAAAATGAAGTTGAGGCACTTGTATTAGAGTCTAATTTCATTAAAGAACATAGACCACATTATAATATTTTATTAAGAGATGATAAACAATACCCATATATAATGCTTACAAATGAGGCTTTTCCAAGGATAGAAAAAGTTCGACAGGTAAAAAATGATAAAAATGAATATTTTGGGCCATATCCAAATGCTTATGCTGTAAATGATGTAATAAGACTTTTGCAAAATACGTTTAAGTTGAGAGTTGATAAAATTGAACAAAATTATAATAGTATTAAGAGACCTTCCCTAAAGCAATTTTTATATAAATACAATGATCCTAATCATGACTATAAAGACCAAAAACAATATATGAAAAATGTGGATAAGGTAAGAGAGTTCTTAAAAGGAAATGTAAAAGAATTTATTAAAGAATTAGAAGAAAAGATGTTATCATACTCTAAAAACCTAGAATTTGAAAGAGCCAAGGAATACAGAGATCATATAATAAATATTGAAAGTCTAATGGAAAGACAAAAAGTTACAAGTGTAAGTGCCCAAAATATGGATATAGTATCTTTATCTAGGGCACGAAATTATGTAACTATCCAAGTATTTTTTATGAGAAATGGTAAAATTGTTGATAGAGAGCATTTTATCATTGAAAATGAATTTGATAATAATGATGCTGAAATTTTGTCATCATTTATGAAACAATTTTATTTTGATATGACATATATTCCTAAAGAGATAATTTTATTGGAATTACCTGAGGATTATGAGGTAATAGAAGAAGTTCTTACAAAAAAAAGAGGTTCAAAAGTCAATTTAAGAGTTCCAATGCGTGGAGAAAAAGTAAGTTATTTAGATATGGCAACAAAAAATGCCAAAAAAATGATGTTAGAATATCTAAAGAAAATGGATAATAGAGAAAAAAATAAAAATTTAGGACTAAAGAGGCTTGAAGAATTTTTAGGTATATTTCCTATTGATAGGATTGAGGCATATGATATATCGAATATATCCGGTGTAGATTCTGTAGGTTCAATGGTTGTTTATCAAGAAGGAAAAAAATCTAAAAAAGACTATAGAAAATTTAAAATTAAAACTGTTGAAGGACCGGATGACTATGGTTCAATGCGGGAAGTACTTACCAGAAGATTAAAAAGACTTATAAGTGATGATACTAATATCGGATTTTCTAAAAAACCTGATCTTATAATAATGGATGGGGGTAAAGGTCAGGTAAATGTTGCATTACAAGTTATAAAGGAATTTAATCAAAATATTGAAGTTATTGGACTTGTGAAAAATGATAAACATAAAACCCGTGCAATAATTTATGAAAATAGAGAAATACCGATAGAAAATGATACGGCGATTTATAGATTTTTATATGGTATTCAAGAAGAAGTGCACAGATTTGCAATAAATTATTTCAATACAGTTCATAAGAAAAAAATGTTTGAATCTGAACTTAAAAATATTCAAGGTTTAGGGCAAAAAAGAATTTTATCATTATTAAAAAAGTTTGGCTCTATTTCTAATATTAAAAATGCAACAAAAGAAGACTTAATTGAGGTTGAAAATATAAATGAAAGTGTGGCGAACAATATTATAAAATATTTTGGAGAGAAAAATGGCTAAAAGTGTTAAATTATCAGAATTAGTACAAGAATTAGACTTGAAAGTAATCATGCCTGCAAAGGATTATGAAAAAATTGAAATATCAAATGGGGATGTAAATAGACCCGGGTTACAATTATCAGGATTTATGGAGGCTTTTCCATATAAAAGAATTCAAATAATTGGTAACGTAGAATATAACTACTACATGCAAATGACACCTGAATTAAGATATGAAAGATTTAGAGGGATTTTATCAGAAGAAATTCCGTGTATAATTTTTTCATACAATAGAGAAGTTACACAAGATATTTTAGATTTAGCAAACTATTACAATAAAACTTTAATTATTTCTGAATATGCTACAACAAAATTAATCAGTAAATTGAGTATGTCACTTGAAAAGCATTTAGCTGAAGAATTAACAATTCATGCCGGATTAATGGAAGTTTATGGTTCCGGAGTTTTAATAAAAGGACAATCGTCTGTAGGAAAATCTGAAACAGCTTTAGATTTAGTAATCAGAGGACATAGACTTGTAGCGGATGATGTGGTAGATATTAAGAAGATAGATAACCAACTATATGGTACTTCTCCTGAAAACATTAGACATTTTATGGAAATAAGAGGTTTAGGAATTTTAGATATTAGAAGATTATATGGTGTAGGGTCTGTTAAAATTGATTCTAGGATTGATTTAGTTATAGAACTTGAAAAATGGGATGAAAATAAAGAATACGATAGATTAGGTTTAGAAGATGATTCTGACTTTATTTTAGGTGTAGAAGTCCCAAAATTAACTGTTCCGGTAAAACCTGGTAGAAATATTGCTATGATACTAGAAGTTGCCGTTAGAAATTTAAGACAAAAGAATTTAGGATATAATTCAGCAAAATATTTAACAAGCCGATTATTTAATGATATGAATCCTAGTGAAACAAAAAATAATCATTATGTAAATATGTATGAAAATTTATAATTTTTAATTGCCATATATATTTAAATGTTATATAATGTTTATGTTTAAAAAAATAACAAATGAAAGGCAGATTATGGAAAAAAGTTTTAGATTTTATGTTGCCTTGTGGAGTACTAAATTTATAATTAAATTTATGAATTTTATAGGTAGAAGAGCTACATATTTACCGGGAATGATAGCATATAAAATGTGTCCTGATATATTAAAATATATGAAAGTGCCTAAAACTACTATAGCCCTTACAGGAACGAATGGAAAAACAACTACTGCAAATATGATTTCTGATTTTTTGAAAAAGAAAAATATTTCTTTTATTCACAATAATTATGGATCAAATACGGTTGAAGGTATAATAGCATCGTTTATTAAATTTTCAGATTTAAAGGGAAATTTAGATTATGAATATGGAATCATAGAAGTTGATGAGAGGTCATCATATAGAGTTTATGAGTATTTTACACCTGATTATTTGATTGTAACAAATCTTTTTAGGGATTCATCAAAGAGAAATGCTCATGCAGATTATATTTTTAATATTTTAGAAGATTCCGTATCTGAAAAAACTAAATTGATATTAAATTCAGATGATTTGATAAGCTCATTATTAGATAAGAATAGAGAAAAGACATTCTTTTCAATTAATTTACTTGATGGAGAAGAAGAGGAAAGAAATTCTAGGATAAAAGATATAGAAAATTGTCCGAAATGTAATCACAGATTAACTCCTGAATTTATTAGATATAATCATATTGGTAGATATCATTGCGATAACTGTGGGTTTGAAAATTTCAAATCAGACTATTTAGTTAAAAGTGCAGATTTAGAAAATAGAGTTGCAGTAATCGAACATGACACTAAAGAATACAAATTTAATTTACAAAGCAGTAATATTGTTGATTTGTATAATTTATTAGCGGCTATTTCGGTCTTAAGTGAAACGGGATTTTCTATGAGTGAGTTAAGTGAAAATTTTGAAGATGTTGAAGTAGTTAAATCCAGATATAATGATTGTATGATTGGAAATACAAGATTAGTTTACATAATGGCTAAAGCAATAAACCCAATATCTGCATCGAGAACTTTCGATTATATTAGAAAGCAATCAGGAAATATAGCTGTTATTTTTGGAAATTCGAAACATGATATAGGCTATAAAAATTCTGAAAACACATCATGGTTGTACGATTTAGATTTTAGATACTTAAAAGATTCAGAAAATATAAAACAATATATTACATGTGGTAAGAGATTTAAGGATCAAGAAGTAGCATTGCTATTATCCGGCATTAAAAAGGATAAGATAGTAAGTATTGAAGGTTGGAATGGTGTGGCTCAAGCAATAGATTATGACAATATTGATACAATATTTTTACTAAATGATATTGATACATTAGATTTGACAGGTAAAGTAAAAAAAGAAATAGAAAATATATTGCAAGAGAGGTTAGAAAAATGAAAATAGAAGTATTATATCCTGATATTGCAAATTTATTTGGAGAAATGGGACATATAGACTTTATAAGAAATATATTTCCATATGCTCAATTGGTAAAAACACATATTACAGAAAAACCCAGATTTTTAACAGAAAAAATAGATTTAATCTATTTAGGACCTATGGCTGAGAAATATCAAGAACAAATTATAGAAAAATGGCTGCCTTATAAAGCTAAAATAAATGAAAAGATTGAAGAAGGAAATATATTTTTGTTTATTGGAAATGCTATGGAAGTATTATTTGAATATATCGAAAAAGATAACGGTGAAAAAATAAATGGATTGGGTATATTTTCCTATTATGCAAAAAGACAGATGATGAGCCGTATTAATTCGCTATATCATGGAAAGTATAAAAATGATATAGAAATAATTGGATTTAAGACACAATTCACATATGCTCATCCAATTAAGGCTAATGTGCCGTATTTATTTGAAACAATAAGAGGACTTGGAATGGATAAAGAAACTAAAAATGAAGGTATCCATTACAAAAACTTTTATGGAACATACTTAATAGGACCGCTATTGATTATGAATCCTGATTTCACAATAGATTTCATGAAAAATTTTGTAGAAAATCCAAAATTGGAGTATTATAAAGAAATGAAAGAAGCTTTTAATATAAGATTAGAAGAATTTAAGGATTCAAAGACAACATTATAAAATTATTTGAAATTAATAAAATACTGTTATTAAATTTTGAAATTTAATTTAAAAGGTGAAAATGATGAAAAAAAATACTTTTGGAAGTAAACTTGTAAGATTACAAGAGAAGTTAAGAATTATAAAATTAAAAAACAAAGAGAGAAGTTATTTAAAATATAAAATGGAAAAAAATGGATATTATGAAGGTTCTGATGAAGAATATAATAAAGTTGTAGTTCCGTTTTGGTCCAAATATGGAATGAAGCCGGATAAAAAATGGTTTCAATATTCCGGATATAAAAAACAGAAATTTGATCCATATATGATACCGGATGATTTTTATTATGCAGAATTAAATAGATTCTTAAATGACTCAAGATATGATGAATTTTTAGATAATAAAATTTATTTTGAATATTTCTTACCAGAAGCAAAAAAAGCAAATACAATTATTAAATATGCTCATGGGTTTTATAGAACGAAGGAAGATAAATTAGTATCGAAAAGAGAAGCTATTAATATTTTAAAAAAATATGGTAAGATCATAATCAAACCTTCAGATAAAATGAAGGGTATAGGAATAGATTTAATTGATTTTAGTTCTGATGAAGAAAAAGCGATATTAAAATTTGAAGAAAAAGTTAAAGGTGGAGATTTTGTTGCTCAAGAATTAATCAAACAATCTGAACAAATGAATAAGTTGAATCCTTCAAGTGTAAATACTATTAGACCAATGACTTTTATTATAAATAACGAGGTTGTTGTTTTATCAAAGATTTTGCGAATCGGTGCTGAAGGGGCTTTGGTTGATAATTACTCTAGTGGGGGAAAATCCAGACCTATTGATGATGAAGGATACTTAGAAGATTACGAGTTTGTAAATGATAGAAAAGTTGATTTTGATGTAAATGGCAATAAAATTCAAAAAGAAAAATTAATTGGATATGAAAAAGTCGAATTATTAGCAAAACAATATCATAAAAAATTTCCACATTTAAGAATAATTGGATGGGACTTTGCGATTGATGAAAATTATGAACCGGTTCTAATTGAATTAAATGGATATGTTGGAGATAATCAAAGAGAAGATGGCCATGGAACATTTGGAAAATATACAGAACAAGTATTAAACGAGTATTTTGAAAACAAAAAAAATAAAATATAGATTTAAGATATTTTGAGAGGAAAGTATGGTGAATATTACTAATTTTGCTAATAAACTGTTATTAGAACTAAGATATATGGTATATAGAAAAAGACAAAGAGATATACTAAATAAAAATATGAAAGATTATGAGTATTATGAAGGTTCAAAAGAGGAATATGAAAAAGTTGTATTACCATTTTGGGAAAAATACGGAATGAAGCCTGATATAAGATGGTTTCAATTTTTTGGATACAAAGACCAGAAATTTAATCCTCATTTTATTCCTGATGACTTTTTTTATACTGATTTATATAAATTCTTAAATGATGTAAATTTTGATGAAAAATTACAAAATAAAATATTTTTAGATTCAATGTTGCATGATGTAAATAGACCTAGAGCTGTATTAAAATATGAAAATAAACTTTTTGTAAGTGAAAATAATGAGTTTTTAACTAAAGAAGAAGCATTACAAACATTGAAAAAAGAAGGGAAAGTTATCGTAAAACCTTCAGATGATATGCAAGGTAATGGTGTTGAAATACTTAATTTTACTGATAATGAAAAAAAGGCAAAAAAACTTTTTGAAGAAAAAGTAAAATTAGGAGATTTTATTGTTCAAGAGTTGGTAAAACAATCAGACCAAATGAATAGACTTAATAAATCAAGTGTTAATACATTTAGAATTACAACATTATTAATTAATGATAAAGTTGAGTTTGTATCTTCTATTGTTAGATATGGTCAAGAGGGTTCTATTGTTGATAATATGGCTAGAGGAGGCATATCTAGAGTTTTAGATAAAGATGGATACATGTCAAAACAAGCTAAAATTCACGAAAAATTATTTACCACAGAAGATTTTAAATCTGAAAAACTAGAAGGATTTAAAGAAGCATTAGCTCTTGCAAAAAAATTACACCCTAGATTTTCACACGCCAGATATATAGGATGGGACTTTGCAGTTGATCAAAATAATCAACCTGTATTCATTGAATTAAATGCATATCCTGTAAATAACCAAAGACAATATGGACCTGCATTAGGAGATTTTACAGCACAAATTTTAGATGAGTATTTAGAATACAAGAAATCAAAAAAATAATATTTTTAGTTTAATAAGTTAATGTATTACAAGGGTTTTTTATTTAGTAGTTTCATTAAGATTAAACTATTTTAAGAGGTCATATGATTAAAAAAATATTAAATTCTAATTGGAAAGGTATATTAACTGTATTAAATGATATGTCTAAAAGATCTAAAAGATTGAGAATAGATATATTTGTTGATATGTATAAGATGTATAAAAAGTATGGATATACATGGTTAAATTATTACACTTACAATTTTGATAGAGTAAAAAATTTAGAAATTAGAAGGACTTTTTTATCTCAATATGGTGATAATAGTAAAATTTATAGAGAGTTTATAAAAAAAGAGAATATTAAATATCTTAAGGATAAGATGCAATTTAATAAAAAATTTACTGAATTTCTAGGTAGAGAAATAATTAATTTAGAAGATAGTAATCTTGATGAATTTAAATCGTTTATTCAAAGAAATCCGATATTTTTTGCTAAAGATCCTGTGTTAATGGGTGGTAAAGGTGTAGAGAGAGTGGTTTATAGTGAAAATGATAGCGTGGATAAGTTATATGAAAGATTGTTATCAGATGGAAAAATAATTTTAGAACAATCAGTAATTCAACATCCGGAAATGAAAAAATTATCTTTAAATTCACTAAATACTGTTAGAATAGGAACAGCCATCGATAAAGACGGAAATATAAGTATATTATACAATGTGTTAAGAGTATCTGGAAATGACAGCTATCTAGATAATGCAAGTCAGGGAGGGTATTGGACTTTATTAAATGAAAATGGGGTTATAGATAAACCCTTATATAGAGATTTGCCAAAGGAAGATATAATTGAGATAAACCCAATTACTAAATTTAATTATATTGGATTTAAGATACCATACTTTGAAAAAGTAAAAGACCTTGCTGTACAAGCTGCTTCTATATGTAAAGATCTAAAATACGTAGGATGGGATATTGCTATTACTGAAAAAGGACCAATCCTAATAGAAGGCAACGATTTTCCAACCACAGAACTCTACCAAGCCCATGTTCATATGAAAGATGGGAAAGGTAAAGTTAAACTTTTTGAAGAAAAATTGGGGATTAAGTTGAGGTAGAAGTTAAAATCTGCTATAAAACAACTTTATAGTTGTTTTATAGCAGATTTTTTTCTAATAGAATTCATTATTTCTGATAATAAATATTCATAAATTATATGAGTTATATCATTGTCTCAATTAATCATTATAGCATTCATTAAAACTATAGTAGTAAAGCTGTTCTATTTGTGTTTTTATTAGTAATAGTAGTAAATTACATAGAATAAATTATTTAATTAAATTACCACCTAAAAGTTAAAAAATGCAAAAATAAGATGTAACTTATTTACATCTCATTTTTGCGATTTTCAATTTTTGAGAGGTAATTTAATTAAGTTGCAAATTTCTATTTATAAGCCTAAAAGACATTAACCCTAAAACATATATATACTTGATAATAATTAAATTTAAAATATGAAAAGAAGCACCTATAATAAATTAGTGTTGATTTATAATGTATCTGTATTACTATTCGTGTGTATAATGATATTTAATTAAGAATTTAATAAAATCAAAGACACAGTCTCAAAAAAATTTTTAATACTCTGTTAATCTTTGTAAAAAACAGGATCAGAAATCTCCTAATTTCTAATCCTGTTTTTCCATTTTATCTAAGTTTAATCCCCATTTTTTCTTCAAAAACCTTTACAAATCCCTTTCCGTCTTTCATATGCACATATGCTTGGAATAAATCTGGACCCGGGAATTCGTTAGCTTCTATAATAAGAGGACCATTTTTTGAAATTGCAATATCCCATCCGATGTATTTAAGCTCTTTATGTAAGCCGGCTGCCTTAGTTGCTAATTCTTTCAATTCTTTTATCATAGGAACTTTGAATCCCATATAATCAAATCCTGTCAATCTATTTTTGGTAATTATTGACTCTAGAGGAATATTCGTATATAAGGGCTTATCTATAACTCCATTTTCTGATAATAAAGTCCAATATCCTCCTAAGCTGCCATTATCAAGATAACTATCTGATTGAGAAACTCTTAAAACCATATATATTATACTAACTTCACCTTGCTTGTTAATTACTGTACCTGTTCTAATAGTGTTAATTGAGTTTAAAGAAAGTTTATTCATTTCTTCGTGTTGTTCAATGCCTTCCTCGACTAAATATTTGTTTTCTTTTAATAGTCTATTGAATAAATCATCCAAGTTATCTATATTTTTAATGTTTATTCTTTCTACTCCCTTTCCGCCACAAGAAAAAGGATCTTTGGCGAATACTACATTATATTTACTTGCAAAAATTTTAAAATCTGAAATATTTGCTTTTTTTAGATTTAAAAAATCTCTTCCTAAAAATTCTTTATATTCCTCAACAAATTCATCCTTATCTGTGAGGTATTTGTATGAATCTTCATTTATAAATTCTCTATAAATTTTACTATTATCTTTATACAGGGTAAAATAACTATTTCTAATTTCTTTATCCTTAACTCTGTCAAAATTACTGCTGTAATATGTCATCCATGTATTTCCATCATTTTTGTATGACTTATACATATCTATAAATAAATCTAATTTATTTCGACCGGATCTTTTCGACATATCTCTTAAAACTAACCAAATATTTTTCCAATCTGCACTAAATAATTTTTTTAACATTCTACTTAACCTTCTTTATAAATCTATGATATAACTTATTTACAATTTCCATTACTTCGGGAATTCTTGCGAAAATAATTAGGATGCCAAATATTATTATTGACATAATTATCGAAGTTAATAAAGCTAATATAAAGTTTATATTCTGTATTGAATTGTAAATTAACATGGTAAATATTCCCATGATAATACTTATTATTAATATTTTAATTATTTTATTTAAAAACAACTTAAATTCAATTTTTCCGTAGTGATTTCTGAAGGAATATATTTCATATGAAGCTGCTGAAATAGATGCTACTGCTGTAGCGATAGATAATCCGTTTAGTCCCCAGAAATATGATAAAACTACATCTAAAACAATATTTAATACTACTTGTATAAGTGTAGCATAAATAGGAATCTTAGTGTTTTGAAGAGAGTAAAATCCTCTGTTTACTATTTGTTTGATAGATAATCCTAAAATGGTTGGTGCATAGAAGAATAAAACTCCTGAAATAATAGTAGTTGATTCTTTATTAAATACACCTCTTTCAAGTAATATTTTTACCAATGGTTTAGATAAAATCATAATACCAATCATTGAAGGAATAATAAGTATATATGATGCTGTCAAACCACTCATCATAGTTTTTTTCATTTCTTCAATTCTATTTTGACTTGCAAGATTACTCATAGAAGGATAAATTGATGTTGTAATTGATACAATTATAACACCGGATATTATTTGAAATATTAAAGTTGCATATTTCATTGATGAAACACCACCATTTGGCATTATTATTGAAGCTAATGATTGATCAGTAATAGTTAATAAATCCATTGCCGATATTGAAATTAAAAGTGGTATAGCAAATTTAATTAGTTTATAAATATATTTATCCCTAAAATCTAAAATTATTTTATGGGAATAATATTCAGATTTTATAGCTGAAGGGAATAAGAAATATTTTAAAAATTCTGTAATTAATATTCCGTAAGCTATTATGTAGTAATTTTTTAATTTTATAGAAATAATTAAAGTAATTACATGAAAAAAATTCATAATTATCCCAGGAGTTTCAGCTATTATAAATCTGTTTTTCATTTGTAAAAATGCAATGAATACTGCTGAAATCATCGTTGGATATAGTGAAAATGCAAAAATACGCGTAAATTGTATGCTTATTTCTCTTTTCTCTCCTGAATATGCTGGTGCAAATATTGATACAAGTATAGGAGCTATGAATATAATAATTGCTATAAATATTGTTGAGATAAGCATAATAATATTTAATAAATTTGATGTAAATAATTTTGCTTTATTTTCTCCGTGTTTTGTTTTTATTTCAGTATAAATCGGTATATAGCCTGCTACCAATGATGTCAAAATTGACCCGAATAAAATAAATGGAATAGTGGAAGCTGTGCTATATGCATCCATAATACTGTTTGTTCCAAGAAAATAAGCGAAAGCTTGCTCTCTAATAAGTCCTGTTAATTTGGATAATAATGTTATTACCATTAAAATAATTGTAGTTTTTCTCATCTTAACCTCTCTATACAAGATTATAGCATATTATATATAAAAAAATTAAGATATAAAATTAAAGTATGATAGAAAAAATAATTTGATAATAATATATAATAGTGATAACATATAGTTATAGATCTTCAGGGCGGGGCGTAATTCCCTACCGGCGGTAAAGTCCGCGAGCGTAAGCAGAATCGGTGAAACTCCGATACCGACAGTATAGTCTGGATGAAAGAAGGTATATTAATTGGCGGTATTTTAAATACTGTTATTAGTTATGTTTTTTAATGCCCCGAAGTATCGGGGTGATTTATTTTTAAAATTGCTCCAAAAAGATATTTAGGGAGGGATTTTATGAAAGTAATTAAAAATAAGATTGAAATTTTTTCAATTAATAATATGGTGAAAATATCAATTTTTGCAGCTATGGCAGGATTACTTGCGTTATTTAAGTTTCCAATACCTATAGCTCCATCATTTATGACGGTAGATTTTGGCGATGTAGCAACACTTTTAAGTGGTTTTACATTAGGACCGGTATTAGGGGGGATAACTGTAATATTAAAAAATTTAATAAATCTAATGTTAAATGGTACTACTACAGCTTATGTAGGAGAGTTATCAAATACAATAGTTGGTGTTACATTTGTAGTTATTTCATCCTTAATTTATTGGTGTAAAAAAACTAGGAAAGCAGCTATTTTAGGTCTAGTATTTGGCATAATTGGGATGAGCTTTATAGCTACGTTTTCAAATTATTTTGTAATATTTCCAATTTATGCAAAAATTTTTCATATACGGGTAGACGGTTTTGTAAAATTTGTACCAAAATCATATAATATTGTGAAAAATTATTATGATTTAATGGTTTTATCTGTATTACCATTTAATATAGTAAAAGGAACCTTAAATGCAATAGTTACTTTTTTAGTTTATAAAAAAATTTCAAAAGCAATGAAAAAAATTTAATGGGATAAAATATGAGAATAGACAAATATTTATCTAATAGTGGAATAGGTACGAGAAAAGAAGTTAAGCAATATATTAAAAATGGTTTGATTTTGTTAAATGATAAAGTAGTTTTGAAATCTACTCAACAAGTTGATGAAAATAAAGATAAGATTAAATTTAAAAATCATGAAATTATATATAAAAAATACATTTATTTAATGATGAATAAACCACAAGGATATATTTCTGCAACTAAAGATTATAACGATACTGTTTTAGATCTTCTAGATGAGAAATTTCAAAATAAGGATATATTTCCTGTGGGTAGATTAGATAAAGATACAGAAGGTTTATTAATTTTAACAAATGACGGTAAATTGGCACATGAACTTTTATCACCTAAAAAAAAGGTTGATAAAAAATATTATGCTAAAGTTGATAATATACTAAGTGAAGAAGATATTGATAAATTTAAAGATGGTATTTATTTAGAAAAAGAACAGTATCTTACAATGCCTGCAAAATTAGAAATTATTTCTAATTATGAATGTTACGTTTACATTAAAGAGGGGAAATATCATCAAGTAAAAAGAATGCTGAAATCTTGTGGTAAGGAAGTTTTATATCTAAAGAGAATTTCAATGGGAAATGTAAATCTGGATGAAACTTTAGATTCAGGACAATATAGAGAATTAACGGAAAAAGAAATTGAAATATTAAAAAAAAATTAGAGGGTTTATGAATAATGTTACAATTATAGGTGTTTGTGGTGGCTCAGCATCTGGAAAAACAACAATAGTTGATAAATTGAAAAAACAATATGATAATGATTTAGTTGTATTAGGTCATGATTTTTATTACAAGGCTCATAATGAACTAAGCTACTCTCAAAGAGCTGAGCTTAATTATGATCATCCAAGTGCTTTTGATACGGACAGATTAATAGAGGATATAAAAAAATTAAAAAATGGTGAAGAAATTTACAGGCCGGTATATGATTATACAATTCATAATAGATCTGATGAAGTTGTTTTGGTAAAACCAAAGCCTGTTATTGTAGTAGAAGGTATTTTGATACTTGAAAATAAAGAACTTAGAGATATGATGGATATTAAAGTATTTGTTGAGACTGATGCTGATGAAAGAATATTACGCAGGATTCAAAGAGATGTAATGAAAAGAGGTCGAAGCCTCGAATCAGTGATAAATCAATATCGTGATACTGTAAAGATAATGCATGATACTTTTATTGAGCCATCTAAAAAATATGCTGATATAATAATTCCTCGAGGAGGACAAAACATTATCGGCATAGAAATGTTAATGAATACAATTTCTAGAATTGTAAAAAGTCATAATAAAAAGATTGACAAATAAAAATAATTATAATAGTATATTATTTATAAATACTGACGAAGAAAAGAAGAGTAGTAAATATTAATTTTTTACAGAGAAAGCTCGTTTGCTGAGAGAGCTAAAAAGCATATTTACGAACATGGTCTTGGAGTTTGATATATCGAATGGAAACTTTAGATATATCCGGAGTTCTTTCCGTTATCAAAAGAAAGTAGTGAATACGCTACTTGTTAAGGAAATAGCTGTGAAGTTATTTTGAAATAAGGTGGTAACACGTTAATGGACGTCCTTATATGCTTAGGCATATAGGGATTTTTTTATTTTTGAACTTTAAGATTTCCAAAGTATTTATAATTTCTTTAGCTTATAAATGAAATGGAGAAAGATATGATTAAAATAGAAAATTTAAATGTTACATTTGAAAATGGAAATAGTGTTTTTAAGGCTTGTGATGATGTAAGTTTGAAAGTATCAAAAGGTGAAATTTTTGGGATAATAGGATTAAGTGGTGCCGGTAAATCAACACTTATTAGATGTATCAATGGATTACAAAAACCTGATAGCGGAAGTATTAAAATACAGGGTGATGATATAGTAAAATTATCAAAAAAAGAATTGAATGAAAAAAGAAAAGATATGTCTATGATATTTCAAACATTTAATCTTTTTAATCAAAAAACAGTATATAAAAATATTTCATATCCTTTGGAAATAGCAGGATTTAGTAAGAAGGATATAAAAAGTAGAGTGGAAGAATTATTAAATTTTGTAGATTTGAATTCAAAAAAGGATGAATATCCATCAAAATTATCAGGTGGACAAAAGCAAAGGGTTGCCATTGCTAGAGCTTTGGCGGTAAATCCAAAAATATTACTTTCTGATGAATCTACTTCAGCGTTAGATCCTGCAAACACAAAAGTAATACTTGATTTATTAAAGAAAGCTGTTAAAAAATTCAATTTGACAATTATTTTAATTACTCATCAAATGGAAGTTTGCAGAGATATATGTGAC
This sequence comes from Helcococcus ovis, assembly GCF_004524775.2. Classification (NCBI taxonomy): domain Bacteria; kingdom Bacillati; phylum Bacillota; class Tissierellia; order Tissierellales; family Peptoniphilaceae; genus Helcococcus; species Helcococcus ovis. The sequence continues at coordinate 1,425,408 of NZ_CP119081.1, read as the reverse complement.
AGGATTGCAGTTATGGAAAATGGAAAAATTATTGAAGAAAATACTACAGAAGCATTATTTATTAATCCTAAACATGCAATTACTAAAAGTTTTATAAGAGGAAATGCTGAAGAATCTAAAAACGATATAGAATATGAAGATAATAATTTTTATTCAAAATATGTTGTATTGAATTTCAATCACACTATCTCAAAAAAAGCAATAGTTAGTGAAGTGATAAAAAAAACAAATATAGATGTAAATATCCTTTCAGGTAAAATTAACAGATTAAGTGAAAAAGCAGTTGGTTTTTTGGAGGTAGAATTAATAGGTTCAGATAGTAGTGTAAAAAATGCTATAGAAATATTTCAAAGTTTGGGTGTTATAGTGGAGGAGAAAGATGATTAAGATTTTATTTAATTCTATTTTAGAAACGACATTTATGGTTTCAATATCAATATTTTTAGCATTTTTAATAGGCTCTCCACTAGCCATATTATTATTTATATCAAGACGAGATGGCTTAAAACCGAATTTCGCATTATTTAGGTTTTTAGATATATTAATTAATGTATTGCGTTCTGTACCTTTTGTAATACTAATGATAGTATTGATGCCTTTAAGTTCATTAATATTTGGTGAAAGTATCGGAACAACGGGATCGTTAGTGCCGCTGACATTCGCTTCATTTCCATTTATTGCTAGACTTTTGGAAGCTTCATTCTTAAAAGTTGAGAAAGGAATAATCGAAGCGGCAGAATCAATGGGAAGTAAAATATCGGAAATTATATTTAAGGTATTGATTCCGGAATCTTTACCAAATATTGTAAATGACATTACAATTACAATTATTAATTTAATTGGATATTCTGCAATGGCAGGCTCTCTTGGTGGAGGTGGGCTAGGTAATATGGCGATTAGATTTGGTTTATATAATTTTAAGGCTGACTATTTATTTTCAGCAGTTGTAACAATAATTATTTTAGTTCAATTAATTCAGTATGGTGGAACTAAATTATCAAAAAAATTAAACAAAATATAGGAGGAAATTATGAAGAAAAAATTATTAAGTTTATTATTGGTTTTTGTTATTTTATTAGTAGGATGTGGAACAAAAGTAAATGATTTGGATAAAACGAAAAAAGTTAAAATTGGTGTAAGTCCGGTTCCTCATGAAGAAATTACAAAAGTTGCACAAAAACTATTAAAAGAAGAAGGCATTGAATTAGAAATTAAAGTTTTTGATGATTATATTCAACCAAACTTAGCATTAAATGATGGCTCACTAGATGCTAACTTTTTCCAACATTTACCATATTTAGAAACTTTTAATAAAGAAAAAAATACAAAATTAGTAAGTGTTGCTTCAGTTCATGTAGAACCAATTGCTTTATATTCAAAATCGGTTAAAAATATAAATGACTTTAAGGATGGAGCTGAAATATTAATTCCGGCAGATGCTTCAAATGGTTCAAGAGCGTTGTTCTTACTTGAAAAAAATGGATTAATAAAGCTTAAAGAAGGTTTGAAAAATCTAGTTACAGAACAAGATATATTAGAAAACAAAAAAAATATTAAATTCACACCAATTGATGCAGCTTTAATACCTAAGGCGTATAAAGAAAAGGATGGTGCTGTAATTAACTCAAACTATGCAATACAAGCCGGATTAAATCCATTAAAGGATGGATTAATTATTGAAGGGTCTGAAAGTAAATATTCAAATGTGATTGCAGTAAAAAAATCTAATAAAGATAAAGAAGTAATTAAGAAAGTAATAAAAGCATTTCAATCAAAAGAAGTTAAGGAATATATCGAAAAGAGCTTCAAAGGTGCAGTTGTGCCAGCGTTTTAATTATTAAGATATATAATATTTTTTAATATTTAAAATTTAATAAAAATCTTAAAAAGGGTTGTTACAAAATAATTTTTTTAATTATTTTTTAGTAAAATCTCTCTTATCATGATTAATCAACTAAAAGGGGCTATTGCAAAATAACTAAAAAAGTTATTTTGTAATAGCACCCTTTTTTATAAACATATAATTGTATGGTGCGGGTGAGAGGAGTCGAACCCCCACATCCGAAGATACTAGATCCTAAGTCTAGCGCGTCTGCCAATTCCGCCACACCCGCATGGGGTGAGTAATGGGATTCGAACCCACGATACCAGGAGCCACAACCCTGTGCCTTGCCACTTGGCCATACTCACCACATAAATTTATTGAATACCTATATAATATATTATAATTTTTAAAATTTGTCAATGTTTTTTAAAATGTTTTACATTTATTTAAAAAAGTGATAGAATATTTTAAATTTTATCATTAAGGGAGGTGCTTATGACTAAATACAAAAGTAAACTTAGTCTACCATTTAAAATTTTTATTGCACTAATTTTAGGGGTCTTATTTGGAATTGCTATGACAGGGAATTCTCAAATAGCTGTTACATATATTAAGCCATTTGGTGATGGATTTTTAGCTCTAATTAAAATGGTCGTTATACCATTAGTTTTTTGTTCTTTATTAGTAGGGGTCGGATCGCTTAATAATATTAAACAGTTGGGAAGGTTTGGAATTAAAACTATTATATTTTTCATGTTTACAACCAGTATTGCTGTGATGTTGGGATTGGTTTTATCTAATTTATTAAATGTATCCTCCGGATTTTCTATGAATACAAATATTATAAATAAATCTGATGTTATAATGAAGAAAGCCCCAACAATTGCTGAGACTATTATAAATATTATTCCGTCAAATCCGATTAAGTCATTGGTGGACGGGAACATGTTACAAATTATAACTTTTGCTATTATTTTAGGCATTGCATTGTTGGAATCGGGAGAAAAGGGAAGAGAAGTATTTGGTATATTTGAAACTATTGCAAATGCTATGTATAAGATAATTTCGTGGATTATGAAACTTGCACCTATAGGAGTATTTGCTTTAATCGTACCTGCTATAGCTACAAATGGAGCAGTTGTTATAGGTTCGCTATTGAAATTGATATTGGTAGCTTATTTTGTATCAATAGCACATATAATTTTAGTTTATGGATTATCCGTTAAGCTAATAGGAAAAATAAATCCATTAAGATTTTTTAAAACTGTAATCCCTGCGATGCTAACAGCTTTTTCAACATCATCGAGTTCTGGAACATTACCTGTTTCGATGAATGTAGCTGAAAAATTAGGGGTATCAAAAACTGTAACATCGTTTGTATTACCTTTAGGCTCAACTATAAATATGGATGGGACAGCTATTTATCAAGGAGTATGTGCAATATTTATAGCTAAAGTTTTTGGGGTGGATTTAACAGTTGGTCAACAATTAGTAATAATATTATCTGCAACATTAGCTTCTATAGGTACAGCAGGAGTTCCCGGGGCAGGAATGATAATGCTGGCGATGGTTTTACAAAGTGTAGGGTTACCTGTTGAAGGCATTGCTTTAGTTGCTGGTATCGATAGACCTCTTGATATGATGAGAACTGTAGTAAATGTAACAGGGGATATTACTTGCTCGGTTATAGTTGCCAATACTGAAAATAAAATAAATCATAAAAATTAGTAGCTGTTGCAAAATAATTATTTTTGGTTATTTTGCAACGGCTTTCAATTTTAATATAATTTCAGTTTTTTATATGTACAATAAGGATTTAGAAAATGATTATATCAGAATTTGTATTTAGGTATATATAATATTAAAGAAAGGTATTATCAAATAAATTGAAAAATCGATGTTACATAATATGTTAAAAAATTTTAATATTTTATATTAAAATAATATTATTTTAATATATAACTTGAAAAATAACATCATTTTTAGTATTATATTTAGGTACTAATTTTAGCAAGGAAGTGAGAGGTTGCTTGAAACGCTGCTTCTAAGCGGTTTAAGGGAATTCACACTGAGTTAGTTCAAATAAAAATTTGAGCGAGATAGCTTCGCTTTTTTTAATTAAAACGGTTAGTACACCCGGAAGAGAGTATGGCTATCAAGAATATAGGAGGAAAAATGGCTAAACAAAAAATAAGAATTAGATTAAGAGCTTACGATCATGATGTTATTGATTCATCAGCAGCTAAGATCGTAGATGCATGTAAGAGAAGTGGTGCAGACGTATCAGGTCCTATTCCACTACCTACAGAAATTGAAAAGGTAACAATAATCAGAGCTACTCATAAGTACAAAGATTCAAGAGAACAATTTGAACAAAGAACACATAAGAGATTAATCGATATTGTTAACCCAAATGGTAAAACATTAGACGCTCTTAAAAAATTAAATCTACCAGCTGGTGTAGATATAGAAATTAAGCTATAAAACTTAGTATGATTGTGCAAAATGCATAATCCACTGTAAGAAAGGGGAAAAAATGAAAGGTTTATTAGGAAGAAAACTTGGTATGACACAAATTTTCGATGAAAATGGTAGTGTTACACCAGTTACAGTTGTAGAAGCTGGTCCTGTAGTTGTTACTCAAATTAAAACAGAAGAAAATGACGGCTACAAGGCAATTCAAGTTGGTTTCAAAGAAAGAAAAGAAAAACATTCAAACCAACCAATGAGAGGACATTTTGCAAAAGCTAATGTTGAATTAAAGAGATACTTAAGAGAATTCTTAGTAGATAATACTGATGATTATACTCTAGGACAAGAGATTAAAGTAGATGTTTTCAATGATAAAGAAATCGTAGATGTAATCGGTACCTCAAAAGGTAAAGGAACACAAGGTTCAATCAAGAGACATAACTACAGTAGAGGTCCTGAAGCTCATGGTTCAAAATCACATAGAGTTGCAGGAGCAAGATCAGCAGGTTCTGATCCGGCTAGAGTGTTTAAGGGTAGAAAAGGCTCGGGTAAAATGGGTCACGATAGAGTTACAGTACAAAATCTAGAAATAGTTAAAGTAGATCTTGAAAGAAATCTACTACTTATTAAAGGTGCTATCCCAGGACCTAAGGGTGGACTAGTAACTGTTCAAGAAGCTAGAAAAGCATCAAAATAGGAAGGAGATAGTATATGGCTAATGTTAATGTATTAGATATTAAAGGAAATAACGTTGGAAGCATTGAATTACCAGAATCTTTATTTGGTGTTGAAATTAATGAACACGTTGTTTATGAAGTAGTAAAAAATCAATTAGCAAACAAAAGACAAGGTACACAATCAGCTAAAACTCGTGCAGAAGTAAGTGGTGGTGGTAAAAAACCTTGGAGACAAAAAGGTACAGGTAGAGCAAGACAAGGTTCTATAAGATCTCCTCAATGGAGAGGTGGTGGTATTGTATTTGCACCAAAACCAAGAGATTACTCATATGCAGTACCAAAGAAGGTTAGAAGATTAGCATTAAAATCTTTATTAACTTCAAAAGTAGTTGAAGATGAAATTATAGTATTAAACGAATTAAACTTAAATGAAATTAGCACAAAAAATGCTAAAACAATATTAGAAGCAATTAAAGCAGACAAAACAGCATATGTTGTTGTTGCTGAAGCTAATGAAAATGTATATAAATCATTCAGAAACGTTCCTGGTGTTGAAGTTGTAGTGGTAAACAACATGAATGTATATGATTTAATTAGACATAATTCATTAATCATTACAGAAGCTGCTGTTAAAAAAGCAGAGGAGGTATTCGCATAATGAAATCACCTTTTGATATTATATTAACTCCGATAGTAAGTGAAAGATCAATGGAGTTAATGGAACAAAAAAAATATGTATTTAAAGTAAGTAAAAAAGCAAATAAGTCAGAAATTAAAGAAGCAATTGAAAAGATTTTTGATGGTGTTAAAGTAGAAAAAGTTAACACAATTAATATGTTAGGAAAAACTACAAGATATGGTAATAAAGTAGGTAAAAAATCTGACTGGAAAAAAGCAATAGTTACATTAAAAGAAGATTCAAAAACAATTGAATTTTTCGAAAATATGTAAGATAGGGGGATGAAATGGCTATAAAAAAATATAAACCAACTTCTGCTGGGCTTCGTTCAATGTCAGTTTTATCTTATGATGAAATTACAAAGAAAGCACCGGAAAAATCATTGACAGCTCCATTGAAAAAATCAGGTGGTAGAAATAACTTAGGTAGAACTACTTCAAGATTTAGAGGTGGTGGAAATAAAAGAAAATATAGAATTATAGACTTTAAGAGAGATAAAGAAAATATACCAGGAAAAGTAGCTTCTATAGAATATGATCCAAATAGAACAGCAAATATAGCTTTAATCCACTATGTTGATGGTGAGAAAAGATATATCTTAGCTCCAAAAGGATTAAAAGTAGGAGCAACAGTTGAAGCTGGTGAAAATGCTGATATTATTATCGGTAATGCAAAACAATTAAAAGATATACCAGTTGGTACAACAATCCACAATATCGAATTAAAACCAGGTAAAGGTGGACAAATGGCTAGAACAGCTGGAGCAGAAGCTCAATTAGCTGGTAAAGAAGGAAAATATGGTATCGTAAGATTACCTTCCGGGGAAATTAGAAGAGTTGATATTAGATGTAAAGCAACAATTGGTCAAGTTGGTAACTTAGAACATGAATTGGTAGTTTTAGGTAAAGCCGGTAAATCAAGATATATGGGCAAGAGACCTCACGTAAGAGGTTCAGCAATGAACCCTGTAGATCACCCACACGGTGGTGGTGAAGGTAGAACACCTGTAGGTAGAC